>DYJM01000073.1 GCA_020723125.1 Acidithiobacillus ferrivorans
AACTGGCTGGCGACTACGTCCGCGCAGGAAACCTGCAGGAAGGCGAGCGTCTCTATTTACAGATCGTCGAGCAAAAACCGCAGGAGGTGGTGGCCATCTACAACCTGGGTGCCTGTCTTCTGATGCAAGGGCGAGTGAAAGATGCGTTGCCTTGGCTTGAGCGTGCTTACAAGCTGAATCGCCAGGACCCCGATGCGGCGCACGCGTTGATGGTTTGCCATGCACAACTGAATGATTCAGCTCAGGCCGAGCGCGTAAGGAAAAAGGCAAGCCAGGCTTGGCCCGGCGATCCGCGCTTTCAGCCCGAAGTTCGGCAGGTTCCTTTGCCTGAATCCCTTAGGAAAGCGCTCAGCGATCTTTTCAACCAATGTCACGGTTTATACAGCCAAGGCGATTACGTTGCCCTGGAGAAGGCTGGGCTTGGTTGGGTAGAGCGTTTTCCTAAGCAGGCTGGCCGTGGCTGGGATTTCATCGGCCTGGCACGCTTGCAGAGCGGACAGCCTGCGGCGGCCGAACCAGCTTTTCGCAACGCGGTGATGCTGGAACAAGGCGATGCCGAGTTGTGGGATCACCTCGGTACTGCGCTGAACAAACAGGGCAAATGGAGCGAGGCGGAAGTAGCCTTTGCGAAAGCCTTGGCACTGGATTCCGCCTCCCCACACCTGTTGTCCAACGCCGCCGGTAACTTGAGCGACAACAACAAGCACGAAGCGGCGATGCAGCTATTGCAGCGGGCCTTGGAGATCAAGCCTGATTACCATCGTGCCATCTTGAACATGGGCAATGCATTGATCGGCCTGGGGCGAATGGATGAGGCCATCGAAGCATTCCGTGAAGTCACCCGTTTGGTGCCTGAGTGGCCAGCAGGCTGGAACAACCTGGGCAATGCACTAAAACAGCGCGGGCGATTGCAGGAAGCCGTCACTGCGCTGCAACAGGCGTTGCAACTCAGGCCAGATTTCATCGAGGCACTGAACAACCTGGGGGCAATTTACAAGCTGACCCAGCAGCCCGAACAGGCGATGGCCTGTTTCAAGAAGGCTATCGAGCTCAGCCCGAATTTTGCTGACACCTACATCAATCTTGGCAGCTTGTTGCACGGTCTTGGACGACAGTTGTCCGCAGTCGAAGCCTTGAATCGGGCACAGCAACTCAAGCCTGATGAGCCTTTGGTGTATATGAACTTAGGCTATTGCCTGCAAGATCTGGGCCGCTTTGATGAGGCCGTGGCGGCCTATCGACGCTGCCTGGCTTTAAAGCCGAACCTGGAAGATGCTTTTAGCAATCTGCTGTTCTGCCTGAACTACCATCCGACGTTATCCGCAGAAGAAATTTTCAAGGTATACGCGCAATACAACGAGCAGTTTGCTTTGTTGCCAAACCCGAGTTCAGTAGAGCATAAAAATTCACGCGATCCGCTGCGCAGACTGAAAATTGGCTATGTCACGCCAGACTTGAGGATGCATTCGGTGCGCTTTTTCCTCGAGCCCTTGCTGGCGCATCACGACCATAAAAAATTCGAGATTTATGCTTACGCCGAGCTCGTCAACCCGGACGCAATGACGGAGCGCTACCGCTCCTATTTCGATCACTGGCGCGATACCCTAGGGGTCTCGGACCATGAACTTGCCGAGCAGATACGGCGAGATGAGATTGATATCCTGATTGATCTCGCCGGACATTCCGGCCACAACCGGCTGCAGACTTTTTCCCTCAAGCCGGCACCCGTGCAAGTCAGCTGGCTGGGCTACGCATGCACGACTGGCCTGAACGCAATCGATTACTACCTGACCGATGAATATTTGGTGCCTCAAGGGTATGAGCATCTGCTTTCCGAACAGCCCTGGCGCTTGAGCCGCCCAGCGCTCGTCTATCGACCCTCACCAGATTTTCCCCCGCCGAGTGAATTGCCAGCCAGAAAAAATGGCTATGTCACTTTCGGCACCATCTCCAGAGCCGTGCGGATCAACGATGGATTGATCAAAGTCTGGGCGGAGCTTCTGAAGCGCATCCCAACGGCACGCTTGGTCATCAATAGCGGTGATTTCAAGACAGAGGAAATGCAGCAATGGATGCAGGCGAAATTCAAGGCCTACGGGGTTGAGGCAGAACGGCTCTCGGTCGGCTTCGATACTCCAGCCTGGATTCCCATGCAGCAGATCGACATCATGTTGGATTGCTTCCCGCACAATTCAGGTACCACGCTTTTCGAAAGTCTGTATAGCGGCATTCCATTCGTTTCGCTGGCGCATCGCCCAACCGTTGGCAGGGTCGGCGCCAATGTTTTGGCCTCTGTAGGGCATCTAGAGTGGTTGGCTGATAGCGTAGAGCAATATCTGAAAATTGCAACGGCTCTGGCATCAGATATCGATCAGCTTTCCGAAATCAGAGCCCGCCTTCCCGATCAAATGCGTCGCAGTCTGGCGATGGATGAGACTGGATTCTGTGTGGAGTTTGAAGAAGCATTGCGCGAGATGTGGGCGCATTATTGTCAAAGAGATCGTTCATGAAAGCAGTTATTTTGGCAGGCGGCCTTGGTACCCGCATCTCCGAAGAAACCCACCTCCGCCCTAAGCCCATGATCGAAATCGGCGGTAAGCCAATTCTTTGGCACATCATGAAAAGCTATTCTGCCCACGGCGTGAACGAGTTCGTGATCTGCTGTGGCTATAAGGGCTACCTCATCAAAGAATATTTCGCCAACTACTTCCTGCACATGTCGGACGTGACCTTCGACATGGTGCATAACCGAATGGAAGTGCATGAGCAGAAGGCTGAGCCCTGGCGCGTGACCCTGGTGGATACCGGGGAAGATACGATGACCGGTGGGCGTTTGCGGCGGGTCAAGGAGTACCTCAAGGACGAGCAAGCCTTCTGCTTCACGTATGGCGATGGCGTGGCCGATGTCGACATCGCCGCATCGATTGCCTTTCACCAGGCCCACGGCAAGCTGGCGACGGTCACCGCCGTATTACCACCGGGCCGCTTCGGTGCCCTGGCCCGTGAGGGCGATGCCGTGCGCGGCTTCATCGAAAAACCGCGTGGTGACGGGGGCTGGATCAATGGCGGGTTCTTTGTCCTCTCGCCCAAAGTCATCGACTACATCGCTGCGGACTCCACCAGCTGGGAACTCGAACCCATGGCTCGGCTCGCCGCTGAGAATCAGTTGCACGCCTTCGAGCACAACGGCTTCTGGCAGCCGATGGATACCCTGCGCGAAAAGAATCTGCTCGAAGATCTGTGGGCTTCGGGTAATGCCCCCTGGAAGCAGTGGTGATGATGAGCACAGCTTTCTGGCACGACAAGCGCGTCCTCGTCACAGGGCATACCGGTTTCAAGGGCGGCTGGCTGGTGCTTTGGCTTCGGCAACTTGGTGCAACGGTCTGCGGCATTGCTTTGCCACCTTCGACGACGCCAAATCTGTTCGAACTGGCGCGGGTGGCCGAGGGCATTGACAGCCATTTCTGCGATATCCGCGATGCCGAACGCTTGGCCGCTTTGATGCGCGCCTGCCGGCCGGAGATTGTCTTGCACCTGGCCGCACAGCCCTTGGTGCGGGCCAGTTACCGTGATCCGTTGGGGTCCTTTGCCAGCAACATCATGGGCACCGCCCATGTGCTGGATGCCCTGCGTGGTCTGGATTCGGTGCGCGTAGCGCTGATGGTGACCACCGACAAGGTTTATCGCAATCTGGAGCAGCCCTACCCTTACCGGGAGGATGATGCCTTGGGCGGGCATGACCCCTACAGTGCCAGCAAGGCGGCCAGTGAAATCGTGATCGCCAGCTACCGCGATGCTTTCTTGAAAGAGCAAGGTGTCGCAGTGGCCTCGGCCCGCGCCGGCAACGTGATCGGCGGTGGCGATTGGTCGGAAGACCGCTTGATCCCCGATGCAGTACGCGCCTGGCAAGCCGATGAGGCGCTTGACATTCGCCGCCCGCAAGCCATCCGCCCTTGGCAACACGTGCTGGAACCCTTGCACGGCTATCTGACGCTTGCGGAAAAACTCTGGCATCACCCTGAACTGGCTGGCGCTTACAACTTTGGTCCCCACACTCACGAAGCTGCCACGGTGCGCGAGGTGGTTGAACTGGCCCACCAACTCTATGGCAAGGGCGATGTCCGCTATGGGGATGGCAGCAGCGGTCCCCACGAGGCTGGCTGGCTGGCCTTGGAAACCGCCAAGGCACGCGTGGCACTGGGCGTACAGCCTCGGTGGAGTCTGGTCGAGACGGTGACGCGCACCATGGCTTGGTACCAAGCCCAGCACGCCGGCGCCGACGCACGTGAACTGTGCCTTGCCGAAATTGAACAATGCGGCTCCAAAGAAGCGTGTGAGGCCCAACCATGAGCCGTTTCACGATCACAGATTTACCGCTGGCGGGTCTGCAGCGCGTGCAACGTCAGCGCCTGGGTGACAACCGGGGCTTTCTGGCACGCCTGTTCTGTGCGGAAGAGCTGGCAGCGGCCGGCTGGACCCAGCCGATTGCCCAGATCAACCACACCTATACCGCCAAGCAGGGGACGGTGCGGGGGATGCATTTCCAGCGTTCGCCCCATGCCGAGATGAAACTGGTGTCCTGTATCCGGGGGGAAGTGTGGGATGTGGCGGTGGATTTACGCGTTGGCTCGCCGACTTTTTTGCATTGGCACGCCGAGCGACTCTCGGCTGAGAACGGCTGCGCCCTACTGATTCCCGAGGGCTTTGCCCATGGATTTCAGGCGCTGACCGACGATGTGGAACTGCTCTACTGCCATTCCGCCGCCTACGCGGCCCAGGCCGAAGGTGGTTTGAACCCCACCGATCCACGCTTGGGCATCCGCTGGCCCCTGACCATCACTGAACTGTCTGCTCGTGATGCCGGACATTCGCTGATCACATCTGACTTTGAAGGAGTACGCGCTTGAAATGCCGTCACTGTGGCAGCGAATTGCACCTGCCGTTTCTCGACCTGGGCAACGCCCCGCCCTCGAATGCCTACCTGACTGAAGAAGCCGTTCGCGCCCCTGAAATCTGGTTTCCGTTGCGTATCCTAGTTTGTGAAAGCTGCTGGCTGGTGCAGACGGAAGACCACGCGGGACGTGAAGCACTTTTCACGCAAGACTATGCCTATTTCAGCTCGTTCTCGACCACCTGGCTGGCGCACGCGCAGCGTTACGTGGATCAGATGATCGCCCGTTTCGGCCTGAACGCCAGCAGCTGTGTGGTCGAAGTGGCCGCCAACGATGGCTACCTCTTGCAATACGTGAAGCAGGCGGGGATTCCCTGCTACGGCATCGAGCCCACCACCAGTACCGCCAGCGCGGCGCGCGGCAAAGGCATCGACATCGTCGAGCGCTTCTTTGGGGTGGAACTGGCGGACGAATTGGTGCAGTCGGGCAGGCAGGCCGATTTGATGGCCGCCAACAATGTGTTGGCCCATGTGCCGGACATCAACGACTTTGTTTCCGGTTTCACCCGCCTGCTTAAGCCGCAGGGCGTGGTCACCTTCGAGTTTCCCCACCTGCTGCGCATGGTGCAGGAAAACCAGTTCGATACCGCCTATCACGAGCATTATTCCTACCTCTCACTGACGGCAGTGCAGCGGATTTTTGCCGCCAACGGGCTGACCGTGTTCGATGTCGAAGAATTGCCGACCCATGGTGGGAGCTTGCGTGTCTTTGCTCAACGCAGTGACACAGGTTTTCATGAGCGCAGCGCTGCGGTGGCTGGTTTGCTGGAAACGGAAGCCCAAGCAGGCATGACCACTCCGGCGTTCTACCAGGCATTCCAGCAGCGAGCGGAGAAGGTCAAGGATGATTTGGTGCTGTTCCTGATCGATGCCAAGCGGCGCGGACTGAAAGTGGGTGCCTACGGGGCGGCCGCCAAGGGCAACACCCTGTTGAATTTCGCAGGCATCCGTCCTGACCTGTTGCCCTATGTGGTCGACAAGAATCCAGCCAAACAGAACAAGTGCATGCCGGGCAGCCGGATTCCCATCGTGGATGAAGCCCATCTCAAAGCTGATCGACCAGATCTCATTCTGATCCTGCCGTGGAATTTGCGTGAGGAAGTGATGGCGCAACTCGCTTATGTGCAGGCATGGGGAGGGCAATTCGTCACCGCTGTGCCAGCGCTTGAAGTTTCGAAGGCCAAGGCTCCATGAGGGTGTTGCTGACCGGGGGCAGCGGGTTTGTCGGCCGATATGTGCTGAAGGCCTTGCAACACCAAGGGATCGAGGTGGTCACAGTTGGCCGTGCCCGGCCGCAGCCTTCCGCGCGGTTTATCGAAGCCGATCTGCTGAGCATCACCGATTTTGGTCCGCTGGTGCAGCAAGCTCAGGCGACTCACCTGCTGCACCTGGCCTGGTATGCCGAGCACGGCAAATACTGGACTTCACCTTTGAATTTGCGTTGTGCTGAAGCGACAACGCGGCTGGTAGAGGCGTTTTGTGCTGCTGGCGGCCAGCTGGTGGTGATCGCTGGCACCTGCGCTGAATACGATTGGGCGCATGGCTATTGCCGGGAAGACAGCACGCCGCTGAATCCTGCCACCCTGTACGGTGCGGCCAAGGATGCGACCCGTCGCTTGGTGATGGCGGTGTGTGCGCAGCACCAAGTGTCTTGTGCCTGGGGTCGGATTTTTCTGCCGTACGGGCAAGGGGAATCAGCCAGCCGCCTGATTCCTTCGCTGATCGACGTCTTCCGGGGGGAGCGTGCGCCGTTTGGGGTAAACGCGACGGCCTACCGGGATTTCCTGCACGCCTCCGATGTAGCCGAGGGGTTCGTCCGGTTGCTCACCACCGGGGCCAGCGGCGCATACAACATTTGCTCGGGCGAGCCCGTACGCTTGGCCGAAGTCGTGAGGACGTTGGCCTCCTTGCTGGGCGCTGATCCAGAGCCAGTGCTGGCTTTGAACACGGAGCGGCCCGGGGAGCCCCCCTTGCTTGTTGGAGAGAACCTGAAACTCAAGGCGCTCGGCTGGCGACCCGCGCTCACGCTGGCGCAAGGCCTTGAACGTACGTTCCACGGGGAGAAATCATGAAGATACATCGCTGCCCAGTGTGCGAGCACGCGCAACTCAAACCTTTCTTGCAGCGCTCCCAGGTTCCCGTGCACCAGAATCTGGTGGTGACCCGTCAGGATGCCGCCCGCACGGTGACGCGCGGCGAGCTCGACTTGGTCATTTGCGAGGCCTGCGGCTTTGTCTTCAACCAGGCCTTTGACTTGTCGCGCCTGAGTTACGGCGAGGACTATGACAATACCCAGTCGTGCTCGGCCTATTTCGATGCCTATCTCGATGGCCTGGTGCAGGATATGGTCGAGCGACAGGGCGTACGTAACTGTACGATTGTGGAGGTCGGCTGCGGCAAGGGGCACTTCCTCAAGAAGCTGGTCAACTACCCGGGCGCCAACAACCGAGGCTTTGGATTCGATCCCAGTTATGTGGGGCCGCTGACCGACTTGAACGGCCGGCTACAGTTTCGGACTTGCTACTACGATCAAAGCTGCACGGACATCGCGGCCGATGTGGTGGTGTGCCGCCATGTGATCGAGCACGTCCCTGAGCCCTTGCAAATTCTGCGCTCGGTGCGTGCTGCCTTGGCGTCGTCGCCGAAGGCCAGGGTGTTTTTCGAGACGCCTTGTGTCGAGTGGATTTTGCGTCACCGGGTGATCTGGGATTTTTTCTACGAGCACTGCTCGCTCTTTACCGCAGACTCTCTGGGACTTGCCTTCCGGCGCACCGGCTTCGCCGTGGAGCGCGTTGAGCACATCTTTGGTGGGCAGTATCTATGGCTGGAAGCCCGTGTAGCGGATGTTGACGAAACCTTGCCAGCGACTAGGGAGACCGTGCAACTGGCAATGGCTTATGCGGCCGATGAACAGAAGCTCAGAGAAGTCTGGTTGGCGCGCCTGCGCGATCTGGGGCAGAGCGGAAAAGTGGCCTTGTGGGGCGCCGGTGCAAAAGGAGCGACCTTTGCAAATCTGGTCGATCCCGACTGCGCTCTGATCGATTGCGTGGTGGACCTGAACCCGAACAAACAGGGGCGCTTCATTCCCGGTACAGGCCATCCGATTGTTGCGCCCGCCGATCTACCTGTTCGTGGCGTGTGCAACGCGGTGCTGATGAACCCGAATTACCGACAAGAGAACCTGCAAATACTGGCCGAGGCCGGCATTGAACTGAATTTAATTGACTGGAGCGAATGATGAAGCTGATTCTGGACACAGAAGCCAAGACCTTGACGATGGATAACGCAGGCCAAACCAAGGTGCTTGACCTCTATTCGAAAGCCGCCTTCGAGGCGATCTCCCGCGAATGGGTGCGCGTGGGCTGGAACCAGAAATACCAGTACACCTTCAGCTGGATGGGCCGGCCTGTCATTCAGCTGCCCGAAGACATGATCCGTATGCAGGAAGCGATCTTCCAGATCAAGCCGGATGTGATCATCGAAACCGGCGTGGCACATGGCGGCTCGCTGATTTTTTACTCCAGCCTGTGCAAAGCGATGGAGAAAGGTCGCGTGATCGGCATCGACATCGAGATTCGCCCGCACAACCGCGCAGCCATCGAGGCGCATCCCTTGAGTGACCGCATCACGCTGATCGAGGGCAGCTCCACGGCTCCGGAAATCGTCGCGCAGGTGAAGTCCTTGGTGCAGCCAGGCGAGACCGTGCTGGTGATCCTGGACTCGAACCACACCTACGCGCACGTTGCCGACGAACTGGAAGCCTATGCCGATCTGGTGACGCCAGGTTCTTACATCGTAGCCACCGACGGCATCATGTACGACTTGGCTGACGTACCACGCGGGACTCCGGAATGGGCGACCGACAATCCGACTTGGGCTGCGCGCGACTTTGCCGCAAAGCACCCGGAGTTCGTGATTGAACAACCCGCCTGGCCGTTCAATGAGAGCGAGCTTGAACAGAACATCACCCATTGGCCAGAGGCATGGCTGAAGCGGGTTTGATCCGTGATTACCTGGTTTCGGCCGTGAATCGCTGAAAACTACCTTGATCGATAGATGGCAATTTATTTCCCACAAAGCAAGGGGCACCAAATTTCTGATGCGAAGTTTGTGGCTGCCTGGTATCTGTGGTTTCAGCGCTTTGGTCCCTCTGGTAGCGCCCCTGGAACGGACTTCATGCCTATTCTCTGCGAGCATGTGTCCTTGTCGGAGCAACTGAGAAGGCACCGCCATTTTTCACTGGATGTCATGAGCCGGATACTGTCCCCCGATCAAGATACCGCCCAGGCCACGCTCCCGTTTCGGGTTGCCAACCAACACATGATTGAATGCAATCGTTTCATGCGGTTGCCCTCCGGACGGTCAGTCAAGGCGGCACGACTGACCGCGCCAAGCCGGCTCATGCTCAGATACATCGAAGAGGACGAGTTGCAAGGGGAAATTCGTCAGATTGAAAAGTTGCTGAAGGTTGTTGGTCCGATGGGATTGGACAGTGACAAAGTGCGTTCCAATCGTGAGTGAGAATTGCCTTCTCAATCTGCAGGCCGAGCTTGCCGACCTCGCCGCCATCGAAGCCGAGGCCATCGCCTGGCAACCGCTGAGTGATGGCACCTATCTCCATCTGGGCAAGCCGGATGAGGAAGAGGTCGTGATCACCGTGGTGGGCGTGCCGGATGCCTCGATGGCGGGGATGAACGTGCTGCTGGTGGGGTGGTGATGAAAAGCTTCAAGGAATTTATTGCTGAATCGGCAGAGACCGAAATCGATTACCTGATGCTTGAATTGACCGAGGAGGTGTCGTCTTTGCCTCGGCTGAAACCTCTCACCGAAGGTCGATGGGAGCCTGCAGGTTAAAGGACTTCATGATTCGGGTCGATCCCATGCGGCCAGAAACAAAAGAGCAACGACACGTTCATATCGCTCGTGAAAAACATACGTCAGCCAAGAATCAGCAGGTTGCATGGAACCAGGACGGCTCCAGGCACGACAGAAAAAGTTTCAACGCGGGGCTTGGTCAGCAAGACGCCGTCAGGAATATCGCAGCACAAGCGCTGAACATCAGCCGGGAGCTTCTTGAGACATTGGGCTCGGGTACCTTCGGGGCTGGTGGACTCCTTCTAGAAGGAGCGGAGCCTCACGTCATTGTCTGGCGGCTTGCCGTTCGCCGTTAACAAAACAGTTGACGGCAAACCTTCACGTTCTCTACAATCATCGTTAATCAATCACGCAACGGTTAACGATCATGGGCTTCGG
>DYJM01000235.1 GCA_020723125.1 Acidithiobacillus ferrivorans
CCCATGTACGGCGGATTGGCAATCACCACATGGTATTTGGGGCTGAGGTAATCGGCCTGCCGCAGGGCTTGCAGCACCTTCTGATGGGTCATGCTGAGGAACAACTGCCCGGAGACGTTTTTTGACTCCAGAATCCTGAGAATGTCATCCACGTCGGTGACTGCGGGACGAATCAGGGAGCCGAAGTTGTCGGCCTCTTCAAACTGGCGCAGGGTGGTTTGCAGCGGCGCGGTGAACAGGTCGCGTCCGACAAAGTCCATGTAGTTTTTCAGCTCGTCCTCGTCGAAGTGGACATTCTCCAGCACACAGATGTTCGGCTTGACGCCCTTGTTGAAGAACCGGCGCTGTTTGGCCCCTTGAAATTTGGAAGCCGCCTTCATGGTCAGGGCAAAGGCGGCCAGCTCACCAGCGCGTTCGTCGATCTCGATGCCGTAGATGTTATTTGTGAGGATCTTCTCCGGAATCTCGGCGGGATCAACACCTTCCTCCTCGTAGATGGCGTAGAGCAGGTCGAAGGCATAGGTGAGCATGTGGCCGGAGCCGCAGGCCGGGTCGCAAATGCGGATTTCTTCTGGGGAAGAAACCCGCAAGTAATCAGTATTCAGTTTGCAGCCGTCAGTATTTTCTTGCTGATTGCTGATTACTGACAACTGATTACTGATTACTGACAACTGATTACTGATTACTGACGGCTGATTACTGATTACTGACGGCTGATTACTGATTACTGACAACTGATTGCTTGTCTCTGGTCGAATGTAATAGTCCATCTGCTCGACCAGCTTCGAGCCGGGACGGTTGAGCAGCCACAGTCGCCCGAGCGAATTCTCGACCAGATACTTCACGATCCAGTGCGGGGTGAAGAGCTGGGTGGCGGCCGGGATGTTCTCGGGTGTGATTTTCTTGTTCTTTTTCAGGCCGTCGAACACCTCGTCCTTCTTCTCGGAGATGTAGAACTGGTAGAGCCAGCCGATCACCTCGACATCCTCGCAGGCATCGGGGGTCATCGCCTCGCGGGTATAGGCAAGAATGGAGTTGCCCGAGAGCAGGTCGTCCGGCATGAGCAGCTCGGTGTAGTCATCGATGCGCTGGAACAGAAACGGCATGGCGCGGTGAAAGAAGTTGCAGGCGGCCACCACCAGCAGGCGGTAGGCCTCGCCCTGCGGGTCGCGGCTGGGTGCAGTGCCTGCGAGCAGGGCGAAGATCTGCTGCCGGACCTTGTCGTGCACCATCTCTTCGTCGATATGCCCCATCTTGGCCTCGGCCAAAATCTCGGGCTGAAACTGTCCTTCGGCGGGAGACACCACGCCGATACGGGTGTAGCGGTTCACATCCATGAAGCGCAGGGCGCAGAAGCGGTTGAACCAGATGTAGGCCACCCGCTCGATGACCTGTTCCTTACCGTGGCTCTTGATGGCCTCTTCGAGCTTCTGGATGGCCTCGGTGCTTTCACGTCGGGCGGCGCTGTTTTCAGCAAGCACCAGTTTTAGCTTGGCGGAGACCTGCTCAATCAGAGCACGTCGGGCATATT
>DYJM01000236.1 GCA_020723125.1 Acidithiobacillus ferrivorans
CGGCCTGTACCTGCCTAGCCACGCTCCTTTACGAGCTTTTCCAAAGAATGTTAAGCTTTAGTTTCCGCTAAAAAATGACAAAAGGCCTCACCCGTGGTAAAAAGGTATCCAAACAATCAAACCACGAGGTGAGACCATGGACACAATCCATTATACTACACAGGCATTGGCAACGGTAGTCGAAAACTTGCCAATTGGAACCAATCTAGCACTTTACCAATTTCTTTGGATGCTCGTCAGCGGCGCATTGCTGACCAGCCGTGGCGCCTTGTTTCCAGCATTACAAGCGATTGGACTGGGAGCGGCAGAAGTACGACGTGCTTGGGCCGCTTTCCGATACGGAGCCTGGTCAATCAACCCGATCTTGGAAGCCTGGCAAACTCACATAGAAGCACAAGGGAAATGGCGGGCTCATCAATATGCAGGCTACTACGTCAAGGCCGTAGATATCACCGCGTATTGGCGGTCATCGGTGAAAGGGATCAGGAGCAAGCACTATGATGCAGAAGCAGATAAGGCTCTGCCGGCAGTCGTGTTCGGGTTGGTTGGACGAGTAGGCAGTGTCGGTGAACAACGTATGGCTTTGCTGACCAACCTGATCCGGGCCGATCTGGCAGACCCATCCGAGCATGCTTTGCAAACGGAACTCGTCAAGCAGGTTGCTCTGAAGCTAGCAGACGACGAAATCCCGGTTTTCGATGCCGGTTTCAAGCCCCAGGCCCTCTTCGCGGCTGGTTTATCTCGTTTTGTAGTGCGCTTGGCCAAGAACTCTACCGCCCGGCGTAACGTCCTGCCTGATTCCTCAGGTGGACGCTCACCTGAGTATGGCGTAATCGTGCGCCCCTTGGCACGCTCTTACAATGGCCACTTCATTGAGCGCACACCACCAGATCATACGGAAACGTGGCAGAATCAAGGCCTAGAATTCCGAGCTGAGTTTTGGTATGACCTGGTGTTGACCGATTGCAAAGTCTCCGCAGAGAACCAGATTTTCACGGTGATAGCCGTTTACGATCCCCGCTTCGCGGAACCTTGGTTGTTGGCCTGTCCGCTTAAGCTGAACGGACCTGATGTGTGGGGCATCTACCACGCTCGCTGGCCCATCGAGCAATTACCTTTGGCCAGCAAGCACATGGTTGGCGCTCATCGCCAGTTTGTCTTTGCTGAAGAAAGCTGCTATCGTCTGCCTGAGTTGTCTTTGTTAGCCGGCTCTATCCAAACCTACCTGGCAGCCACCTTGCCCCCCATTCCTACCGGATTCTGGGATCGCAGTCCCAAGCCTACTCCGGGACGTCTGCGTCGTTGGCTGGCTCGGGTGACTTTCCCAAACTTGGCACCCCCTGAGCAGGGTCGAATTCGGAGAAAGGCCTCCGTGACCGATCACTTACCAAAGGGAATTCGCGGTCACAGGCGTTCAAAACGGCCTGTACCTGCCTAGCCACGCTCCTTTACGAGCTTTTCCAAAGAATGTTAAGGTTCTTTTATCTCCAAGCTGATCTTGGAGTGGTTTCAGTTACCGGAAAC
>DYJM01000237.1 GCA_020723125.1 Acidithiobacillus ferrivorans
TATCAATACGGTTCAGTTAAGAATAACGACGGCCTCCTGAAACGAGTTAGATGGTTGGGGCCAGAAGAGGTGCTTCTCCCGCTTCAGTTTGAACTTTGACATTTTGCGTTTGACCACGCGCGGATTGGAACGGTTGTCGCGCTCAGGTAGAGGGTGGCGAGCGATATCATGGAGCAAGCGTTGGTACAATCGAGGCAACTGTTCTGAGGTTGTCATCTGAAACTCGGAGATGGCATCGCGAATGATCTGCACGGCATTGATGAAACTCAAGCGGTCGGGGTCAAGTCCAGACTGCCGGGCAGCTTGGTGCATAATGGAACGCACAGCGTAGTGGGCAATCAACAGACCATAGGCTTCCTGGATGACACCGGCGGGCTTCTGACTGCGCAAGGGGATGTCGGGTAAGCGTTGATGGGTGTTCACCTCGTCAATCGTGATTTCGACCTCCCAGCGTTGATGGTACTCACAGGCCAGTGTATGGGCTGGGTATAAGTCTGGATCCAGCAATGAGGTGATGAGGCGATGTAACTCCCCATGTCCAGACCGATGGGGATCATCAATGGTGTACTCAATGACACGTACCAGGAGATGTTCGCCCCGTTTCTTACGTTGGTAGTCGGAAGGGTAGAGGTACGCCAGGTAGGAGCCGTCAGGGAGTGCTTTAACAAATTTGGGTTTGACGTGGGCAGGCAAGCGGCCCAGAAAGTGGGCTTTACGCTGCCGGGTTCGGACTGCCATATCAAAGCTGTGAAAGCCGCAATCCCACATCACTAACATGCCTTCTCCCACCGAACGCAAGACCCGTAAACCTCCCACCCGTTCGCTGGTATGACATGGCCAGAAACCAGCATCGCAAATCGCGTGGGTACCTGATTCACACAGATACACGGCTTGCATCTGGGGAAAAGCGCCGTCACCTCGCCCGCCATGATGTCGGCCGAAAAAAGCAAGGTTGGCCGGCGTATCTGGAACATCTTCGATGTCGCCATCAATGGACATCAAGCGCAGGCCAAACAGGAATGCCCCAGGCGTTTGCTCTGTGGCCATCGGTTCACACACACGGTGGAACAACTCAACCACGGGTTGGGCTCCTAGCCGATAGCGTGCCTGACAGATTGCACTCCTGTTCGCCGTCTCGTAGTCTTCATCGCCAGGCCAGATGTAGCGAAGTCCTTTGACCATTTTGATCAGTACTTGTTTCAAGGCCATGTTTGTGAATAGACCCATCGCAATGCTTAACCAAAGCGTCACTGCAGCCGGCAGCTTCCGCGTGCGTTGTTCTTCTGCGCCCAAGTCAGTTATCACTGCTTCCACAACGGCCTGGGGAACCGCTTGCTCCAGTGCGTTCAATCTTACTTCATCTGGAAACCTGACATCGTGTGCAATCGTTCGTAGTTTGAATCCCATAGTTGACTCCTGTTTCCAAGCGTGGTCTGTCTATATAATCCACACTTGGCTTCAGGAGTCAAGCTGGGGCCTTCTTAACTGAACCGTATTGG
>DYJM01000074.1 GCA_020723125.1 Acidithiobacillus ferrivorans
CTCAGTTTTGAATTCCATGGGTTTTCCTCCTTGGCCACAATTTCAGCCAGTCCAAAAGCAACTTTTCCATGACCATCAGCCCATTGCTGTTTTGGGCCAGGGTCAATGGCAGTTGCAACCAGCCATCCAGGTTGGACTGCAGTGCTTCCGCCGAAATATCCGGAGCTTTCAGTCGCAACTCTTCCAGATAGTCCAGGTCAGCAATTCTGTCCAGCAGCCCCTGTCGCAAACGCATAAAATCGGCGAGGACATTCAGTACCATCTCCCGGATCAGGAGTAGATCCGGACTTTTGCTCCATTGCTCCGCAAGTTTCAGGGTCGCCACGACCCCCTGCCCTGACAAATCCAGCAAACTGCGCATCCATTGCTGGCGCTGCTCCAGCCAACCGGCCTCCCAAAACTCCAGGGCGCGCAAGGGCCGATTGCCTAATTGACGGAGCAAAGCGCGGCTATTTTCTGCATCTACTCCCTGCTGTTGCAACCAGTGCATGGACTGCAGCATCTGCATTTCCGGCAGAGGAATGCGCTGCAGGCGGGAGCGAATGGTGGGCAACAGACGCGAGGGCTGCTCACTATGCAAAACTATGTGTGCACGGGTGGGGGGTTCTTCCAGGGTTTTAAGAATGGCGTTGGCGGCTGCCACCGTCATGGCTTCGGCATTATCTATGCGCAACCAGCGCGAGTTGCTGACCTGCGGCGTGTACTGAATCCATTCCATGGCCTGACGCAATGTATCGATGGCAATCTGCTTACCCGGCTCAGGGGCTACTACCCATAAATCCGGATGGGAGCCTTCCGCCAGCAGTTTGCACGAGCGGCATTGTACACAGGCAAACCCTTCGTCAGTCGGCTTGAAACACAAGGTGGCGGCCTGCAGCGCATCGAGATGCAGACGCAGCAGAGAACCGGATTCACCGACTGCCAGCATGGTCTGCGGTAATCCGGAGGCCAATGCGGCCTGGATGGGTTGCCAGGATTGGGGATCTGGCTGAAAAGCTTTCATGAAAAATGCTCGAGCAAACGCGGAGCCAGAGCCTGCTCCAGCGTAGCATGCACCTGATCCATGGGGGCTGAGGCATCAATGCGGATGATTCGCTGGGGTTCGGCCGCCTGACGTTGGGCAAACACGGCCCGCGCTCTGGTAAAAAAAGGGGTCTGTTCCTGTTCCAGACGATCTGGCCGCCGGGCACGAATACGGGCGGCGCCGAGTTCCGGGCTGACATCAAACCAGAAAGTCAAATCCGGTGCCCGGGTAATGCCAGCCCAGCGCGCCAGTTCGGCAATACGCTCTTGCGGAAACCCCCTGCCCCCGCTTTGGTAAGCATAGGTGGAATCTTCATAACGATCACAAAGGACGATCTTACCTGCCGCCAGCGCCGGCTGAATCCGGTTCAACCAATGGTCGCGTCGCCCTGCATAAAGCAGCAGTAATTCTGCTTCCGCATCCAGAGCCAATTCCGGATTCAAAAATATGCTGCGCAAGGCTTCACCCAAAAGACCACCACCCGGCTCCCGCGTACGCTCCACGCTCAATCCCTGCGCTTCGCAAAAAGCCGCCAGCACTGGTATGGCAGAGCTTTTGCCAGCACCCTCAATGCCTTCCAGGGTGATGAACATTCCCGGCGTGATCGTGGATTCCTGGATAGTGGATGCCTGAGCTGTCATGAAAGCGTCCTCGCAGTAGGCTGCAGATAGCGTTTTATCTGCTCGATATGTTGCCTGTAGCTGGTCGAATAGTGGTAGGCATTCCCCTGAGCAATAAAATACAGGTCGTGGCTGTCACTCGGATGCAATACTGCCTGTAAACTACTTAAGCCGGGCATGGCAATAGGCGTTGGCGGGAGCCCTGCATGCAGATAGGTATTATACGCACTAGGCACATGCATATCCTGCGGCGTCAAATGCCCCTGATAGTGCTTGCCCAGCGCATAAATCACCGTCGGATCTGACTGCAGTGGCATTCCCTGGCGTAATCGATTCAAGAACACGGCCGCAATATGCGCCTGTTGTGCGGGAGGCGCTCCTTCCTTTTGCACCACAGAAGCCAGAATGAGCGCCTGATAGGGGTTTTTTAAAGGCAATCCGGGGGCACGTTGCGACCATAAATGCTGTAAGTTGTTGTTCATCCGTTGATAGGCGCGCTTCAGGATACTCAGGGCTGAAGTCCCGGGAACATAACGATAACTGTCGGGGAAAAGCCAACCTTCAGCACTGTCCTGAGTGCCGATTCCTGCAGCAGCCAGTTGTTGCGCGGCCTGATCACCCGTCGGAAGTCCATGCAGGTTCAGATAGGGCGACTTTAAACGCAACTCCTGAAGAATCAGCGACAAATTCCAACCGGGGATAATGACCACATTGAGTGGCCGGGATTGTCCATGTATCAGACGTTGCAGAATAGTCTCCTGCGAAACATGGCCCTGAAAATCATACAGACCCGCCTGCAGCACGGGACGACCGGCCAAAATCCAGGCCACACGAAACATCTGTGGATAAGGCAGAACACCCGCCTTGTGCAAAATCTGAATACTTTCCAAGGTGCCACTGCCGAGCCGGATAGGGACCTGCTTTCCCGGCTTGGGAAAAGATTGCGGCAAGTACATGGTCACACCGTAATAGCCCAGCGGAGCGAGAATAATGAGCAGCAGCAACGTCAGGACTATGCGCCGCATCAGGATGGACCCAGCCCCAGTGTTGCCTGCCATTGCAGTATTTGGGCACTGATTTTACCCTGGCTGCCCGGCAGGTTACGATCCTGAAAACGCCTGACCGGCCAGATGCCAATCAGACTGTTACTGAAAAAAATTTCCTCTGCCTCGATCAGGCTTTCTGCCCGATAATCCCCTATTCGGCAGGGAATGCCTGATATCTGCAGCCAATTCAAAATCGCCTGACGCTGGATTCCGGCAATACCCCCCTCCTCCAGTGAGGGTGTATGGACCACGCCCGCAGCAACCCAGAATAAATTGGACATGATCCCTTCGCGTAAAAAGCCCTGCTGATCGAGGACAATGCCCTCGGCGTATTCCGGCGGCAAGGCATTGCGGGCCATGACCTGATTCAGACGATTCAGGGTTTTCGCTTTCAGATAAGGGGCTCCGGTCAGCAGGGGAACCGAACAAATATCCGCGAGAATCCCCGGATGCCAATAAGCTGGACTGCGCTCGGGCCAGTCCGCAGCAAACACATAACGGGCAAGGGAGCCATTGCGGGGAATACCATAACCCCCTCCCGGACCACGACTTAAAATCAATTTGAGAACGTAGCGATCGGGTAAACAAACATGCGCTTGCAAGCGCTGAAAATCTTCAAGCCAAGGCAATGGTTCGGATAGATTCATCTGCAATAATTGCGCCCCCGTCTGAAGGCGTTGGAGATGCTCATCCCAAAACAGGGGCTTACCCTGAATGATGGGGATGGTCTCAAACAGACCATCACCATAATGAAAAGCACGGTCAAGAGCAGCCGGACAGGCCCCAGACTGTTGCGGGACCCCATCCATCATCACGGCCTGCTCGTACACTGAACGGATCAGTCGCTATGGCGGCGAAATACGAGGGTGCTGTTGGTACCACCAAAACCGAAAGAATTGCTCAGAGCGACATCTACGCTTTGCTGGCGGGCTTGCAAGGGGACGTAGTCCAGATCGCAGCCTTCATCGGCTGTATCCAGATTGATGGTCGGCGGCAATATGCCATGATACAGGGCGAGCGTGGTAAATACGGCTTCTACCCCCCCCGCTGCTCCCAGCAGATGGCCGGTCATGGATTTGGTGGAACTCATGGCTAAAGAGCGCGCATGCTCTCCAAAGACGGCATGTACGGCTTCTGTTTCGGCACGATCGCCCAAAGGGGTGGAAGTGCCGTGGGCATTGATATAACCCACCCGTTCCGGCTGAACACCGGCATTATGCAGTGCGACACGCATACACCGAGCTGCCCCTTCCCCGCCTGCCGCAGGCTGGGTCATATGATAGGCGTCGGAACTCATACCATAGCCGGCCAGCTCTGCATAAATACGTGCACCCCGCCGCAGAGCGAACTCATATTCTTCAAGAACCAGAATCCCGGCCCCTTCACCCAAGATAAAACCATCACGATCCTTATCCCAGGGCCGACTCGCCTTTTCCGGCTCGTCATTGCGGGTCGAAAGAGCGCGAGATGCTGAAAAACCACCCAGGCCTAGTGGGCTGATGGCGGCTTCGGCACCGCCGGCAATCATGACATCCGCGTCCCCATATTCGATGAGCCGGGCGGCATCACCGATGGAATGGGTACCTGTGGAACAGGCCGTAGCCATGGCAATATTCGGACCTTTGGCGCCATACATAATGGAAATATGCCCTGCGACCATGTTCACAATACAACGCGGGATGAAAAATGGTGAAATACGTCGGGGGCCGTTTTCCATAACTACCTGATGTTCTGACTCAATGCCAGGCAAGCCACCAATGCCGCTGCCAATGGAAACACCCACCCGTTCAGCAATATCCGGACTGATTTTCAGGCCGGAATCGGCAATGGCTTCCATCGCTGCCGCAATGCCGTAATGAATGAACAAATCCATTTTTTTGGCATCTTTGCTGGGAATATATTGGGTGGCATCAAAACCGCGCACTTCTCCGGCGATTTGCGAACTGTAAGGGGCAGGATCAAAACGGGTGACACGGCCAATACCACTACGCCCCTGCACAATGGCATCCCATGCGGCTGGAATACCGATCCCTACCGGCGAAACAATACCCAGTCCAGTAATGACTACACGTCTCTTCAAACGTCAGATCTCCTCATCACCCTTAGATAATTCGCCGCTCAGGCATCCTTGGCGGGCAGGTGAGAAGAAACATAATCAATAGCCTGCTGCACGGTAGAAATTTTTTCAGCTTCTTCATCGGGAATTTCACAGTCAAATTCTTCTTCGAGGGCCATGACCAGTTCCACGGTGTCCAAAGAATCGGCGCCCAGGTCATCCACAAAGGAAGCCTCATTGGTCACTTCATCTTCATTGACGCCCAACTGCTCGACTACCACTTTCTTTACTCGTTCTGCCACATTTTCCATTTGGGAGAAACTCCTTTGCTGGTTAAAAATTATTGTCGGCGAGATTGGACCACAGGGGTGCAGTCCTGTAAAGCCAACGTTACCTTATCCCATCCACATGCCACCATTGACATGGAGAATTTGTCCGGTGATATAACCGGCCTGCGGGCTGACCAGGTAAGCCACGGCCCCCGCAACATCAGTGACACTACCCAAGCGACCCGCAGGAATTTGCTGTAAAAGCGCTTCCTTATGGGACTCACTTAAACCTTCGGTCATATCGGTGCTGATAAAGCCGGGAGCCACACAATTGACCGTCACCTGACGGGCGGCGACTTCTCTGGCCAGGGCACGCGTAAAACCCGCTACACCCGCCTTGGCCGCCGCGTAATTACTTTGTCCGGCATTACCCATGCTGCCAACCACCGAAGTGATATTGATTATACGGCCAAAGCGCGCCTTAAGCATATCACGCACACAAATTTTGCTGAGGCGATAAACGGCGCGCAAATTGGTCGCCATCACCGCATCCCAGTCTTCATCTTTCATGCGCAACAGTAACTGGTCCCGAGTGATTCCTGCATTGTTGACCAGGATGGTTGGTGCACCATATTCAACCTGAATTTTTTTCAGGCAGGCATCCATCGCCGCATCATCCGTGACATCCAGAACAACCCCGTGTCCTTGGATGCCCCTAGCCTGAAAATTTGCAGAAATGGCCTCAGCCCCCTTGCTGGTGGTCGCTGTTGCAATGACCAGGGCCCCTTCATTGCCGAGCACCCGGGCTACTTCCTGACCAATACCGCGACTGCCCCCGGTAACCAGCGCGACCTGATTTTCCAGTGTGCTTCCCATCAAACCAGCTCCAGAGCAGCCTTGAGGCTTTTACCATCTTCTACATGCAGCATGGTCAAAGAAGGTTCAATCCGCTTGCCAAGACCGGACAAAACCCGTCCTGGTCCCATTTCCACAAAGGTCAGGGCACCTTGCCTGGCGAGATGACGAATAGTCTCCGTCCAGCGTACCGGACTGTATAATTGCTTGGCCAGAACGGCACGAATACTATCCGGCGTGCTATGACTCAGCACGTCCGCATTGTGGATGAGCATGGCCTTCGGGGCGCGGAAAGCGACCGACTCCAGCACCGTGGCAAATTGTTGCGCCGCTTCAGTCATCAAACTGCAGTGGCTGGGGACACTGACCGGCAACAGAACGACCCGTTTGGCACCGGCAGATCGGGCCGCTTCAACCAGTCTTTCCACTGCGGCGGTTTCGCCAGCCACCACTACCTGTCCGGGCGCGTTAAAGTTCGCGGCAGAGAGGACATTATCCTGAGCTTCCTGAGCACAGAGCCGCTTGAGATCATCATCCGCCAGACCAATGACCGCTGCCATGGCACCGGAACCTTCCGGCACGGCCGCCTGCATCAAACGGCCACGTTCGGCCACCAGACGAACCGCATCGGCATAATCCAGCGCGTCGGCAACCACCAGCGCCGTATATTCACCCAGGGAATGCCCGGCGACAAAATCGGGATAAGCACCGCCCTCTTCCTCCCATACCCGGTACACCGCATAACCGGCAGCCAGCATCAGGGGCTGGGTCCAGCGGGTCTGGTTGAGTTTTTCGACAGGGCCATTCTGACTGAGAGACCAGAGATCTTCTCCCAATACGTCAGAGGCTTCTGCAAAAACCTCCTGGACCAGGGGATGGGTAGACGCCAGATCGGCAAGCATTTGAACAGACTGGGAACCCTGACCGGGAAACACAAAGGCGATAGAGCCGTGCAATCGAAACTCCTCCTAAAGCAAACTGTCAGTTGATGCCCGTGGGCAACATACACTTCAAGCCCAACGCAACAACGCCGAACCCCAGGTAAAACCACCGCCAAAGGCTTCCAGCAGAAGATTTTGCCCGGCCTTGAAGCATCCCCGCCTGGCTGCATCATCCAGTGCCAAAGGCACCGATGCTGCAGAAGTATTACCATGATGTTCCACCGTCGTCACTACCCGATCCATGGGCAGCTTCAATTTATCGGCCGTAGCCTGGATGATGCGGATATTGGCCTGATGGGGTACCAACCAGTCAATATCCTCTGGACCCATTTGGTTTTCTGCCAGAGTTTCCTGAACAATTTCTCCCAGCGTACGCACGGCCATACGGAAAACGGCATTGCCCTGCATGGTCAATTGCTCGCGGCCTTCCGGAACCTGCAACAATTCGGCATAGGCTCCATCGGCATGAATATGCGTAGAAATGATACCGGGTGTCGAATCTGCACGTAAGACCACCGCGCCCGCTCCGTCTCCGAACAAAATGCAGGTCGAGCGGTCGGTCCAGTCGACAATGCGGGACATGCTTTCCACCCCGACTACCAGGGCCGTTCTTACCGTACCACTGCGAATGAATTGATCAGCCGTAGCCAGAGCATAAATGAAACCGGTACATACTGCCTGCACGTCAAAGGCCGGCGCGCCACGATTACCCAGTCGGGCTTGCAACAAACAGGCCGTACTGGGAAAAACCTGATCGGGCGTGGTAGTCGCGACCAGAATGAGATCCAGGTCTTCTGCCTGAATATTTGCATCCCGTAAGGCTTGCCGGGCGGCATGTTCGGCCATGTCAACGGTCTTTTCGTCTTCTGCAGCAATATGCCGCGAACGAATACCGGTACGCTCAAAAATCCAGGCATCACTGGTATCTACCATCTGTTCGAGATCGGCATTATGCAGGACGCGCTCGGGCAGATATCCGCCAGTAGCGACAATACGACTATAAATGGGATTCACGCGCTGTTCCGCACCACGGGATTGAGGTTTTCCTGAATGACTTCAGCAATATGCAGGGTCAGCCGGTGCTTGGCCTCGGCAATGCCGACCTCCACCGCCCGCGCAAAGGCGTAGCGATCGGCATTACCATGACTTTTAATGACAATCCCATTCAGGCCCAGCAAGGTCGCCCCGTTATACTGCCGGGAATCCAGACGCTTTCTGAGTCGCTGCAAGATGGGCCGATTGACCAGATAAGCCAGCTTTCCATAAATCCCTTGCGTATAGCTGGCGCGCAACTCGTGACTGATCATGCTGGCCAGTCCTTCTGAAGTTTTCAGTGCGACATTCCCCACAAAACCATCACAAACGACCACATCAGCAATGCCGCGATAAATGTCCGAACCTTCGACATTACCGATGAAGTTGAGCCGTGCCGCACGCAGCAGCAAAGAAGCTTCCTTGACCTGCTCATTACCCTTGATTTCTTCGGACCCGATATTGAGCAGGCCGACACGTGGTTTGGCCACGCCCATCACCCGTTCGGCGAGTATCGAACCCATGACGGCAAACTGCAGCAGATGTTCAGGATGACAATCCACATTGGCGCCTAAATCCAGGGCCAGAAAACGGCCAGTGGTGGTAGGCAGGAAGGTCGCAATCGCCGGGCGATCAATTCCCGGTATGGTGCGCAGGAATACCTTGCCCATGGCCATCAATGCACCCGTATTGCCCGCACTGACCACCGCATCGGCATGCCCGTCGCGAACCAGGGCAATGGCTATGTGCATGGATGAATCGCGCTTACCCCGCAATGCCTGGGAAGGCGCCTCATCCATACCTATTACCTGACTGGCATGGTGGATTTTCACCTGCTCCGAATCCTGAAGATGCATGCGTTGCAATTCATTTTTCAGGACAGAACTGTCCCCGACCAGATGAAAAGTGACATCGGGGTAATTCTGCAGCAGATCCTTGATGGCAGGGATTACCGTCGAGGGGCCACTGTCTCCGCTCATGGCGTCAACCGCTATATGCGGCATGAGAACAAGCTCGCGTTGTGCCGATTCAGCAAGTCACTCAGGCTTCCACAGACTTCTTGACCATTTCGCGGCCCTTGTAGAATCCGCACTCGGGGCAAACGTGATGAGGCAACTTGGCAGCGCCACAATTCGCACAGACCGAGCGGTTGACGGTTGTCAGAAAATCATGGGCACGACGCATATTACGACGTGAATGGGAAGTTTTACTTTGTGGTACGGCCATGTCTCAAATCTCCATTAATCAACAATAAATAAATGCTTCCAGTCCGGATACCGGACAAGTGCCGGATTGCCACTCCGCACAACGCGGAATCATGGGCAAAGCCAGCAGAACCTCGTCTTCCAACCACGCCTGCAATGCCACAACACCCTTATCGGCCAACACGATGTCCAGATCAGGATCCAACGTACTGACCATCTCTTCGGTTTCAGCCAGACCGCTATGCACGGGCACCTTTAAAGATAAAGGCATGTTTCCCAGGCAACGCTCACAGCGAATTTGTCCAGAAACCTCTATAAATCCGTCTGCCAACACGACTGAACCACTTCGCTGCAAATCCAGATCTGCCCGCACCGATTCCAGCTCTGCCATCGCCGCCGCCAGACGGCTCCATGCAGCAAGATCAACCGGACCTTCCAGACGATCGCCGGGGCCAGTCACTTTGGCAAGATGCAGACTGTTGGTTTTAGCGGAAAACATAAGCGCGGCATGTTAGCGATGACTGCGGATTAAGTAAAGTATTTCATGAGATGAAGGTCAACCACTCCGTCTTGAATCTGCATATCATTCAGCGCGGATTTAATGACAATTTCAAGATGTGGGAGCTCGACGTGCCATTGAGGGGCAGACCGATGCGGGCACCATAGAAATCCACGTGCCCCCTGTCCTGGGCATCCGCCAAGGAAAACCGCAATCCGTCTTTGATCCCAAGACCGACCAGTAAAGTGGGATGAGCAGCGCAAGAGCGTCGGACTCTGACGGGTTGAGGCGCCCCTCAGCCCAACATGCCCTTGAGATCCTTGAGCATCAAGAACAGATGGTACGAATCGG
>DYJM01000238.1 GCA_020723125.1 Acidithiobacillus ferrivorans
AACTTTAGTTTCCGCTAACTGGTGTTGATGAAAGGGATGGTAATGGGCGCAAGGCGTGGTAACCTTGTTTTGCCAAACAAAAGGCCAAACCAGGAAACCCATTACCATGACAAATCATACCATAGCCATTTTGAGTACAATGCTGGAAAATCTACCCATCGGGACCAACCTCGCACTTTTACATTTTATGTGGATGCTGGTGAGCGGCGCGCTCTTGCCAAACCGAGGGGCTATGTTCCCTGCGTTGAAGTCAACTGATTTATCGGATGCAGCTACACGTCGGGCCTGGGTAGCATTCCGCAAAGGGGTTTGGCAAATAGCGGAAATTCTGAGTCTGTGGCGTGAGCAAGTCAAGACTCTTCCAGGCTGGCAGGAACGGCGCTACGAAGGCTATCTTCCAATCACAGCGGATGTGACGGCCTATTGGCGTCCGGCATTGCAGAATTGTCCAAGCAAGCATTACCATCCAGCGGCGGGTCGGGCCTTGCCTGCGGTGATCATGGGCATCCGCGGAGAAGTGGGCGAACTGAATGGGCAACGGATTGCCCTGCCGCGCGCCTTTGAGCGGGTACACCCAAAAGACACCAGCGAAAAGCGGTTGTGGGAAGACATGCTCAAAAACGCCAAAAAGGAGCTGAGTGAAGACGAAATTCTGGTTGTAGATGCGGGGGTGAAGATTGCAACCCTGCAAACAGTCGGGATCAAGCAGTATGTGATCCGATTGGCAACCAATTTCACGGCGCGGCGCAATTTCCTGCCCGAACATATCCTGGGACGCAAACCTACATACGGTGCATTGGTGCGTCCCTTGCCACGCAAACACAAAGGCAAAATACTCGAAGCCACCTGTCCCGATGAAAACTATCTCTGGGTTGAGAATGGGCATGAAATCCGTGCGGAGATTTGGCGCGGCCTGATTTTGAACAAAGTCATACCCAGCAAAAACAACCAAACCTTCGATGTCTACGCATTCTACGATCCTGATTTTGATCAGCCCTGGCTGTTGGCAACCCCAGTTACTCTCAAACCAGAGAGTGTGCGCGCTATCTACAAAGACCGCTGGCCCGTGGAGCAGGTGCCACTCAGCGCCAAACAGATGGTTGGATCGCATCGCCAGTTCGTTCACAATCCAGAGAGTGTTCAACGCCTGCCTGAATTGACGCTCCTGGCAGGCTCGATTCTGAGCTTCCTGGCCGCCAGCTTTCCACCAACCCCAACGGGTTTCTGGGATCGTAAGCCCAAGCGCACCCCTGGACGCTTCCGCCGACTGTTGATCGGCAAGCCATTTCCCAAAGATGCCCCTATTTCGGGGCGACTTCGAGAAAAGAAGTCCGTGACCGCCCATTTGCCCAAGGGAAACCTGGCTCGACATCCGAAACCAGCGGCTACAGCGCCAGTTTAGCCCGTTGACACGCTCATTTTGTGAAATTCCCGCTGTGGAAAGTGATTTCCAGTACTGGTCGCTATCTGCTTTTAGCGGAAACTAAAGTTAAA
>DYJM01000239.1 GCA_020723125.1 Acidithiobacillus ferrivorans
TGACGTCGGTCTGGATGAAGTAGATGATGGCCATGCCGTGGTCGGCGGAGATGAAGATGCGTTTGGTCATTAGATTGTTGATGTAGGCTTTTTTAGAATGAGATGATACCCAATCGCCGCCGGATTATTGGCTTCTTCCGGTGATTTGACGAACGGCTTCCCAGCCAGCAAACTTAGCAGGGCCATAAGACCATCCATCAGCATCAGCAGGCCGCGTCCCAGCCAGCGGGCGGGGCGGGAGAGTTTGGGCAGCACCCAGAAGCGGAAGTTGCGTGTGCCTTCGCCCATGAAGAAGATCGGATCGTAGTAACCTTCGAGCCATTGGATCTCGAAGCCGTGCTGGGCGGCGATGTCTCTCAGGGAATAGTGGGTGTAGCGGTGGAAGTCGTAAGGAGCCTGGTGGATTTTGATCATGAACGGCACGGCAATGAAGAGTTTGCCGCCTGGCTTGAGCACGCGGAACAGGGCGTCCATCAGTTCGTGGAAGCGGTAGACGTGTTCGAGCACGTTCATCAGCACCAGGGCGTCGAAGGTGTTCTCCCGGAACGGGATGCGCTCGGTCAGGTCGCAGACCAGGTGGACTTCTTCGTAGGGGACAATATCCACCGACAGGTAACGCCGGTTGGTGAAGATGTCGGCGAAATCGCCGTGTCCTGCGCCGACATCCAGAATTTGGGCCTGAGGGTCAAGGCTTTTTATTTGGGATTCCAGAAAGCGCCAGTTGGCCTGCCGCCAGGGTGTGCCCTTGTCGGGGCCGCGTTCGATACGTTTGAAGATATGGGCGGTTTCGGGTGTGGGGGTGAAGATGGGTTTGCCTTCGAGCACCTGCACGGTATGTCCACATTTCTGACAGCGCCAGAAATTTTCAGCTTCAATTTCGAATTCACCTTGGCATTCTGGGCAGACAACCACCGACAATAAATCTTCCATGACTCCTACTTGTAATATAGATTGAAAATCGCGTTGTAAAGCGCCAGCAGGGGCTTTTTGAAAACCGGCAATTCCCACAGGCGGCTGGGACGAGAAATTTTCTCCGATTTGGCCTGCCGAGATCGAGTCTCCGAAGGCAGGGTATTGCTCATGTTCTGGACGTACCGTTCGGCCGGCATCAGGCGCAGGTAACCGGCTTCGTTCATGCGGGCGTCCAGTTGGCGCACCTGTCCCATTGGGCGATCCATGTCGAAGGGCAGGAACTGCCGGATGGTCTCCTTGCGGGTGATGAATTGCCAGTGACTGCCTCCCAGGTAGGCTTTTTGACCCTTGTAAGTTACCACGAAATCTTGTGTGGACGCGTAAATCTTCTCTAATTCTTCATCGGAGAAACCGAGCGTAGTGGAAAATTCGTAGAACCACTCCCAGGGCAGAATTTGCCCCCGCTCTATCTGGACCTCGGGGCTGTTCTCTGCCCATTCAACGGATCGCGTCAGGAACTCCTCCGGCGTGCGGAAGGGACGCGCTGTCACCATGCCGACATTCGGGAAGGTTTCGAGC
>DYJM01000075.1 GCA_020723125.1 Acidithiobacillus ferrivorans
ACCTCTACAACCCCGAACTCGCCACTAATCAACATATCAACATGAAAGCGGGCGCTTAAGGAGAAAAATCAGTGAGTGCACAGGATACTGTATTAGTCGTAGGTGCCGGCCCGGCCGGTCTGTCAGCAGCTGCAACCATCGCTTCGATGGGCAAGAAGGCGGTCATCGTCGAGAAGGAAGATGTTCTCGGGGGCGCCCCGATCATCTCTGGTTACGCCAAACTGGTTCCCTCGGGTGAGTGGGCCAAGGATGCAATTGGTCGTATGGTCAGTCGGGTAGAAGGGGACGGCAATGTGGCCATCCACAAATCTACCAAGGTGACCGCGCTTGAAGGTGAAGCCGGCAATTTTACGGCGACTCTGAGCAATGGTGACAAGGTCGAGGCCGGGTCCATTGTACTGGGAACAGGTTTCACCCACTTTGACTCCATCAACAAGCCGGAATGGGGTTTTGGTACCTATGAAGACGTACTGACCACCAGCCAGATGGAACAGATGGTTGCTACCGGTCAAATCACCTGTCCATCGGATGGACGGGTACCCGAGCGGGTTGCCATTCTCCTTTGCGTAGGTTCCCGTGACCGTCAGATTGGTCGTGAATGGTGCTCCAAAATCTGCTGCACCGTTTCCACGAATCTGGCCATGGAAATCAAGGAAATTTCACCGAGCACCGACGTGTTCATCTACTACATGGACATCCGTACATTCGGCCTTTACGAAGACAAGTTCTACTGGAAAAGTCAGGAAGAATTCAAGACCAAGTTCGTCAAGGCGCGTATTGCCGAAGTGACCAAGTCACCAGACGGTCGTCTGCTGGTGAAGGGCGAAGATACTCTGGTCAAGCGTCCCATTGTGATTCCTATGGATATTGTGGTTCATGCTATCGGTATGGATCCCAATGCACTGAATCCTGAAATCGCCAAGACTTTTGGTATTGGTCTCGAAAAACACGGCTTCATTGATCGTGCCGAGCAGTACACCAATAGCCAGGGAACGACGCGCAAGGGTATTTACGTGTGTGGTGCGGCTACCGGCCCGGAAGACATCGATACTTCGATTGCTCAGGGGCAGTCCGCTGGTTCACGAGCGGTAGCCGATCTCTTTGGACAGCAGAAAATTGCCAGCTGATATCTACCAGGACAGGAACGAAGAACATATCGTTCCTGCCACATTGCCCATTGAGCTCGACAAGGGCCTGCTCAATCGTTCCTTCTATGAACTGGAAGAAGCTTTTGAGGGACAACAGGGACTTGTCGATCTGGTGAGCAGCATGGCAGAAAAGACGGCAAGTTTTCGCCGTCTGCTACTGGAAGAACAGCAACCCCTGACCGAAACACAAATGGAACATCTCGTCGCGCAGATGTTTACGGCGCGACGGAAAATATGGCCGCTTATTGAGGAACAAGGTGCGGCCAAGGTTGGGGAGTTGATGCGCGATCTGCTCACCGGACACGGTGATCTGACGCAGCGCATGGCAAGATTCGAAGAGGCCTTGCCAGCTACCGGAAAGGTCAAACGTGTCATCAGGGATGTGGCTGCTGAAGTCCTGCACTTCAGCGATCCGGAGCGGTATCCTCTGATGACTCGCTGGGTCTGGGATCAAGGAACCACTTCCGGAGCCATTCGTGAGTTTATACGTGGTGGGGATTACCTCACGGATTTTCCTTTTGGCGAGAGTCCCGAAATGTTTGAGGGGCTGCGCCAGTGGATGCGTGAAACACTGCTGGAGTTGGGCGTATATCGTGATGTTCCCTACATGGTGGATATCATTCTCGCGCATCAGTATTCACAGTATGTTCGGGCAATGGCAGAAGGCTTTTTGCGTTCGGACTTTGGCGGTCAGACCGACTTTACGGAGCAGATTCGTAAGTTGCTGGGTGTTGAAGTGCAGCGGCGGATGGGCGGGTCTCGCATCAAAAGAGATGACATTCATTGATGAATTAGGGTTTAGGAGCAGCTATGGCTATTCATGAAAAAACACTGATCGATCCAGATCGAATTTTACAGCACGACCATCTGGTGGTAGACGGAGTGGATGTTTCAGGGTCCTGGAACACGATGATTACTCCTCGTACGCTCACCGACTATGAAGAAGATTTCGAAAAAATCATTCAGAGCTACAGCGGTGGTGAGAATGTGCATCGTTGTTGGCAGTGTGGTTCCTGCACCAACTCCTGCACCATGTACGCCCAGAACGTGGACTTCAATCCGCGTTACTGGATTTATCTGATTCGTCTGGGCCTGAAGGCCGAGTTGATGAAAGATAAAGACATCATCTGGCAGTGCGTGTCCTGTAACAAGTGCACCAACATTTGTCCCAAGGACGTGCGTCCTGAGGGGGTCATGAAAGCCACCGCACACTGGATGGAGGAAAATGGGCTGACTCCCAAGACCCTTTCCACCCACTTTGACGAAGAATTCACCCATCAGTGTATTGAGTTTGGTCGCATTGAAGACACCGAAGTCATGATGGGTTTTTTCAAGCGTTCCAATCAGCCTCTGGTGCAGGCCTGGATTGTTGAGTTCGGAAAGCGTCTGTCCAAGGGCTTGCCTTTGGGGCAGTTGGCGAAAATGGGCATGAATGTTGTTTTCCGTCCGAAAACCAAGTCCTGGGGCAAGACCGGAGAAGTTCTCGCAGAATATGTGAAAGCACAGAAGGAGGCCGCTCATCATGGCTAAGGTTGCATATTATCCGGGTTGTGCGCTGGAAGGTTCCGGCGGCCCCTACGACAAGTCCACGCGCGTTCTGGTCAAGGAACTTGGCCTGCAGATGGAAAATCTTGAAGACTACAACTGCTGTGGTGCCATGGAAGTGAAGAATATTCACCCCATGCTGCAGACCTACATGTCCGCACGCAATCTGGCCATTGCCAGCAAGTTGCAGGGCTGTGATACGGTGATGGCCCCTTGCAACGGTTGTTACCGCAACCTGAAGCAGACGGAATATGAATGTGCCACTTCCGAAGAAACCATGAAGACGGTACAGGATCTGGCGGAGAAATCCGGAGATCCGGTTTATGACGGTGATGTGCGGACCTTGCATGCGCTTGAGTGGTTCATGGAAGAAGTCGGTCCTGATGGCATCAAAAGCAAGGTCAAGAAAAGTCTGAACGGTCTGAAAATCGCCAATTATTATGGCTGTATGTATACCCGACCCCGGCAGATCTTCCCGGAAAAGGACCAGGGTCCTGGCTCTGAGTCCAGCTATGCCCCGCATTTTATGGACGACCTGCTCAAGGCAGCGGGTGCCGTAGCCGTCGATTTTCCCTTGAAAACCGCTTGCTGTGGTGGTGCGCATACGCTTTCTGATTCGGATACCTCCACACAGTTGGTGTTGAACATCCTCCAGGCAGCCGAAGATGCCGGTGCTGAAGTTATTGCGACGGAATGTCCGACCTGTCACTCCGGGCTGGAAATGCATCAGGTCCGTGCGGAGACAGAATTCGGTATCAAATCCAACGTCAAGGTCATTTACTTCACCCAGTTGTTAGGGTTGGCCATGGGCCTGTCTGCGCGCAAGGTTGGCATTCCCGACAACGTCAGCGATTCCATGGACCTGCTTGCGGCCAAAGGTATCGTCTAACAAGGTTGGGAAGCGCCCCGTTATGGGGCGCTTTTTTTTACCTGCCGCTGTCAACAGGGGGAGGCTATGGAATGTAACGGATGCGAATTTCGCGCCGAATTATATTACGATCAGGAGTGTCAAATCTGGGTGCGTCGCGAAGGCGACGGAACCCTGACGGTGGGCATGACGGATATTTCTCAATCTATTGCTGGTAAAATTTTGCATGTGCGGGTGCGCCGTCCGGGTACACGTAGACCCACTGGCAAGCCCGTGGCAACCATCGAAAGTGGCAAGTGGGCGGGTCCGGTTCCTAATGTCTTTGATTGTGTCATTGATTTGGCCAATGAGGATGTGCTGGAAGATCCCAACCTGCTGAATATTGAGCCGTATGAAGCGTGGATCGCCCGGGTTAGACCGGTGGCATCTGTGGATGTAGCGCTGAAGAAACTGTCTACAGGAGATGCTGCCTTTGAGTTGTATCGGCAGCGCTGTCTGCGCGACGACATCCATTGTGAGCGGGGGATGCGATGAGTGATCATTATCTGAGCGATGACGGTGAAAAGTCGGTGGTTATTGTGATGACCAGTGGTCCAAGCACCGCCCATCGTTGTGCCACGCCTTTCTATCTGGGTTCGCTGTTGTCTTCCATGGACGCAGAGGTTAAGATTTTTTGCACCATGGAAGCCGTCAGGCTCATGAAGGCGGGTGTGGCTGAAAATCTCACAGCGATGGAAGGTGGCAAGCGGATCATTGATTTTATTCGTGATGCCAAAAACGCCGGGGTGCAACTGTATGTTTGCAGGCCGGCCCTGCCTGGTTACGAGATTGAGGCAGACGACCTGATTGATGAGGTGGATGAAGTGGCTTCAGCAGGAGATCTTGCCGATTTGATTTTGTCTGTTGACCGGCTATTGTTTTTTTAATTTAAAACCCGAAGGAGAAAATGATGGGAACTGTACGTGGCTGTGAAATCCCCGAAGATTTGATGTACAACGTTGAGAACAACGTTTGGTTGCGCAAGGAAGATGACGGCAGCGTGACCATTGGTATGACTTCTTATGCCTGTGCTTTGGCCGGTCAGATTGTTTCCTACACCCCCAAGGGTGTTGGAAAAGACATCAAGAAAGACAAGTCTGCCGCAACGGTCGAATCCGGTAAGTGGGTAGGACCGCTGAAGAGCCCGGTGGGTGGCACCGTGGCTTCCACCAATGATGAGGTAGCCAAGGAGCCGGGGCTGATCAACAAGGATCCCTACGGTAGTGGTTGGATTTCCAAGCTGACCCCAACTGACTTCGCTGGTGATTCGGCTGAGCTGAAAACCGGCGCTGATGCGCTGGCCGCTTTTGAAGAAAAGATGACGGCTGATGGTTTTGGCGGCTGCTGAGTTATTCAGATAGCCCTAACCAGTCAGACGGCCGCATTTTGCGGCCGTCTAGCTTTCTTAATGGTTGACGAGGATGGAAATTAATATGAACCCATGGTTAAACGCTGTTTCGCAAGTGGAAGCATTGGAAGATCTGACGCTCAACGCTGATCTGGTCGAATCCATGCGGGAGCGTTGGTCTGGCCTGACTGGCAGTCAGGTGGGTCGTATCAATTTCTATACCCCTTCATTCAAACACCACGAGACTTCGGAAGTTTCTGCTTGTGGTAAAAATGCGTTCCCGGCCATCTCCATTACCGGCGGTGACTGCAAACTCCAATGTGATCACTGCAAGGCCAAAATTCTGGAACCCATGATTCCGGTACGCAGTCCTGAAGAACTGGATCGTCTGGTCGATCAGATTGTTCTCGACGGTGGTCGCGGTTTACTCCTGTCCGGTGGGTCGGACCACCAGAATGTGGTGCATTATGAACCGTATTTTCCCATGGTGCGTAAAATCAAGGATCGTTATCCCAACCTGCAAATTGCCATGCATACGGGTATTGCCACCCCTGAGTTTGCCAGAGGCATGGAAGATGCGGGAGTGGATGTGGCGATGATGGATGTGATCGGCGCTCAGGACACCATCAACCAAGTTTACCATCTGCGTCGCACGGTGGATGACTTCGAGGCAGCTCTGGAGGCTTTGGTTGCCACCTCCATGAAGGTTGTTCCCCACATTGTCATCGGTTTGCATTATGGAGAACTGCTGGGCGAGTGGAATTCGCTGGAAATCATTCAACGGCATCTGCCCAGTGCCTTGGTGCTGGTGGTGATTATGCCCCAGTACGCTTCTTCCAGTCGCCCGTTTGCGACCCCGCCCACCGATGAAGTCGGTAAATTCTTTATGGATGCCCGTGCTGCACTTCCAGAAACTCCGGTGTTGTTGGGTTGTGCGCGGCCATCAGGCATTCATCGTTCCATTACCGATACCTATGCAGTCATGGCAGGTCTCAATGGGGTGGCATTCCCCTCCGATGGCATGTTGGCCTTGGCCAAGCATCTGGAACGGGATGTGTTCGTGACTCCGTCCTGCTGCTCCATGATTGTCGGCGAAGAAGTGCTCAGTATGGGCGACGAGTCCGCGACTGTACCTCTGGATTACGTGCCTGCCGCTCCCAAGCGTCGCACCCAACTGCGCGATATTCCCATCGTCGTCACGGCTTGAGCAATGTACGTGGTACTTGTGACCAGCTTGCCGCAGCATCGGGTTTATTCGCAATGAACCCTGCGGCACAGGCTCCCTGGTTGGTCGTGGATACGGGTCTGCGTCCAGCAGATGAAAACATGGCGCTGGACAAAGCCTTGCTGCAGGCCATGGCCGATCAGGCCATTCCCAATATTTTCCGCTTTTTGCGCTTTGAAGAATCAGCGCTGGTGGGTTACCACCAGTCTCCGGATCAGGAATTGAATCTGGATTTTTGCCATGAAGAGGGCATTGCTGTGCAGCGCCGGCTTACTGGTGGCGGTGCGTTGATTTTTGATCCGACCCAAATTGGCTGGGAACTGGTCTGCCATCGGGATGCTCTGCCCAAAGGCGACATGGCGGCAGTCTCCCGGCAAATATGTCTGGCGGCTGCGGCAGGTTTGTCGAAACTGGGGGTCAATGCCCGTTTCCGTCCGCGCAATGATATTGAAGTGGAAGGCAAAAAAATCTCGGGAACGGGCGGGATCATGGACGGTGATGTTTTGCTTTTCCAGGGTACCGTGCTGGTGGATCTGGACATACCCAGAATGCTGCGGGTCCTCCGGGTTCCCGTGGAAAAGCTGGATGCCCATGCCATAGCATCCGTTGCCGATCGGGTCACCAGTTTGAGAGCTCTGCTGGGCGAAGCGCCGGGGCTAAGTTTGGTTCAAGAGGCCTTGCTGGAAGGTTTCCGCTTACACCTGGGGCTGTGTTTTGAAACAGGAGAAATGCCGGAACCGGTCATGGCTTTACTGCCCGAGATGCTGACTGAAATTCGCGATCCGGAATGGTTGGCTGTGAACAACCGTTCCCGCGACGCCATGCCACTGCGCAAAGCCAGTCTGCGTGCGCCGGGAGGAACCCTGCAGGCGGAAATCCTCTGGGATAGTTATGGTAATCGGGTGCGTCAGGTGCATTTCAGCGGGGATTACTTCATCCAACCCCGCCGCGCCGTCGTCGATATGGAAGCCGCCCTGCGTAATGTACATCTGAATGACGTGGACGCCATCCTGGAAGACCTGTTTGTGCAGCAACATATTGATGGTTTTGGTTTGCAGGCTGAACACTTCGCCACGGTGCTGCGGATGGCAGCGGAGCAGCCATGAATAAAATACAAGTGGATCTGCTGATTGTCGGTGCCGGTCCGGCGGGAACGGCCGCTGCCCGTGCTGCCGCTGATAAGGGGCTGCGGGTACTGTGTGTGGATCGTCGAGCACAAATTGGCCTGCCGGTACAATGCGCGGAATTTGTTCCCATGCCCTTGTTGCGCACTGTTCACGAGACCCAGGCGCGGGTGCAGGATGTGGCAGGGATGATGACTGTGCTTCCCTCCGGCTTGGAACATCATAGTGTCTTCCCCGGTATCATGATTGATCGGGGACGTTTTGATCAAGGACTGGCTGAGCTCGCTCAGGCCGCCGGAGCTGAGGTGAAAACACGCAGCACCTTTCTTGCCTGGGATGGTCGCCACGCCCAAATCAAGCTGCCTTCCGGTGAGATGCAAGCGGTTGAACCCTTGCTGATGGTTGCCGCCGACGGTCCGCACAGCCCGGTGGCTGAGGCCATTGGACTGCCGCATCAGCAGGTGGTTTATACTCGCCAATACACGGTACCCTTGAGGCATCCCTATGCGGATACGGATATTTTTCTGTCTGATGCTTTTCCAGGTGGTTACGGCTGGCTGTTTCCGCGTGGACCCGTTGCCAATTTGGGTTTGGGGGCGGATAAACGCTTTGAGGATAATCTCAAATCACCTCTCGAGCATCTCCATCAGCAGATGGTGGAGCGCGGCATTATTGGTCCCGAAGTGCTTGGTAGAACCGGTGGCGCCATACCCGTTGGTGGTTTGCGTCCCATGATTCACGGTAATGTTTTGCTTTGTGGAGATGCCGCCGGATTGACGCATCCCATTACCGGCGCGGGCATCCCTGCGGCGGTCATCAGTGGGGAAGCCGTCGGTTTGGCCGCTGCCGCTTTTCTGTCCGGCGATGAAGATGCGCTGGAAAGTTATGCAGAAGACATGCAGGATCAGTTCGGACCCGCTTTGCGCCGGGCTGTGCAGCGCAGAACAGCTTTGGAAGCTGTATGGCGCAAGCCTGCAGCCCAGGAAGACCAGGTAATGCGATCCGCCTGGATCGCTTTTGATGAATACTTTGCCGCTTAAGGCAGATTGACAGGAGGAACGTCCATGAGTGCGGTAGTCGAAGAAAATTCTCAGACCCTAAATTTTTATCGCCCGGATTATTTCGTCAAAACACCGACGATGCGTTCCCCGGACTATGTGCAGTTAAGTACGGCGGCCGCCATTACCTTAGGGTTGGTGCCCGGCGTGATGCATCGCACCTCCTGTACCAACTGCCTGAATCTGCTGATGACTTACCCGGAAGGTTGCCGCGCCAACTGCACCTACTGTGGTCTGGCCCGGCATCGCGAAGAAAGCCGCGATTATGCCGACCGCAACTTCATTCGGGTGGACTGGCCGACGGTGCGGGTGGACGAAATGCTCGAACGCATTGCCCAGAACAGCGACAAAGGCAATTTTCAGCGCATGTGCATCAGCATGATTACCCATCCCGATTCAGACAATGACACCATGACCATGCTCAAACGCTGGATGGAAGTTGCCCCCCATATCCCGGTTTCCATTCTTTCCAATCCGACCACCATGGAAAAGCAGGATCTCATCAATCTCAAGGAAGCCGGTGCGGATATTTTCACGGTAGCGCTGGATGCCGTGACCCCCGAAATTTTTGAGCGGACTCGTGGCAAGACTGTCCAAAGCCCGCACTCCTGGGATAAATACTGGCAGACCATCGAATGGGCCGCCGAAATTTATGGTCCGGAAAAATTCGGCGCTCATCTGATTTGTGGCATGGGTGAAACTGAACAGGAAATTCTTGAAGTCTGTCAGAAAATGAAGGACATGGGCGGTCATAATCACATGTTTGCCTTTTTCCCGGAGAAAGGTTCGATGATGGAAGACTGGGATCCGGTTCCCCAGGATCATTGGCGCCGCGTTCAGTTGGGTCGCTTCCTCATTGATTATGCCGGTGGCCGCTACGATGACATGAAATTCGACGAATATGGCCGGGTAGTGGACTTCGGCTACCCCGAAGCTGAGCTGGAAGACATCATCAACTCCGGCAAGCCTTTCCAGACCTCTGGCTGCCCCGGCAAAGACGATGAAGAAGTCAGCGCCTGCAACCGCCCCTATGGAGATTCTTCGCCCTCGGACATTCGTTCCTTCCCCTTCGCCCTCAACAAGGAAGATGTGGAAATCGTGCGTCGGCAGATGCGTTTGCAGGATCTGCAATTCCCAGGCTGAAAGTCTTTTGAAAAGGATATTCGGCCAACAAATGATAAATTGACTGAATGAAGAAAAGGGGCTTCGGCCCCTTTTTTAATGGGGATTTCCTAAAATCCAGTAATATTTATTGTTGCTAATATACCGATATTTTAAGCGCTGATAATTGGATTAAAAAATTGATAGATCAATGTTCTTGCAACACTGTTCCCGATAAGACACAATCATCGTGTCATTAGCGACACAACTGTGGGCGGAGGATACAGATGAAAAAATCACGGATTTTAGGGGTAGCAGTAGCAGCAGCTCTGGCAATGGGCATTTCCAGCAGCGC
>DYJM01000240.1 GCA_020723125.1 Acidithiobacillus ferrivorans
TGGTCCAGACATAGGTATGACCATCAAGGTCGGTGACACGATGGCGGGCAGAGGCACTATCCTCATAATCTGCTTCAAAGACAAGGTAAACATCCAACCGTCGGTTGTTAGGATCGGAATCTGTGCCATCTTCATCCCAGTTGGTTAACGTCGGGAACTGAAAGAAACCGTCAGAGTCGGTGCTCCCCACGGCCAGCAGGTCATCCCCTCCTCCTGGGTCTTGATCGTAGAGATAAACTTTTGTAAAGCGTCCACGCGCACTACTGCCGTCACGATCTGCATAGGTAAACGTTCCTTGAATAGTAACCTGTCCCGGTATGTACTTGCGTATGAGAATATCATCTACCCAGGGGCCTTCATATTGCACTGTGCTGTCACTCTCAAATAGCCATCCCACCCACACGCTGGAATCTCCCAGATACCCCTCCAGCCCAAACCGCATTTCCTGCCAGTCTGCTGTCCCATCCCATTGCCAGCCAGAAAAAGTGCTTCCATCAGGAGAAATCCCTAAGAAGATATGGTCATAGTTCACCTCAATCTGCCGCCAAAGCCAGAAAGCAACTTCGGCAACTCGGGCATCGCTCAGGTCAAAAGGGCCATAGATCATCCAACTTGCCATATTGGGTGGATAATGAGGGTTGCTGGCCGGGTCGTATCAATTCGCTCCACCATTGGCTGGCCAAGCAGCCCAGTATCCTCCATGCCTGCGGTAATCGTCATCGTCCCACAGATACTCCTTCCCATCATTAGGGTTGGCGTCAATCAGCATCCAGCCTGCATTGGGGAAAACCCCCTCAAAAGTCTCGCGCTTGATCTCCTGCCAGCCACTGACGGACAAAGGGAGCACACCTTCACTCCCGGATTTCTTCAGATCCCGGTCCGGCGTTTGGGATGGGACCACACCCGCTGGCAGGTGGCGGGAAGTCGGCTGACCATCTATCCCAGAAAGCAGTGTGGGCAATGGGCCTACCGGAGCATATTCTACCGCCAGGCTGGTGGCTTTCAACCATCCACTCTGACCGGGCACCGCATCCCGAACCCAAAGAGACCATTGCCCCTGAGAAGGAACGCCGCGGAACGCTTCTAGATCGCTGGCCCGTCCAAACTCGCCAGCCGGAATGGCCTTCCCTCGCTCCCACACGATTTGCTCGATGCCCACATCCTGGCGACGCAGGCGCACCTCCAGTTGGTTGGGGTCAGGGTGCTCGATCAGGTATTTGAGGTGCACATGGGTGACGGTCGTGCTTTCCGGTGCCAGTGGATCGAGCAGACAAACCTGCAGCCAACGTCCATCATCCGGGATTGGCTGCTCTGGAATAGAAGGGCCGCAAGGAGATGATGGGGCTGGCACACCCACGCCGGCTTCCCCTTGGGCGGAAGTCACTTGCCCCAAGGCCAAAAAGAGGATCAGAACGATACCAGCTGGCAATGGTAACTTTTTCATGCTCGCCTCCTTCGCGCCCGCCCAGGTGT
>DYJM01000241.1 GCA_020723125.1 Acidithiobacillus ferrivorans
TTAGCGTGTATAGATAGTGAGACGTGAGCCCGGCTGAATGTCCCTGGCAGAGGCCAGGTGGTTCCATTGGATGAGCGACTTGGGTTGCACATGGTACTGCTGGGCAATTTGCCAGAGTGTGTCGCCTTTGCGAACAATATAAGTCGCCGCGCGCGGCTGGGTGGCGGCGCGTTCCTGGCGGGCACTGATGGCCGCTACGGCGGTTTCCGAAGGGATATTCAGGACCTGACCCGGATGAATGACGGATTGCTCGGTCAGGTGGTTCGCATGGGCAATGGCGCCGACACCTACGCCGACCCGCTGCGCGATTTGCCAGAGACTTTCGCCGGGGCGCACCGTGAGCCGTCGGCGTGCTGCCGTATAAACGGGAGTGGCATGACCTCCGTAAACGGTGAGATGTTCTCCTACCTGCAGATCATTGGCCGAATGGATATGATTCCAGCGCATCAGGTCCTGAACACTGACGCCAGCCTGCTGCGCCAGTCCCGAAAGGGTATTCCCGGAGTGCACGACGAGACGGTGACTGGCTGGCTGGCTATAAGTGGCGTTTTCCAGATGATGCCCCCCATAAACCACCAGTTGCTGGCCCACCTGCAGGTCACGCGCCGAGCGCAGATGATTCCACTGCTTGAGCTGCTGAACACTGACCCCGGCCTGCATGGCTATTTGTGACAGGGTGTTCCCGGGATGTACCGTCAAACGGCTGAGCCGTGCCTGGATGACGGGCTGGGCCGCCGCTGTGGCAGCGACGGCCGGTTGTGCGCTGGGCAAGGACTGGGCGGCTGCCTCCTGCGGCATGGTCAACAGCGCTGTTTTCAGGGTGGCAGCCTTGTCCTTGGGAACCACGAGCTGATAGTCCGCAGGAACTACGCCATAACTGATTCCGGCATTGAGGTGCTGCAATTCGCTCACCGGGACATTCATCAGATTGGCAGCCACATTGAGGGCGACCGATTTAGGGGTGGTGACTACCGCTATATGGGCGGTGTTGGGGATATAGGGCAGGCTGACGTGGTAAGCCTTGGCATTTTTGATGACCTGGGCAAGACCCAATAATTCGGCCACGTAATTTTCAGTTTGTTGGGGAAGATTCAGATCCCAGAAATCAGTAGGTTGGCCGGCTGCCACGTTTTGCTGGATAGCGGCGGAAACCGTACCCTGTCCGGCATTGTAGGCGGCAATGGCCAGGAGCCAGTTTCCACCAAAATAATTGTATAAATAAGACAGATAATCCAGGGCGGCGTTGGTAGAAGCCGTGAGGCTCAGGCGGGGATCCCCGTAACGCGTATTCTGCAGTCCAAAACTCCGCGCGGTTCCGGGCACAAACTGCCAGAGCCCTGCGGCGGCGGCAGGAGAATAGGCTTTGGGATTGTAGCCGCTCTCAATGGCAGGCAGCAGCGCCAGTTCCATGGGCAGGCCGCGTTGCGAAACGGCGTTGACTACGTAATAGAGGAAGGGGCGAGAATT
>DYJM01000242.1 GCA_020723125.1 Acidithiobacillus ferrivorans
AATTTATCTTCGATAGTTACGCCAACCGAAAAGGCAAAGGCACACATGCCGCGCTGGATCGCTGTACATACTACATGCGGCGGCATGGTTACGTCATGCATCTCGACGTGCGCCAGTTCTTTCCGTCCATTGACCATAAAATCCTGCTTTCGATCCTTGCCCGTACGATTGCGGATGAAAAGGTCATGAACCTTGTTCGGAAAATCGTCGCTAGTGGGGAAGGCGTACAAGCCGATGAATATGAGATGCAGTATTTTCCCGGCGATGAATTATTCACAGTTCAACGTCCGCGCGGCCTGCCCATCGGCAACCTCACCTCCCAGCACTGGGCGAACGTCTATTTGAATGAATTGGACCAGTACGCCAAACGGATTTTGAAAATCCGTGCCTACCTTCGCTATGTGGATGATGTTCTGCTGTTCGCCGAGAACAAATCCGATCTTCATGCCTGGCGGGGCCAAATCGTAAAATTCCTGCAAACTCTGCGCCTGACAATCCACGAAAATTCCGCCCAACCTGAACAGACCAAAGATGGCATCCCGTTCCTGGGATTCACCGTTTTTCCCGATCACCGCCGACTCAAACGCGCCAACGGCGTCGCCTTCCAGCGCAGGCTCAAAACCATGGTCACACAATACACAAAGAATGAATTGACATTCCAGGATTTATCCCAGCGCGTTCAAAGTTGGGCAAATCACGCCAGTTACGGCGATACCTGGAACCTGAGAATGAAAATTCTAGGGACGCCAATCGGACAGGGTAAATCGCTGGAAGCGTAATCAGCATTTTCTAACGCCATGGGCGCTGTTTGTCCACGGCGTTTCATCAAAAAAACAGGAGATCCAACATGGAAGAAGATACCCGAAAACAATCCCCCATCTTCACCAAAACATCCGATTTCATCTTGTGGCTGTTACAGCACACGGAGAAGTTTCCCAAAAGCGAACGATTTCGACTGGCGAAACGACTGGAGGACAGCGCCTTTGGCTTTTATGAACTGCTGGTCGAAGCCACGCGTTCCAGCAGGCGGAAACGCCAAATTCTCATCCAGGCAGATGTACAATTGGAAAAATTGCGCCTGTACATCCGCCTGGCAAACGCAAAAAAATTGACCAGCCTGCCTCAATACCGTTTCGCGTCTGGGGCGTTGATCGAGATCGGCAAATTACTGGGGAGCTGGTTAAAAACTGTGCCAGAAATTTAATGGCATTCGCAGGCAGAGCGCCTGAAATGCAGGGACGCCAGAGGAGCGTTGCGGGGCGGCTCGTGGAACAACAATGAGAACAACACCCGCTCGTCGAATCGCAACAGGAACGATCCCGATAATTGGAACAACAACATCGGCTTCCGTTGCTCCCGATTACTTCCAAAATTGACCCTTCGACCGGAATGCGGGCTGTTTACGGACAACCCGCGCGTGTCAGGGAAGTGAGCGCTGGCGGCTCCTGTCCATCCTTACCCCTCT
>DYJM01000076.1 GCA_020723125.1 Acidithiobacillus ferrivorans
AAGGCGGGACAAATTAGCCGGGCTGCGGTTACAATGCGCCCATGAGCTATCGTGACCTGCGTGCCTTTATTGCCGACCTTGAAAAACGTGACCTGCTGCGCACTCTGAATGTGCCGGTTTCTCCGTATCTGGAGATGACGGAAATTTGTGATCGTACTCTGCGGGCAGGTGGCCCTGCGGTGTTATTCAAAAAGCCCAGCGGCTTCGATATACCAGTGCTGGGCAATCTTTTTGGAAGCACGGAAAGGGTCGCTCTGGGTATGGGTGCAGAGTCTCTGGCTGATCTGCGCCAGATTGGTCAATTACTGTCCTATCTCAAGGAACCGGATCCGCCCCGGGGACTGAAGGACCTGTGGAGCAAATTGCCGACCTTGCGCAAGGTACTGTATATGGCTCCGACAAATATAGCGCGCCCGCTTTGTCAGGAAGTGATCCTGCGCGGCGATGCCGTGGATTTATCCACCTTGCCGGTGCAGACCTGTTGGCCCGAAGACGCAGCACCACTCATGACCTGGGGGCTGACCATTACCAAAGGTCCGCACAAGCGCCGTGCCAATATGGGAATTTACCGACAACAGGTCATTGGCCGTAACCGGGTGATCATGCGCTGGCTGGCGCACCGGGGTGGGGCGCAGGATTTGCGCGAATTTCAGAAATTACATCCGGGTGAAGCTTTCCCGGTTGCTGTGGCCTATGGGGCGGACCCGGCCACCATTCTCGCCGCCGTTATTCCCATTCCCGATACGATTTCCGAACACCAATTTGCGGGATTATTAAGGGGCGGACGGACGGAGCTGGCCAAAGCGCTGACCGTACCCCTGCAAGTTCCGGCGCGCGCAGAAATAGTCCTGGAAGGGCACATATATCCGGATGATATGGCTGAAGAGGGACCTTTTGGCGACCACACCGGGTATTACAACGAAACCCAGAAATTTCCCGTTTTTACGGTCGAAGCCATCACGCACCGCGAAAACCCCATTTATCATAGTACCTATACCGGACGCCCTCCGGACGAGCCAGCCATTCTTGGTGCGGCCCTGAACGAGGTTTTTGTGCCTCTCCTGCAAAAGCAGTTTCCGGAAATTGTTGATTTTTATCTGCCTCCCGAAGGCTGCTCCTATCGCCTGGCCGTAGTCAGTATTCGCAAGGGATATCCAGGACATGCCAAACGCGTGATGTTTGGCATTTGGGGATTTTTACGGCAGTTCATGTACACCAAATTCATTATTGTCGTGGACGACGACATCAATGTGCGCAGTTGGGAGGATGTCATCTGGGCGATGACAACGCGCATGGACCCGGTGCGGGACATTACGCTGATAGACAATACGCCCATCGATTACCTCGATTTTGCTTCGCCGGTGGCTGGTCTGGGCGGTAAAACGGGTTTCGATGCCACCAACAAGATGCCGGGAGAAACCAGTCGGGAATGGGGACGTCCCATCCAGATGAGCAGCACTGTACGGAATAGCGTGGATGCTATTCTGAACAGCCTGGATCGACCGCTTTTCTAGGTGGATATGGTTGGGGCTTTCGCTTCCCAAAATCAGCGTATGGGGTTATTGTTCATTGCGAATGGCTGCGGCATAGCTTCCCGGCAGTGCCCCATAACAAGGAAAAAGGGCCTAAGAAGTATGCCTAAGCCCTTGCTTTTGAATGGAGCGGGTGATGGGAATCGAACCCACGTCATGAGCTTGGGAAGCTCAGGTTCTACCATTGAACTACACCCGCATGGGCCGGATTCTAAGCGCATGGAGATGAAAACGCAAGGCAGCAAAACAGGCATTGTTTTAAGAATTTTCAATTAAAGTCAATAAGATGGTTAATAGACCAAGAGGCAAGAATATGGAAGAGTTACCAACCCGGGAAGAGGATATCGAGCAGGCTTCGCGTTCTCTGAAAGCCATGGCCCACCCCCTGCGCCTCAAGGTGCTTTGTGTTTTGGGTTCAGAAGAAATGAGCGTTCAGGACATTGTCTCCGCAGTGGGTACCACACAAAGTAATATTTCTCAGCATCTCGCCATCTTGCGGGAAAAAGATATCCTCCGCGCTCGCAAGGACGCCAACAAGGTTTATTATCGGGTAGGCGATCCGCGTACTTTGCGCCTGATTTCCATGATGAGTGAGGTGTTCTGCAGTCTCCACTGATGTTTTTGGACGAATCTGAATCCGAGGCTGGCGAAGGCAAGAGCGGCAGGAGCTGGAGACTGATGCGTATTTGCAGAATATGATGATATTCTGATATGCTCCGTCGCCTGTGCTCGCTGGTTTTCAGAAAACGGGAAGAAAAGCAATTGCCAATGGTTGCGTGATCTGATTTGTGGCGGCTTTGTTTGGTGGAGAAATCAATGCATTACGGTCCCTATAAAAAATCACTGGCGCTGGTTGCCATGGCTGTCTCAGGAGCTTTTTTTGCTCTACCTGCTCAGGCAGTGGATTTTAACCAGTGTGTGGCCATGGCCCTCAAACAGAACCCGCAGATCATGGCCGCCAAAGCGGAGCAGGCGGAAGCCAAGGGGGCGGTGTCCCAGGCGCGTGGTCACCTGCTGCCGAAGTTGACTGCTTCGTTTTCTGCCAGTCAGTCCAATAATGCCCTGACCGTTTTCGGAATGAAGTTGTCCCAACGCCGGGCAACCTTCAATGATTTTGGAGCGAGTCAGTTTAATCCCAGTAACCCCGACAGCCTCAATGTGGCACCGGCTGGTCTTGATTTGCCGGGGAGTTATCATAACTACGGTACCAAACTCCAGTTGGAAATTCCGATCTGGAATGGTGGTGAAATCTGGGGGCGACTGAGTCAGGCCCACGCCATGCTGGAAGCTGCTCAAAGCGGAAATGTCATGGCCCGGCAAAAGCTGACTTTTGCGGTTTTGCAGGCCTATGACAGTGTTATCGCCGCCCAAAGCGCCATTCAGGTTGCCAAAAAAGCCCAGAAAGCTGCTGAATCCTACGTCAAAACCAGCAAACTGCTTGTGGATAAAGGGGTGCTGGTCAAAAGTGACTGGCTGGCTGCCGAGGTCAATCTGGAAAAAGCGCAACTGGCTGTTCAGAATGCAGAAAATGATCACGCCAATGCATTGGAAAACCTCTCCATACTGATCGGTTGGCCGGAGGGCAAAACCCTTTCGGTCGAAAAGCCGGTGCAGCCCATACTGCCGGGTAAATCCCTCATGGATCTGCAACGTGAGGCGATTATGGAAAATGCCGGCATTGCTGCGCTCCGCCACAAGCTGAAAGCCGCTCAGGACGGTATTCAGGTGGCGCGCGCAGCCTATCTGCCCCATGTCAATGCCATGGCCAATCAGGAATGGAACGGTACATCCCTGGGCAATGCGGCTCCCTCCTATACTATTGGTGGCGAAGTCACCTGGAATGTGCTGGATTTTTCCCGGGGCGGGGGCATGGATCGGGCGCAGGCGGAACGCGAGCAGGCCATGGCCGCCTTGCAGGAGGCACAGGACAAGTTGCGCTTGCAAGTAGCGGAAGCCTGGCGTGGGGCGCGGGAGGCGGCACAGCGCGTCAAAATGCGTAAACTGGCAGTCCGGCAAATGGAAGAATCCCAACGTCTGGTCCGGCTGCGTTACGAAAATGGGGTTGAGACCATTACCGGTTTGCTCCATGGTCAGGCCGAGCTGGATCAATCCCGTGCCGAGTTGGTGTCGGCCGATTATGCCGAGGCTGTCCAGCGTGCTGCACTGCTGCTGGCCATTGGTAAACTGAATCCGCAAGAAATCATCGACGTGGCCCCGGTGTCCGTCGTGGAAGGAGCTTCCTGATGTTGACCTTGAAACGCACCGTCATGTTGTCAGCCATTGTTTTGGCCAGTGCCGGTCTGTCTGCCTGTAGTAAATCCCCTCCCCAGACCCCGGCTGTGCATCACAGGGTGAGTGCCCCGGTCATGCAGATTGGGGGGAAGAATATGGCCGCCTACAGCCAGGTTCCGGGTACCGTGATTGCTGCCCGGCAGGTCCAGATCAGTTCCCGGCTCAGTGGCTATATTCGGCGTCTGGATCTGCGTGAAGGCCAGACGGTCACGGCTGGACAACTGCTCTTTGAAGTCGACCCGACCGGCGTGCAGGCCCAGGTCCAGCAGGCTCAGGCAGGTCTTGCCGAGGCGCAGTCCAATCTGACTGATGCCCGGTCCAATTATGAGCGTTTCAAGGCCCTGTATGCCCAGCAGGCGATTCCCGAAAAGCAGTGGGATCAGGTGAAGTCAAACTATGCCATGGCCCAGGCGCGCGCCGCCGCTGCGCGTGCGGGTATTGCCAGTGCCGAAGCCCAGATGCGCTATGCTCGGGTAACGGCACCGTTTTCTGGCACTATTATCAGCAAGCAGGCCCAAAATGGTGATATGGCCTCGCCCGGTCAGCCGGTGCTTACTTTGGCCAATACCAGTCAACTGGAGGTACGCTTTGCTGCTGGCAGTGCTTTATACCGCAGCCTGAAAATTGGTCAGACCCTCAGCGTACTTGCCGAAGGGCACCGGATTCCCGCGACGGTGCTGGATATGGTCAACGCGGCGGATGCCATGACTCATGCCCATACGGTCAAGCTGAGTTTGCCCGCCGATAGTCATCTCCAGGCAGGAGATTATGTGACCGTTGCGGCCCCGCTGGCAGCCCGCCAGATTATTGCAGTGCCTGCCAGCGCTTTGCTGGATCGTGCTGGCATCCCCGGTGTGTTTGTTGTAGACGCCCACGGCATTGCCCATTACCGGATGGTGCGCCCCGGTCCGGAAACACCGGATGGAGTGGAAATTCTGGCCGGCCTGAGTGCTGGCGAAACGGTGGTCACGGGCAATCTTGCCGCAGTCAACAATGGTGATCAGATCAAGGCCGGAGCGACCCATGGCTGATCAGCAGCACAAAATGAACCTGGCCGGACGGCTGGCCCAGTCTTTTTATCAATCCAAAATCACGGTGCTCATCATGATTGCCATCGCCCTGTTCGGGGTTCTGGCGGTCATGGTGACCCCGCGTCTTTACAATCCCGAGATTGTGGTTCCGGCTGCAGAAATTTTCGTCATGCGCCCCGGTTCCAACAGCGAGGAAATCCATAATCTGGTCATTCGTCCTCTGGAAGCACTGATGGCTTCCCTGCCCGGAGTGCATCATACCTTCGGCTACTCCGTGAATGACATGGGTATTGTCACCGTGGAATTCCAGGTGGGGGCCAATGAAGAAAAAAGCCTGCTGGAAGTGTATAACCAGCTCAGCCGCAATATGGACAAAATGCCGCCGGGGACGGAGCAGCCTCTGGTCAAGTCCATAGGAATCAATGATGTTCCCATCATGACCGTGACCCTGAGCACATCGCAGTTGACGCCGGTGGCCCTGCGTCAGGTGGGTATCCGCCTCATGGATCAATTGCAGAACGTGCCCGATGTGGCCAATGCTACCCTCATTGGCGGTGGCCGGCAGGCCGTGAATGTCTGGCTCAATCCGGCCAAACTCGCGAGTACCGGCCTCAGCCTGCAAAATATCCAGCAGTCCCTGCAGGGTAACAACGTGATTTTGCCCGGCGGCAATCTCGTCAACGACAATCGCGAAATTCCTCTGCGCATCAATGGCGCACTGGGTTCCGCGCAATCTGTGGGGAATGTGATTATCGGCAGCCATGATGGCCAACCCATCTTCCTGAAAGATGTGGCACGCATCGAAGAAGGTGCTGCGGAACCGCACACGGCAATCAGCAATACGGCAGGATTGGCAAACCGGATGGGTCTGCCTAGCGGGACGACCATGCCGGCAGTAACCATTGCCCTGGCCAAGCGCCCGGGAACCAATGCCGTCACTGTTGCCGATGCCATCAAGGCCAAACTGGGGCGCCTGGAACAGGAGGCGCTGCCCGAAGGCGTCCATGTCACCATTACCCGGGATTACGGTGCCCGGGCCGATGACGCCGTCAGTACCCTGTTCGAGCATCTCAGCATCGCCATCGGCGTGGTGGCCATCATCTTGATGATTTTCCTGGGTTGGCGAGAGGCTGGCATTGTGATTTTGACGGTGCCTTTGACTCTGGGAGCGGTTCTGGGAATCGGCTGGTTACTGGGCCAGACCATCAACCGCATCACGCTGTTCGCCCTGATTTTATCTTTGGGCTTATTGGTCGATGGCGGCATTGTGGTGATTGAAAATATTCACCGTCATTTGCATGGATGTGCCAAGGGTGGTTTTGCCCACTGCGTGATTCATGCCACCAATGAAATTGGTAATCCTACCAATATCGCTACGTTAGCGGTCATTCTGGCTTTTGTGCCGATGGCTTTTGTGACCGGCATGATGGGTCCTTTCATGTTGCCGATCCCCATTTTTGTGCCCATTGCCATGATTGCTTCGGTGTTGTTGGCTTATACGGTCGTCCCCTGGGGTGCGTATCGTTTTCTGCGCAAGAAAGCTGCCAAGGCAGCAGATACCCATTCCCAGGCGGAGCATGCACCGGGTCATGGGGAGGCTGGCACCCAATCTCCCAAAGACGCCTTACAAAGGGGCTATTTGCGCGTAGTGACGCCATTGCTGGAGTCTTCTCGACGCCGCAATATATTCTTCCTGGTTGTCGTGGTATTGCTGTTGTTGGCCATGCTGATGCCCCTCTGGCAGTTTGTCCGTCCTCAGGGTATGAATGGCCCTCTCAGTGCCCTGGGTGTCAATTTGAAGATGCTCCCGGAAGGGAATGTCAGTGATTTCATGATTCAGGTGGATACGCCAGCGGGCACTGCACTGGATGCCACCGGTCAGGTGACGCAAGCGATAGGGGATGTCCTCAGCCATAATCATTACATCGAAAACTTCCAGACTTATCTGGGACGTTCTGCCCCAGTGGATTTTGCGGGGCTGGTACGTGGTGACATGATGCGCGAAGGCAGTAATTACGCCCAGATCCAAATCAATCTGGTCCCGCGTGATGAACGGCCCATGTCGCATACGGTGGCGGTGGAGGTGTATAAAGCCCTGCAGAGCGTGCGCAGTCGTTATCCCCAGGCCGTCATCAAGATTTTTGAGGTTCCACCGGGGCCCCCCGTGCGTGCCCAGGTGGTGGCAGAGCTTTATGGCCCGAATTACCAAAAGTTGCGGGAGTTGGCCGGGACGGTAGAGCAGTACTTCCGGAAAGTGTATGACATGATCAACGTGGATGATTCGGTCACGGCGACTGTGCCCGAATACCGGATTCACGTGGACCGGCAAAAGGCCATGCTCGCTGGAGTGGCCCCGGCACAAGTGGCTGAGCTGGTACATGACTATATTGCGGGCACCAAGCTCGGCGCCTTGTATGATCCTTCAGCCCGGGAACCGGTAGACATCATTTTGCGGGTTCCCCCCCAGGATCGTGCCTGGCGTCAGCAGATTCTTGATCTGCATATCCGCAACAGTCAGGGACAAGAGGTGGCCTTGTCCAGCATCGTCCAGATCCAGAAAAGCACTCTGGCCAAACCGATTTATGATCGGGATCAACATCCGGTGGTCTATGTGACCGGCGATCTGATTGGTTCAAGCCCGGTGTACGCCGTCCTCAGCCTGAATCACTGGCTGGATGATCGGCACATTGACGGTGTCCATCTGACCACTGGCAATCTCGGCTTCACGCCTGCCCAGCCCAATGATATTACCCACTACCAGATTCTCTGGGGGGGGGATATGCGCCTGACCCTGGATGTGTTTCGCGATCTGGGTGCCGCTTTCATTGTGGCTCTGGTGTTCATCTATCTGATGCTGGTCGCGTATTATCAGTCTTTCATGATGCCGGTCATTGTCATGGGCGCCATTCCCATGACCCTGATTGGTGTGTTTCCCGGGCACTGGTTGTTGAATACACCCTTTAACGCAACTTCCATGATTGGTGTCATTGCGCTGGCCGGTGTGGTGGTGCGTAACTCCCTATTATTGATTGATTTTATTATTGATTACCGGCGTCAGGGCTACGCGCTTGAAGAGGCCGTGTTGCAGGCGGGGGCAGTGCGGTTTCGCCCGATTTTGCTGACGGCTCTGGCCATCATGTTCGGCTCGGCCATTATGGTGACCGATCCGGTATTTGGTGGTCTGGCGGTTTCCTTGATTTTTGGTACCTTCGCCTCCACACTGCTGACATTGGTGGTGATTCCGCTTTTATACTTTTTGTGGGAGCGGCACCTTGAAAAGCAGATGCAGAGGATTTAACAGAAAATGAATACAGAACGTTGGGTACGTGTGGTGGCCGGTTTTTTTGTTCTGGTGAGCGTGATTCTGGGTGCGCCCGCCAGCCCGATTTTTGTCAGTGAGTGGTTCCTGGCATTTACCCTTTTTGTCGGTTTCAATTTGTTGCAGAGTGGTTTCACTTGTTTCTGCCCTCTGGAAAAAATTTTACTGAAGCTAGGTGTACCGGGTTCAGGGTCCTGCGGGAGATAATTCATGGAAGCCAAAATTCTCACCTTTGCCCAGGCGCAATGGCCGCTTTTACTGGCGGCAGTAGCCTTGATCGTCATGATTTTCAAAGGGCCACTGACGCGCAAAGCAGCAGGGATCAGTGAGGTGGATGCAAAAACAGCCGTTCAGTTGATCAACCATGAAGATGCTGTGGTCATTGATGTGCGCGAACAAAATGAATGGGCTCAGGGTCATCTTCCCGGTGCCCGTCATATTCCCCTCGGGGATCTTCCCAAGTACATGAAGGATCTGGAAAAACATCGTGGTCATCATGTCATTTGCCAGTGTGCCAGCGGAATGCGTTCGGCGCGTGCTGCTGCGAGCCTGAAAAAAGCGGGCTTTGATAAAATCTACAGCCTCAAAGGTGGTATCAGTGCCTGGCGCGGTGCAGGATTACCAGTCGAAAAATGAAAGTCGCTGCCGAAGTCGTTATGTATGCAACAGGGAGCTGCCCGTATTGCCATCGCGCGGAAGCCTTGCTGCGCAGCAAGGGCGTCAATCCACAAATCATTCGGGTGGATCACAGTCCGGCGTTGCGTCGGGAGATGCAGCAGCGCGCCCACGGAAGGCACACCGTACCGCAGATTTTCATCAATGGTCAGCATGTGGGTGGTTCTGATGATCTGGCGGCCCTGAATCATCGTGGGGCTCTGGACGCTCTCCTGCAGACTGCACCCCAGGAATAAGCCGGCAAGGCGGATTAGGAGAAGAAAATGACGGGTTTGATGATAGTTTGTCCTTCCTGCGGAAGCCTGAATCGGGTGCCGCAGGCGCGTCTCGGTGACAAAGCCAAGTGCGGCAAGTGTCATGCGGAAATTTTACCGGACCATCCGGTAAATCTCGACACCGCGCGCTTCAATGCTTACATCCAGAAAAATGAATTGCCGGTACTGATTGATTTCTGGGCACCCTGGTGCGGTCCTTGCCGCAGTATGGCCCCGCAGTTTGAGCAGGCTGGACGAAATATGCGTGGTCGCGTGCTTTTTGCCAAGGTCAATACGGAAGAAGAGCAGTCCTTGGGGGCGCGTTTCCAGATTCGCTCCATTCCCAGCATGGTTCTTTTCAAAAATGGCAAGGAACATGCGCGGGTCAGTGGTGCCATGGGCGCTGCGGATATCCAGCGCTGGCTTGCTGCTCAGGGTGTCTAGAGCAGAATTCTTTCAGTAAAGGTGCAAGCCATCATTATCCTAAAAACGGCAGTTGCC
>DYJM01000243.1 GCA_020723125.1 Acidithiobacillus ferrivorans
ATAAACCCCGCACTTGGCCGTAATGCCGCGTAGATTAAAGGGTTAGGGCGCAGACGGGTGTAAGACCCCATTTTCATCTACATGATGTCCAAAGGCCGATAGGACTTCGGCCTGGGTCTTACTGGGCGTCTCAAGGTGTCGGGCGGGTTTGCGGGCTCCTTTTTTCAGAGCCAGCACGTAATGCAAATGCCGCATATCATCCATGATGTCTTCGGCCGTGCGTTTCAGGCCGGCCCCCGCCATTTTGAGTTCAATTCGTCGCAGGTAGGTCATGGCCGCGACACAGGTAAACAGATGGCACCTGATCTTGCTGTCCGTCCAGTGACGCAATGGCCTTGTACCGACAAAATCTTCGTCCTTGCTGGACCGGAAGCGGCTCTCCACTTGCCAGCGGTCAAGGCTTGCTTCCACAATATCGCCGGTTGTCCAATCCGTATTATCGGTAATGATAATGTTTTTCCCGAACATCGCCTGCTTGTGGCTGACAAAAGAAACAGCCTGCCGGAAGCTCATCGATAGCGCCTCGCCGGATTTCTCAAATTTAAGTTCATATGCTTGTGACGGCATATGCAGCCGTTCACAAAGCCGCAAGTAGCGTTCCCGGATGATATCCGGTTGGCGCCATTGAGGGGCCTGCTCCCTGACCTTGGCACGCATCGACAGCAACTCCTGCCGCATGGCCTCCAACTTGCTGTCGAAGGTGTATCGCTGTTTGCGGGCGGTGGCCGGATTATAGGTGATGACAACCGCACGCTCTTTTCCCCAATACTCTCCCCTGGTCCGATAGACGAGCAGGCACTCCCCGGCCATATTTTTTTCAATCAGCAGCCGGTTGCCCTTTGTATCGGCCGGCTCGAAACGATCCAGCGGTGTTGCGGCAAGATCCTGGGCAAAATACGTCGAATACGTGGTGATGAAATGAATCCGCGAGTGCTCATCGATCCAGGCGTAGTTTCCTTCCGAATTCATTCCCTTATCAATGACAACGGTCAGTTTTTCCTTGGTCCTGTTTAAGCCGCAGACAATGCCGAACATCTCATCCATAACGGCTTCGAAATGCTTGCTGTCATGCAGGTTCCCCGGATATACGCTGTAATATATCGGCAGCCGGGTGCCGCGGGCGACCAGGAGTCCAAGACCGATTTGCCGCAGATTATGGCGCCCCTCCTTGTTTTTGCCCCGCTGTGCCAACTCCGAAGGGGTGTGGCTGGACATGAACGTGTAATAATTGCTTGTGTCGAACAAGAGGCAGTCGGCCGCCGGAGATTCTGCTTCCCAGATCCGCTCAAAGAACGCCCGGGCGATCTGTCGTAAATCCGCTTCGCCGACCCGGTCCCATTTTTCCCAGAACCGTTTACTGGTCAATTCATTCAGATCAACAGGTCGGATATGCCCAATGGCAGTGCGTTGGTACCATTGGGCGAGCTTGTTTTTACTGACGGCTTCCACCATTC
>DYJM01000077.1 GCA_020723125.1 Acidithiobacillus ferrivorans
TTTATAGTGGCGACAACGTCAAGCGTTTTCTGGACTGGTTCGACAAAATCAATGTCGGTACCGCGATCAATTAACCATTACAGGGAATAAAGTACGATGGATGAATTTTCGGAAAGTGGCTTCAGAAGTGCGACCCAAAATGCACATATACTCACCCAGACCTCCGATGAAGCTGCTTCGGCAATGGAAACAGTCAACAAAAACCTGACGTTACTTACAAAAACCATTGATGATAATCATCAGGCCTCGCAGTCCCTCATGAATCAGGTAGTTGCAATCAGCCGCATCGCTCAGACTATCCGCGAAATTGCCTATCAAACCAACCTGCTGGCATTAAATGCGGCTATTGAGGCCGCTCGTGCCGGAGAACATGGCCGAGGTTTTGCCGTAGTAGCTGATGAAGTCCGGAATTTATCCAAACGTGTCCAGGATGCTACAGACGAAGTGCAAAACAATATAACAGCCGTCAATTTAACGGCAAAAAATATTGATAGTGCTGCACAGAACAATCAGCAACAGGCGCAGCAATCCATGGAGGTCACGCGTACTCTGCAAAAACAAATAAAAAATTTACGCACGCTAGCGGTATCCATGACCCTGGATGCCGCCCGTCAAAGTCATGCAGCATTGGTTCACCGCCTGCAAAATGCCGTGAATGATAATGGATCAGCAATGAGTCCGGATGATCTGCAGGACCAACATCAGTGCGCTCTGGGCTCATGGTATGAAGGAACAGGGAGGCAGCTTCTGGGCAATGAAGCAGAATTTGTCGCCCTGGCCGAGCCGCATCGGCAATTCCATCAACGCGCGCGGGAACTACTGGCTGCACATCAGGCCGGCGACCGGGAACGTACTGCCAAATTAATGCAACAGCTCATGGATAGTCGGGATAATGTTTTACAGCATCTGGACGCGCTGAGCGCGATCATTCAAAAAAGCTATTGAGGATTGGATCATGAATCAGTTACTGCGGGAAGTTGATGAACGCGCCCAGCTTGCGGGCACCAACAAGTTTGAGCTGCTGGTATTCCGTCTCGGCACGGACCCCAAAATCAATAGCCGCGAGCTTTTTGGGATCAATGTGTTCAAGGTTCGTGAGGCACTGGTCATGCCCAAAATCACGCCCATGCCCGGTGCGCCTGAGCATGTGATGGGCGTCGCCAACATACGCGGACAAATCATTCCCGTCATCAATTTACCGGAGGTGGTCGGCTGTAAAACAGACGGATTAAATATCCTGCTGGTCACAGAATATGAGCGTTCTGTGCAAGGATTTGCCGTTGAAGATGTCGAAGAAATTGTCCGCCTGGAATGGAGCCGGGTGCTTTCTGCCGAAGGTGCTTCGGTGGGCGGCCTGGTCACCAGTTTGGCGCGGCTTGATGAGGACGAAGAAACCGCACGTCTGGCTCTGGTGCTGGATGTGGAACACATTCTTCGTCAGGTATTACCCTCGCGTTTCAAAGCCGGAGATGAGCTCGTACAACAACATGCCATAGAAATTCCCAAAGGGTCTGTCATTCTTTATGCCGATGATTCCGGTGTCGCGCGCAATCAGATCGAAAAAACCCTCAAAAGTTTGGGATTGGCCTATATAGGCACGAAAACTGGCAAAGAAGCTTTAGAGCGTTTAAAGCAACTGGCGCAAGATGCCAAAACAGCAGGTATTCCCCTGCGTGATAAGGTAGCACTGGTTTTGACCGATCTTGAAATGCCCGAAATGGATGGATTTACGCTGACCCGAAAAATCAAGGAAAATGAAGCACTTCACGATGTGCCGGTAGTCATTCACTCATCGCTGTCAGGTACCGCTAATGAAGCCCATGCGCGCAGTGTCAACGCGGATGGCTACGTAGCAAAATTTTTACCGGATGATCTGGCTCGTGCTATTACGAGCGTTATTCATCCTCACTAAAATCTCACCATGATGAGGCTACGCCATGTCCACTGAAAACCATACTCTGCTTTCCCTGTTTTCCGCCTGCCTGGATGGTGACGCAGAAACGGCACAGTTGATTCGAGACGATCCTGAACTCGGAAAAACCATTACGCCGATTTGTGACTGGCAAAAAGCACGACTTTGGCAAAGTTGTAAAGTTCTGGATCACCAGGTTGCCGCCCTTGAGCAAACTGCAGAAAGTCACTTGCTGGGTATGGATTTAGAGCAGGATTTACGTACTGCACAGCTGGATAGCCAATCCCTGTATGATCAGGCCGATGCGGTCATAAAAGCGGTGCGCAGCACGGCAGACAGTATTGGCTCCAACCAGTCCCTGGCCGAAGCGACCTTACATGATGTGCAGATGGGAAACGAACGGCTTTCCATGTTGATTGGCGAAATGGATCTCGTCGAACAAACCGTCACATCCATGGGAGAAACTGTACAGGCTTTTCTGCAGCAAACCCGCACTATTACCACATTGGCAGGCAAAGTTCAGGAAATTGCCAAGCAAACCAACCTGCTGGCTCTCAATGCGGCTATTGAGGCGGCACGCGCCGGGGAACATGGGCGCGGTTTTGCGGTAGTTGCCGATGAAGTCAAAAAACTGGCGCAAAGTTCTGCTCGTGCTGCTGCTGATATACGTAGTTCTGCAAGCACCATCAACAAAGGAGCCATACAAGTTGAAACGGGCGTCAGCGCCAGTGTGGAGCATTTGCGTCGTGGCGGTGATGCCCTCGAAACAGTGGCCGAGGTCCTGGGTATGGCCAACCAGTCTGCACAGAAAACCCGTGGAAACATTGAAAACATTGTCAGTGGGAGTGCCCGGGAAGTTAGCGCCGCAGAAAGCATGGGTACCCACATGAATGCATTGCAGCAATCCATGGGACAATTTGCTCAGCAAATCCAGGCTATCCGCCAGTGTCTCGACCATGTTCGTGATGAACTGGCGCACGCCAGTGAAGCGGCCATGCAGGGTGATCCGGCTTTGGCTACCCGAATCACCGTCGCCAAGGCGGATCACGTGTTATGGGTCAGCCGGATTATGGAAGCGATTACCGATAAAGCCAGCCAAATCGATATCAACAACATTAAAGACCACCACCAGTGCCGTTTAGGGCAATGGATGGACAGCATGCTGGAAACTCCCATCGCTCAATCCGAAGCCTTTATTGCTGTACAGCAGGTTCATCCGCAAGTACACAAGTTGGGAATCGCCATGATTAATGCCTTAAAAAAAGGAGATAATGCCGCCGTTCATACTGGTGCCGATCAACTGAAAAGTCTCAGCACCATGGTGCAACGACAACTGGATAAACTGCGCGACCATGTCATGGGTCACTAAAAAATAACCACGAGATATCATGGCAAAGGACAAGAAAGAACCAATAGTTGATCAGAAATTCAAGCCCAAGCGCCGCAGTAGCCCTACTGGCGGCGTAAAAAGTTGGGCGATCACCTGGTTATTGGCCATTATTGCTGCTGAATGGGGATTGCTGCCCCAGCCCTTGGGATTCGGTGGGGAGTTCCCTTTCTGGATACCCATCATAATGGATGTATTACGTTTTTTTGTTATATGGTTTGCAGCACATATCATCACCCGGATAATTTTTGCTGCTTGGGAAATTATCGGTGAATATTATCAAGCTGCAACGAAGTAGTTTGACAAAAAACCTATGACCTCCGAAAGAATAATAAACAAAACTGTTGTCACCCATGAAATATTCGCATCATCCTTCTCCGGATCAGGGCACTGTGCCCGCGTAACTTCTTGAATCTTGTTTTCCGGTACCAATAAATAAGTGCGCAACTCGTTAACGGGGTTTCTGGATTGGGTCGTGAGTTAGGATGAATCGATTATAATACATTCGTTCAAAATTTGTACCTCGATGAACGAGATGCCCCTGGATGCCGCTCCGATGATGATCTGTTTGATTTGCTCGATTTGGAATCTGCAAATTCATGCCCGGTCATCGGCCTTGCCGGATTCACCCAATTGACACTAGCCAGCAGATTATCGCGTTCCTCATCCGGCAGCTCATCAAAGTATCCAGTTTTCAACAAACGCGGCATTTCCACCACGCCATAACGCACACGAATCAGGCGACTGACCGTCAAACCCAAGGCTTCAAACAGACGACGCACTTCCCGATTGCGACCTTCAGCAAGGGTGACGTGATACCAGTGATTGGCTCCCTCACCACCAGCCTCTTCAATTTTGAGAAATCGCGCTTCGCCGTCTTCCAGCGTTACACCTTTCAAAAGCTGGTTTTGCTGTTCGTTGCTCAAAACACCCAGAATGCGGACTGCATATTCTCTTTCGATACCGGCGCGGGGATGCATCAAGGCATTGGCCAGATCTCCATCATTGGTGAGCAGGAGGAGTCCTTCCGTGTTGTAGTCCAAACGCCCGACGGCCACCCAACGACTCCCACGTAACCTGGGCAAGCGATCAAAAACCGTTGGACGACCATCGGGATCATTCCGGGTAGTCAGCTCCCCCGCCGGCTTGTGGTAACGCAGCACCCGCAGACGCGGGCGAACCCAGGAGGGAATCCGCAAGGCTTCACCATCTACCGATATTTTGTCCTGAGGCGTGACCCGATCCCCCAGCTTGGCAACCTGCCCATTCACCTGAATACGACCGGCAGTAATCCATTGTTCCATCAGCCTTCTGGATCCCAGACCAAAGCGTGCCAAAACTTTTTGTAATTTTTCATCCATTGCTCAAAAATCTCCGGGCATGGCTCATGGGTGTTTTTCAGGATAAAAAACCCCGCGCGAGGCGGGGTCTGATGTTTTGCTGCAGGTGATGCTCAGGAAGCTTTACGATGTGGCGGTACTTCTTCCTTGAGGCGGGTGATGCCCATCATCTTGAACAGCACTTTTTCATAGAAAGGTTCGGAAACCCCCATTTTCATCTTGCGAATGAAATACTTTTCAAAGGCCACCTTGGCCAGATGCACCCAGCGACCATAGGCAAATACGTCTACCTTACGGGGACGCAACTGCGGCAGGGCGACGAAAGCTGCGCCGCGATCACCCATGTCGGCAAAACAGACGGCATTCCAGGTACCCATGGTCTGCTCACCTTTGCGACCTTCCAGGTCCGCCTTGATATTCTGCACCGCAGCAGAAACCATGGATTCGATCATGTAGCCGGTCTTGGGGGCACCAGTAGGCACCGGAGTGCTTTCCACCGGAGGAATGGCAATGGCAATACCAGCAGCGAAAATGTTGGGATACTTCTTGCTGCGCTGATGTTCGTCTACCAGCACAAAGCCGCCCGGATTACACAAACCCTCAACACCCGCTACGGCAGGCACCCCCTTGAAAGCAGGAATCATCATCCCGAACTTGACTGGCAGGGTAAATTCCTTGGCTACTTCACCCTTGTCATTGACCTGGGTAACATACATTTTGCCATCTTCGACCTTGGTGACCTTGCAATTGGTATAAGCTTCAATACCCTCTTCCTTGAGCCCCTTGCTCAGGATTCCGGTAGAATCACCGACGCCCTGAATACCCAGATGGCCCAAATACGGTTCGCTGGTCACAAAAGTGAAGGAGGGGATTTTGTCACGCATGCCGCGTTTTTTGAGGTCAGAAGCCACGATCATGGCGTACTCGTAAGCTGGCCCGAAACAACTGGCACCGGCCATGGCACCGATCACAATGGGACCGGGTTCAGCCAGAAGCGCCTGATAGTCCTGATAGGCCTTCTCCGCATGGTCCACCGTACAAACGGATTGGATAGGTCCTTCGTGCGGATCGGACCCCGGCACATTTTCAAAAGCCAGCTTTGGACCGGTGGTAATCAGCAGATAGTCATAATGGACCTTGCTGCCATCAGCCAAGGTAATTTCCTGGCCTTCGGCATCAATTTTTTCCGCTGCCTTGGGGATAAAATGAATGCCCTTGCGTTCTACATAAGGTTTGATGGGAAAAGCAATATCATCCCGTTTGGACCAGCCCACGCCCACCCAAGGGTTGGATGGTACAAACTGAAAATAATCATTGGCGCTGATGAGCGTTACTTCATGCCCGGAACCCAAGGCTTCCTTCATTTCATAAGCTGCGGGCATGCCACCTGTACCTGCCCCTAAAATCACCACATGTGCCATTGGTCTGCTCCTCGTCACATTATTGACCACATCGAACCCAATGCGGATGCCGGCCTCTTTGTATTAACCGCCATCAACAAACTCCGCGAAAATATGCGACCATATTATCAAGTCGTCCAATAAGTTTTTTCTAATATTAAAATAATCTTTCTATTTCCCGGTCATTGCTACAGGCAAATCTTCCAGGGAAGCCAAAGCAAAATGCCGCATAAATTCAGAAGTAGTCGCCCAAAGTGCTGGGCGACCAGGGCTTTCGCGGTGACCCACCACAGCAATCCAGCCAAGCTCCTGTAACTGCTGCATAATGCTGGCACCCACCGATACCCCCCGCCAGTGTTCAATTTCCGGACGGGTAACCGGCTGTTGATAGGCAATAACCGCCAATGTTTCCAGCACCGCTTTGCTCAATGGGCGGGGAGCCTCTACATGCAAGCGCGCTAACAGCCCATGGTGGCGAGGATGAATCTGCAGACGATATCCACCCGCCACGGCAACCAATTGCATGGGACCTTCACCAGTGGCCAGTAAAATCTCCAGTGCCGCTTCCCAACCCGCATATTCCGGGTCGTCGGCAAAAATGCCAGCCAACCGTTCCCGCGACAGTGGTTCTGCGCTGGACAGAAACAAAGCCAGCAAGGCCTCACGCATGCTGCGGAACCTCCATACCCGCAATACTTACCCGCCAGCCATCCTCCCCATCTTCAAGCAGTTGCAAGGCTTCCTGGCGCAACAACTCCAGAATGGCCATCAAGGATACAGCCAAGGCCTGCCGGCTCAACTCCGGCAACAACTCAAGCAGTTGCCAGGGGCGCCGGTCCCGCCGACAGCAGAGCAGCACTTCCACCATGCGCTGCCGCAAACCCATGGCCGGGTTGGAAAGCTGATGGACGGGTTGATCGCGTCGTTCGGGACGCTGCTGTATACGCAGCCAGGCCGCAGCTATATCACCCAGTTCGAGCAGAGGCGGAGATGGGGACAAGTCCTCATAGGGGACTGGATTGACTGTCCAGAAATCCCGCCCTGACTGCGGCAGAGATTGGAGGGCTTCTGCCTGACCCTGCACCAGCGCCAAGGCTTCAAGACGGCGCACCAGCTCCAGTCGCGGGTCCATTTCTTCGTCTTCACGGGCGGGCGGCAGCGGAAGCAGCATCCTTGCCTTGATTTCCGCCAGCCAGGCCGCCATCAGCAGATATTCTGCGGCCAACTCCAGATTCCGCCGCCGGGCTTCCTGCAGGTACTGCAAATACTGACGGGTCACTTCCGCCACCGGAATATCACGAATATCCATGCGGTTACGACGGATCAGCCAGAGCAGTAATTCAAGAGGACCGGAAAAGCTGTCCAGGAGCAATTCCAGGGCATCGGGAGGAATAAACAAGCCCTCGGGTAAGCTGTCCAGAGGCTGACCATTGACCTGTACGGCCTGCCCCATGCCAGCATTCACCCCAATCACGCAGATATCACTCAGTCAATACCCTGCTCGTGAGCCAGGCCCATGGCGGAGCGCACTTTTTCCATGGTCTGCTCGGCCCGGTTGCGGGCACGCTGCGCACCAGCATGGGCAATTTCCCGCAATTGTTCCGGACGCGCTGCCCAGTATTCGGCCCGTTCGCGAATCGGTGCCAGCTCCGCGAGTACCGCTTCTATCACGGGCTGTTTGCAATCGAGACAGCCAATGCCCGCGCTGGTGCAACCCTGACGTGCCCAATTTTGGGTCTCCTCACTGGAATATACCTGATGAAAACCCCATACCGGACATTTTTCCGGAGTACCCGGATCAGTCCGCATGACGCGCGCCGGATCAGTAGGCATGGTACGGATTTTCTTGCGAATCAGTTCCGGATCTTCCTGCAAGGGAATGGTGTTCCCATAGGATTTACTCATTTTTTGACCATCGAGGCCGGGCAATTTGGAAGCAGCGGTCAGTAACGCCTGGGGCTCGCGCAGAATTTCACGCCCCTTCCCTTCCAGATGCGCCAATAGCTGCGCCTGCATCAGTGGACTCAGCCCTGACTGTTGCCGGAGAAATTCTGCCGCTTCAGTGACGGCCAACAAATCCCCATTTTGTTGAAAACGCTGCTGTAACTGGGCAAAAGTTTTGGCAGCACGCTTGCCCATGGCCTGCAAGCCTTTTTCAATCTGCTGCCGGGTTTCCGCATCGCGACCATAAAAACTGTTGAAACGTCGGGCCAGCTCCCGGCTGATTTCCAGATGTGCCACCTGATCGGCCCCTACCGGCACCTGTTGGGCCTCATACAGCAGAATATCCGCCGTCATCAACAGCGGATACCCGAGGAAACCGAAAGTCGCCAGATCCCGTTCCCGCAGTTTTTCCTGCTGATCCTTGAAAGTCGGCACGCGCTCCAGCCATGACAACGGTGTCAGCATCCCCAGGAGCAGGGCCAATTCGGCATGTTGGGGAACATGCGATTGAATGAATAGAACCGCCTTATCCGGATCAATTCCCACTGCCAGCCATTCCACCAGCATATCCCAGACAGCGTTACTGATACCTTCAACGCTTTCATAATGGGTGGTAAGGGCATGCCAGTCTGCCACAAAAAAATAGCATTCGCCCTGATCCTGCAAGCGTACCCAGTTTTTCAGTACGCCATGATAATGACCAATATGCAAACGCCCGGTCGGACGCATTCCAGAGACAATAATTTCTTTCATTATCCAGCACCTACTGCCAGGAAAAAATGATAAACCCATAAAAACAATGGGCCCAGTACGTTCCACAAAATGCCGGTAAAAAGCAGCACAATGAGAATAATAAACCCATAAGGTTCAACCCGGCTGAGGGTAATGCTGGCCGAAGCCGGCAACAAGCCTACGGCAACCCGGCCGCCGTCCAGTGGTGGGATCGGTATCAGATTGAAAATGATCAGGATGACATTGATGATAATGCCCGCCTCGCCCATCAACTGCATGGGTGTAGCCACATACGCCAGAGCGCCGGGAAGATGCCCCCCCAACCACAGTATGGCTGTCCAGAAAATGGCCATCAGCAGATTGGCTGCGGGTCCGGCGATAGCTACCCAGACCATGTCGGTTTTCGGCTTTTTCAGGCCGCTGAAATTCACCGGCACTGGTTTGGCATATCCAAACAAAAAGGGGGAATGAAACAGCAACAAAATACCCGGCAGGATAATCGTTCCAAAAGGATCAATATGTTTCACCGGATTCAGGGTCAGACGACCCATGAGCATCGCCGTGGGGTCGCCTCGCTTCCAGGCCACCCAGCCGTGGGCGACCTCATGCACGGTGATGGCAAACAGCACCGGAATCGCCCAGATCGCCAGGGTACGAACAAAATGTGTGAGATCAAACATGGTCGCGAGTATATCAGCAGGAACTGCCGGCCACCTAATGCAGCCGATTTACGGAACCGTTACCATGGTAACAGCCGTTGGCCGGGAGGCTTTGCCGCGACTTTGGCCCGCGCCGTTGTTGTTCTTGGCGAAATCCTGCGC
>DYJM01000244.1 GCA_020723125.1 Acidithiobacillus ferrivorans
TTGAAACCGACTATCTGAAGAACGTCGCGCCACAAGAGATGAGCGGCGGTTCGCCGCAGACCGCGCTGCGTGCCCAAGCTGTCGCGGCGCGCTCGTACGCGATGTGCCCACATGTGTCTGGTTGAAAATCAGGTGACTGAATGGAGGTGTAAGTTGAATCGCGCACACAAGCTAATTGGCAGTTTCTTAAGTCTGTTGGCACTCGGCGCATTGGTTCTTGTGCTGAATTCTCTCTTCCAGACGCGGCTCACACAGATTGGGGTCGCCCCATCCCCTGATACTTTTTCACAGGATACAGGAGCATCCTCCCCCGATTCTGGATTGGCAGACGCTTGGAAAAACGCAACTCTGGACACCATCCAATTTGGTGAGCCGCGCGTGGTTCTGACCCACCAAGGGGCAGTTAAAATCCATACGTGGCTACCGGATGACCGCCGATTGCTTCTCGAGCTCGAAGATCCTACGGTTGGTGAAGATGTGGCGCGTCACTACCGCATTGTGACATTGGATGTGGAGACCGGTCGGATAGTAGAATATGGCCGACGGGAAGATAGCAACAACAAACCTGCATGGATAGACCGAACGGGGCAGGTGGCATTCACCTTTGCGCCCCTGGACACTCCTCCTGAGATTCGCTTGGGAAGCACCGGTGGTGAAGTGCGTACCATAGAGAGGTCCAATGCCTTGCTGGCGGTGCAACCCAGCACCGGACGCCTGTACTACCTCCGGCGTGAGCTTACAGGCAATCCGCTACGCGCACTTAACTTGAGTCAACGCCAAGCTGCTGTAGAAATGCCTTCGACTTCCTCTCAGCTTCCCACCGGCTTGCCCGCGATTGACCCCACTAGTCAGTTTCTGGCTATTCTATGGCGTACCGACTTGCCATTGGTTAACTTGGGGAATGGGCAGGTCCGCACCTACTCCTTTGCCAATCTTCCTCAAAGCGATTTGCCATGGTGGGCGATGGATGGTATTTGGAGTCCTAATGGTCAAACCCTTGCTATGATTTTGGGGCAAGATAGCGATACAGGTCTTCTCGTGGCAAGTAAGTTGGCTCTGTTTGATCGAACAAGTGGGAAGGTTCGTTTTGTTGATTTGCCGGCCCAATTTGTCATGGAATTAAGCTGGGATCCGAGCAACCGGTTTATCTTAGCAAGAGGCGTGCCATCTGGTGGCTCGATGGCTGACACCAATGTGTTTTGGTTGATCGATGCAACTCGTGGAGCGTACAAGGAATCATCCTACTTCCCTGCGACTCTGTTTCCGCGCTATCCCTTCATGGCATGGTCAAGGAAGGGGCAACTAGCCTGGATCAGAGGCAGCAACAATGGTCCCCAAATTGTCATCACGCAGATATCTCCCGGGAGGTAACCCAATGTTCTTTTCAGTAGGTGCAAAACTAACGTACAAGCGAGTTAATGCGCCTTCAGTGCTGAGAT
>DYJM01000245.1 GCA_020723125.1 Acidithiobacillus ferrivorans
TCACGGGTCCTACCGGTTCTGGCAAGACGACGACGCTGGCGGCGATGATTCGCCATGCCCTGGAAGAAAACGAAGAACTGGTCGACCATAAAATCATTACGGCCGAATCTCCCATCGAGTTTCTCTACCATCATCCCCGCATCAGCCAGTCCCAGGTGCCGAGTCATCTGCGGGAATGGTATCTGAGCAATGTCGAAGCCATGCGCCGCAATCCGGACATGATCATGATCGGCGAAGTACGGGATCGGGAAAGTATCCGCAGCGCCATCGAGGCCTCCATGACCGGGCATCTGGTCATGACCACCGTGCATGTAACCTATGTCAGTGATGCCGTAAGCCGTCTGGTCAAGGCCTTCAGCGCCGAAGAGGCGCCGGCCATGACAGCGGATATTCTGGAAGCCCGGCGTTTGGTGATTGCCCAGCGTCTGGTCATTGGTGCCGATGGCCGCCGGGTGGCGGTGCGCAAGAACAGGAGTCACACCATGAAAGTGAGCACCTTTTACCGCCTTGCAGGCGGCCTCGCTGTGACCGGCACCTTGGCCCTTTCCGGCTGCGCCACGCACCAACATCATCTCGGCCCCTACGGTGGCCACAGCATCAGCTGGTATGCCCACCACGTCAAAAGAGCCGAATTGGAAAACCATTGGTGCAACGATCTGTCCCCCGATCGACAGGAATTGAAATGGGTTCAGAAAACCTGTGTCCGTGCCAACGTGGGCTGGCTCAAAGACGCCAGAAAATACCATTGGGATCTCGCCAACGGCGACACCATGGGCAGCATTCCCCGCAAGGACCAGGGCGGCGGTTGGTAATTTTATCTGTGGGTTGTAGGATAATTTCATAGCGTGCGCAGGTGATGCGCCAGATCAGGAGACTCATCATGAGCATAGACAGATCGACTGGAGAAAATGTGGCAAGTAATCCGTCACCGGAACAGCAGGGCTGGACGGAACGACCTATGGATGAAATCCGGGACATGGGTCCGGATGTCTGGGATCCGAGCATGGGCAATACAGATGCCGGAGGGGACAATGCATCTTCGGAGCAGGTATCATGAACGCCCGTTATCTGTTGATGATCGGAGCCTTGGCCTTGCCGCTGGCGGGGTGTGCCAATAACCCCTATGCCAGTAACGGGACTACGGCAGATGCCACCGGTGGTGCGGCCCTGGGTGCACTGGCCGGGGCGGTGATCGGCAATCAGACAGGCGCCCCACTGGCCGGAGCGGCGATTGGTGCTGGTCTGGGTGGACTTGCGGGTTATGGTGTGGCCCATGCTGGCCAGGCTACCCAGAATGACGTTCAGCCCGGCCATTACGCTCCGCCGCCCAATAATCCCCAATGTCCCCCGGGTTATGTCTGCACCCCTAATCAGCCAGCGCCTCCGCCACCACCCCCGCCGTGTCCGGCAGGATATACCTGCACGCCGGACAACTGA
>DYJM01000246.1 GCA_020723125.1 Acidithiobacillus ferrivorans
GTCAGGCTCTTCCACCTCCCTGCCTCCACTTGTCTACTTTATCATACAAGGGGCAAGGCGGCGTGCAGAGTCCAATAGGGGCAACCCCCCTGTAAGAGTCCAGAAAAGTCACCCCCCCACCTCTGTGGGGCTATCCAGCCCCATGATATAAGCCGGAGAAACCATCGGCAATGTAAACTCAGTACTTCGAAAAATGGCATGGTAACTGTACCGGACGAGAGACGGAACGGATCAGATGACGGACTTCGGCGATGGCATCGCGCAGGAAATCACAGAAGCGATGCAGGCGGAAGAGTGCAGGGTGCAACCAACGGCTACCCTGGCGCGGGATAGCCAACACAGTCCATTGAAGGGTAACCCAGAGATTGAGGAGAGCAAAGGCAAGGGCAACGAAGAGAAGGCGGAGTTTGGGGTCGCGGCTGGACGTACGCGCACGGACGGAATTCATCAAGCGGTAGCCGGTTTCAATCCCGAAGCGGGTGCGATAGGTGTTGGCCAGGTCGCCGGGATTGCCTCGCCAGGGGCGGCCGAGCACCGCGAACAGATAGCGTTCGATGCCCCGTTTCCCCCGGCGGCCCCGTGTGTAGCGACACACCAGGTGCAGGGTGAAGGTGACGGCCTGGCCTGAGGTTGGCGAGCGCATGGTGTAGGATAAGACCTGGCTGCGCCGGGCGGAATGTCTCAGGGCTTTGAGTTCGTTGCTGCGCGCGGGCACGGGTAGGATGCTTTGCCAGGGTTGGCGGTCGAGATAGGCCATGATTTCGACGGCGGCGAACTGGCGGTCAAGCAACAGCCGTTTGAGGCCAATGTCGAGGGCTTCCAGCCGCTCCAGCAGGCACAACAACACCTCAAGCAAGGTTTGCCCGGCCCGCACGTAGGTCACGGCCACCGTGACCCGCTTGTTGTGGCGAATGATGTAGGCGGAGGCATAGACATGAAAATGAGTAGTGCCCGATTTGGCCTGACTGCGTCGCACTTCATCGACGTTGTCTTTCGCCTCCCCATGGTACGGAATGAAGGTCAAATCGAAAGCCACCTGATGCGACCTCCCTCGTATTCTGTCAGGCAGGTTATGGGCCAACAGCCCATTCAGTTGGCCCTCCAGTTCATCCAGGTCGAACTGCTCCAACCAGCCTGTGCGCAGTTGGTACAATACCGCTTCGCCCGTAGGCGCGTCCTCCAGGCTATCACAACTGGCGTGGATGCTGCGCCGTGTCACCGACGCCAGACCCAGGATGTCCCATACCACCTCCGCATCGCATTTCGTGCTGCTGGTCGCCAGTTCGATCTGTTCGTTCATCATGCGCAGATATTCGTCTCGCACTTGCCGATATTCCAGGCTATCTGTATGATTCACCTTGCTCCTCGATGTTCGTTTTGAGTACAGAAGACTCAATTCTACCGAACATCAGGGGCTTTTTTGAAGTACTGAAATT
>DYJM01000078.1 GCA_020723125.1 Acidithiobacillus ferrivorans
ACCTCTACAACCCCGAACTCGCCACTAATCAACATATCAACATGAAAGCGGGCGCATCTGCCTGAATTGTTGAAAAAGCATCGCGTTGATCAGACCCCGCCTTGCTGCGGGGTTTTTATTACCATACGAAATCTATCCGGGCATGGAATACTTCAATCCCCAAAAAACTCCCCTTCAGGTACCTTTTTCGAGTATGCTTAAGCACGCTCGCCTGAACAGGCGATGAAATGATCCGTTTTGACAGGAGGAAGATCGTGGATAGCAAGGCTCTCAATACCCGTTGCGTAGAACTTTTCCAAAATCCCAATGTCCGTCTGCGCATGTGGAATGCGCGGATGTTCTGGCATGTAGGTGATCAGATGAATGTAGCACCTGCCGCCCTGACTGATCCCAAAGTGGACCCCTGCGAACTGGAAGTCATGCTCAGTGCTGCCGCTCTGACCAATTCAGAATGTGCTGCAGAACTGGACAAAAAGGAACCCGGCCGCTCTGCATTCATTCAGCGTCAGGTTCGCGAAGGCATGCGCCCGCTGCTGCGTCCTGCCAACAACGCCTGATCCTCAAAACGGCAGTTGCCGTGGGTGCTTTGCAGCGACTTTCGTTCTGAGCCGTTGTTGTTCTTGGCGAAATCCTGCGTCCGTCAGGAGAGCTGTTTGAGCCCGCAGGGCGAGTTCTCTCCTGACAGCAGGATGAGCCTTAGAACAACAGGCAAGGAACAATGGCGCTGCAAAGCATCCACGGCAACTGCCGTTTTGAGGCTGATATCACCGTCAGTCAGGCAGCTGGGGTGAAACCATCATGTTTCATTCCAGCAGTTGGTTCACCTGTGCGGCACAAATAAAATCATTTTCGGTGATGCCCTTGACTGCATGGGTGGAATAGCGCAGCAGGCAGTGTCCATAGCCAATTTCCATATCTGGATGATGATTTTCACGATCAGCAATCCACGCTACAGCGTTCACGAACGCCATGGTTTCGTAAAAGTTTTTGAATTGGAAATCCCGGCATAAACTGCCCTGCTCCAGACGCCATCCGGGTACACTCCCGATACGCCTGGCAACATCATCATCCGCAAGTTTCTCGACAGCGCCTTCACAAGCCTGACATTTTCCCTGTCGCAAATCGCTGGGCATCGCTCAACTCCTTTTTGGCAAACAGACTGATGGGTTGTATGCTTGTCATAAGCATAGTGCTTTTTCAGGTATCCTTCATGTCCAAAAAAACGCCCCCCCCACCGTTGCAGACGCCCGACGGCAGTACCCATATTCTCCTGCATTCCTGCTGTGCACCCTGTGCCGGTCCCATCATGGACGATATTCGCAAAGCCGGTATCGAATTTACGGTGCTGTTTTACAATCCGAACATCCACCCGCAGGCCGAATATGAACTGCGCAAGGAAGAAAATATCCGTTATGCCAAAGCGTTGGGCGTGCCTTTCATCGACCTGGATTATGACAAGGACAACTGGTTTGTCCGGGTGAAAGGCCTGGAATGGGAACCGGAGCGCGGCGAGCGCTGCACGGCCTGTTTCGACATGCGCTTTGAGCGCTCGGCGCTGTATGCAGCAGAGCATGGCTTCAGCGTCTTCAGCAGCACCCTGGGGATATCACGCTGGAAAGACATGAATCAAATCAATGCCTGTGGTGCCCGGGCAGCATCCCGTCATGCAGGACTGCAATATTGGGACTACAACTGGCGCAAGGGTGGTGGTAGCGCCCGCATGATTGAAATAGCAAAGAGAGAACAGTTTTATCAGCAGGAATACTGCGGGTGCGTGTATTCCCTGCGTGATACCAACCTGCACCGCCTGAGTCAGGGCCGCGAAAAAATTATTCGTGGCATCAAATTCTATGGCAAGGACAGCGTCCGTCAGGAAGAGGCCGGTGATTTATCCAGAGGCATCAATAACACATACCGATCTCCCGGACCGAGCATTTCAAACAAGGGATAGTGTAGAGGGACTCCTCGGGCCTTTCCCCAGTCACTCAGGGCGGAATAGGCTTTCCACGAAGCGATGGCCGCATTTGCGTTCACCTCCACCCTTGCCACCCTCTGTGCGGGCCAATCCCCTCTTAACCACCCCGGTGGCGTCGCAGCGCCGGCATTTACCAGATAGCCGATCCGCGCCTTAACCAGCGCATCTCCGCCGCTACCACTTTCATTTTCCATCATCGTGATTTCAGGATGCCCGCGCAAATCGGCGGGCAACTGCGGCGACAATTTGCCTCTGGCCTTGACCATCTGCCGATAGGTGCCCTGGAAATTCTGATAAATATACGCGTGAGCCACTCCGGTTTCTTCAAGCACTTGGGCGGAATGAAACACGCCCAGCCACCACAGGGTTCCCAACACCAGCAGAACAAATACGAGCAAGGGCCCGGTCCAGCCACGTCGCCAGTCACGTTTTGGTGCTTCTCTGATCTCCGCCATGCGCTGCATATACCTCTGTAAAATAGTCCCAGGAAAAGCCCGGACCGGGATCCCATTTGCGCCCGGGCGCAATGTCCGCGTGACCGACAATCCGTTCTCGGATTATAGCCGGAAACAGTTTTTGCAGATCCCGGCTCAAAGCGGCCAGACGTTGATATTGAATGGGCAGAAATTCGCTGGATGCACTACCTTCCAGCTCTACACCGACACTGTAATCATTGCAGGCAGAACGGCCTTGCCATGAAGATACGCCTGCATGCCAGGCGCGATCCCAGACACTCACATGCTGCCAAAGCTTACCATCCCGTTCAATGAAAAAATGTGCAGACACCCGCAAGTTTCTTAACTGTTCATAATAAGGATCCCGGTCAAAATCCAGAAGTCCCATGAAAAATCGCGGCACCTCGCCACTCCCAAATTGTTCCGGGGGCAAACTGATGGCATGAACAACCAGCAGATCAATGTCTCCGCCCACAGGCCTTTGATCAAAATAGGGCGATGGTGCAACATGCGCCATGGCATGCCAGCCCGCCGCATTCCAGGGATAAGGCAGATCAGGATTCACGGAAGTTCTTCAGGAGGGAGGTCAGCATGCGCATTCAGCCACTGTTCCAGCGCATGGACCCGCGCCTCAACCTGAATCGGACGCTGATATTGGCCATTACGAAACAGAAACAGAGCAGGCAGGTGATACACCTCGAATTCCTGGGTAATGCCCATATCAATGCCGGCATCAATCTCCCAAACCTGCAGACCACCCCGGTTATCTTCCAGATTTTTCAGCAGCCGCCGCCAGATCCGACAGGAATGACAACCTGCAGAGCTGAAAAACAAAATGACTTCACCCCGGGTTTCCGCCATACGCTGCCAAAAACCCAGTTCAGAAACAGTTTTCATTGCTGAGTTTAAAGTTGCGGATGCTGGCGCTGTGACGGGCCCTGCAAACGATTCATCGCCGAAAGGTAAGCCTTGGCACTGGCCACGACAATATCGGTATCGGCGCCCTGACCATTGACGGCCCGACCACTGGCGTCCTGCAGACGCACGGTCACATCACCCTGGGCATCCGTACCCGTGGTAATGGCATTGACCGAATAGAGCAGCAAACGGGTTTCACTGTTCAGAATACTTTCCATGGCCTGGAATGCCGCATCTACCGGCCCGCCACCTACGGCCTTGGCGGTTTTGGCCACCCCGTCCACCCAGACTTCCACAGTGGCTTCTGGATGCGTACCCATTTCCGAGCAAACCCGCAAATAACCCAGACGATAATGTTCTGCCTGCTCTTCCTGCAGGTCTTCATTGACCAGCGCCTGCAGGTCCTCATCAAATATTTCTGCCTTGCGGTCGGCAAGATCCTTGAAGCGGGCAAAAACCTGATCCAGCGTCTCTTTTTCCAGATGAATACCCAACGCCTCCAGACGCGCACGGACCGCCGCCCGACCGGAAAGTTTGCCCAGCGTCATGCGATTGGCCGACCAGCCCACATCCTCCGCACGCATGATCTCATAGGTCTCCCGATGCTTGAGCACACCATCCTGGTGAATGCCTGACTCATGGGCAAAAGCATTCGCCCCGACAATGGCCTTGTTGGGCTGAACGGGAAAGCCGGTAATGGTAGACACCAGCTTGCTGGTAGCCACAATCTGGCTGGTATCAATGCGGGTATCACAGGCAAAAGCATCTTGCCGCGTACGCACCGCCATCACGATTTCTTCGAGGGCGGCATTACCCGCCCTTTCACCCAGACCGTTGATCGTGCATTCAACCTGTCGGGCACCATGCTGCACGGCAGACAGGGAGTTGGCCACCGCCAGGCCCAGATCATTGTGGCAATGTACCGAAAAAATGGCTTGATCGGCGTTGGGAATCCGCTTGCGCAAATTGGCAATCAACTGACCGAAGCGATCCGGCAGATTATAACCAACGGTGTCAGGAATATTGATGGTACGGGCTCCCGCCTGGATGACTGCTTCAATCACCCGGCACAGAAAATCCTCCTCGGAACGACCCGCATCTTCCGCTGAAAACTCCACATCATCACAATATTGCCGCGCCAGTTTTACCGCAGCCACCGCACGTTCCAGGACCTGTTCCGGACTCATCCGCAATTTTGCCTGCATATGAATCGGGCTGGTGGCAATGAAGGTATGAATACGTGCAGCATTGGCTTCCTGCAACGCCTCACCGGCACGGCGAATGTCTTCATCGCGCGCGCGCGACAACCCGCATACCCGACTTTCCCGTACGGTCCTGGCGATGGCCTGCACGGCGGCAAAATCTCCGGGACTGGCGGCCGGAAAGCCTGCTTCAATGACATCCACCCGCAAACGTTCCAAGGCCTGGGCAATACGCAGTTTTTCATCCCGGGTCATGGAAGCACCCGGGGATTGCTCGCCGTCGCGCAAGGTAGTATCAAAAATAATCAAATGCTCTTTGGACGTTGTCATAGCCTGTGTCTCCCAATCAATTGGGAGGATTGTACCCCGCTACAGACAATTAACGAAGACAATGCACTTTCTTCGTGAATGATTCAGGCGTCTCGCCGCAACCAACGATAAACAGTGCGCTCACTAACCCCCAGAGTTTCAGCTACCCGTCGCCGGTTGCCTTGATACTGCCGCAACAAAGCCTCCAGATCATCCGGCTGCGCACCGCCGCGTGGGACTGATGGCGCAGGTCCAAAATCTCTCACTGCACCCGGCGAAGCCGCATGCGCCGCAGACGCTGGACTGGCCTCCGTAAAATTCAGATGACTAGCCTGAATAATCGGCCCATCCGCCAGTGCCGCCGCTTTTTGCAGAATATTGCGCAATTCCCGAACATTTCCCGGAAAATCGTAAGTACAGAGGCGCCGTTCTGCCTCTTTCGACAGCGTCCACTGCCCCCCCCAACTTTTACCAATGCGTTCCAGCAACACCGCAGCAATACCCGCAATATCATCACGACGATCCCGCAAGGGCGGTAAATCAATGGTAATAGCTGCGAGACGATAATATAAATCCTCCCGAAATTGTCTCTGCCCCGCCATTTCCAATAAATTACGGTTGGTCGCCGCGATGATACGCACATCAGCATGCAAGGTCTCTGAACCCCCCAAACGCCGAAAGCTCCCGGTTTCCAGAACCCGTAATAATTTAGCCTGCATGCTTAAGGGTAATTCCCCCACCTCATCCAGAAACAGGGTTCCCCGGTCGGCCATTTCATACAGCCCACGCTTACGCCCCAGACAACCGGTGAAAGCCCCTCTTTCATGGCCCAGTATTTCACTTTCAAAAAGTGTTTCAGGCAGCGAAGCACAATCCACGGTAATAAATGCTTCAGATGCCCGCGCAGAAAATTGATGCAGTGCGCTGGCTGCCAACTCCTTACCGACTCCACTTTCACCATAAAGTAAAATACTGGCATCGGTACGGCCCGCCATTTCAATGTGATGCAGGCATTTCATGAATGCCGGAGAACGGCCCACCATGCGCATCTCACCACAGGTAATACCCTCTTCCTGATGCGGCAAGCGAATGATTTCCTCGCCAAGATAGGTATTCCCCTCCTGATCTTTGATGGCATGTCCACGAATACGCACATGTTCGGCATGATTCTGATGATCATAATGAATGTGCCGGACATCGTGGGCTTCTCCTGTCGTAAAAACAGCCTGATGGGGACAATCTTCCCCACGCATATGGCAAGGCACCGGCGAATGATGGGAAATTTCATGACAGCAACACCCTATGACCTCATCTGCTTGCACGCCATAGGCCTCCTGATAGGCCCGGTTCGCTGCAATGATCCGGTACTGGTCATCAATCAAAACCATCGGGTTCTGCTGGATATTCAAAACACTCTGAACATCCAGACCAATTGCTGACTTGTGCTTTTGTGTGGGCTTATGCACATCAGGGGTAGTACGGTCACGATTCTGCATATCCATAATTTACCTCGGTGTCTGGTCGGCTACTGCTTTTACAAACTGAACATATTGTTTCGTAAATAATACCCGTCTTCTTTCTGTTTGGATGCAAGAAAATTTCTATTACCATAACTTGATTATATTTGTTTATGAACGGGGTGTTCAGCTTGTCAGCACATGTCATGACATGTCATGACATTTTCCATCTGCCACGATAAAAAATGCGTAAGCAATACAGTTAATTAGTTTATTCTTAATTTTTAAATATCTAGCGTGATAAGCAAGTTAGCTTAAATTCAATAACACTCATATGGGCTGGCATATTTACTGCTATTACTTAACGCATTCACATACGATGGGGAGACAAAATGGCAGGCATGTACATCATTTGTTTAAGTGGCGAGCGCGAGAAATTGCAATTTGCCGCCATGGCGGCGTCCGTAGCGGCGGTATCTGGAACCGACGTCCATATTTTTCTGTCGATGAACGCCTTCCCCTACTTTGTGAAGGGCCATAGCAAGGAAGCGCCCGCCGAAGGCAAGCTGGGAGAAGTCATGGCCGAACGTAAGGTGCCCGCTTTCTACCAGATTTTTGAGCAGGCGGTGGAACTGGGCGATGCCAAAATCTGGGCCTGCTCCATGGCCATGGATGTTCTCGGCGTCAAAGAGGACGAGCTGGAGGAAATCGTGGCCGGACCGCTGGGCCTGACCAAATTTCTGAGTGACGCCGAAAATGGGCAGATTCTGACATTTTAAAAGGAGGAGCACGTGAGTGAACGCGTCGTAGATGCCCGTGGCAGTTTTTGTCCGGGGCCGCTGATGGAACTGATTTCCAACATGAAAATGATGCAGGTTGGAGACACCTTGGAATTGCTGTCCACGGATGCTGGTTCGGCGGCGGATGTGCCGGAGTGGGTCAAGAAAGTTGGTCACGAAATGGTAGATACAGAGCAGGACGGCGAAGGCACCTGGCACATTCGGGTGCGCAAGGCCAAGTAAGAGCACAAACAATCACAGGCGTAAAACCCTTAAGGAGAGTGACATCATGAGAATTCTGGTCGTAGGTGGCGGTATGGGCGGTACCATTTTTGCCAATCATCTGGCACGGCGTATCCACCATGAAATGAAAACCGGCAAGGCACGCATAACGATGCTGTCCGCCAGTCATGAACATGTGTATCAACCCGGCTGGTTGTATGTCGCCATGGGTCGGGCTACACCCGATGAACTGGTGCGCGAACAGCAAAGCCTGCTGGAGCCGGGGATTGAATTTCATGTGGATCCGGTTGAAGAATTTCATTTGGCCGAAAATCACGTCAAATGCAAAAGCGGCAAAGTGCATGAGTACGACCTGATCGTGATTTCGACCGGTTCGCGTCCCCTGCCCGAGAAAATTCCCGGTCTCAAGGAAAATTCCATCAACTGCTATACCGCAGAAAATGCCGTCGAATTTTTCAAGCAACTTTCGGGCTTCAAGGGTGGACGCATCGTGGTCACCGTCGGCCTGCCGCACAAGTGCCCGATGATTCCCCTGGAAATCACTTTCGCCATGTACGACTTCATCAAGGATCGCGGCCTGCTGGACAAGACCGAGTTCTATTACACCTACCCCATTGGTCGGGTGCACAGCCTGGAAAATGTGGCCAAGTGGGCGGCGCCGGAATTTGACCGGATGGGCGTTAAATACGAAACCCTGTTCAACATGAAGGAAGTGGATGGCAAGAATGCCCAGGTGCTGAGCGAAGAAGGCGGCGCGGTGAAATACGATCTGCTGGTGGCGGTGCCGCCCCATAAGGGTCAGGAGGTCATCGAGAAAAATGGTCTGGGCGAAAACGGCTGGATTCCCACCAATCGCTCTTCCCTGCACATGGAAGGGGAGCATGGCAAGAATGTTCTGGTGCTGGGGGATACCACCAATTTGCCCATCAGTAAGGCGGGGTCAACGGCCCACTTCGAAGCGGAAACCGCTGCCGAGAATGTGGCGGCGGTCATCAAGATGGGACGGCCGGTGCGCAGTTATGATGGCAAGGTGTTCTGCTTCATTGAGGCGGGCAAGGATCGGGCAACCTATGCCATGTTCGATTATAAAACCCCGCCCCAGCCGAAAGCGCCTACCGGAGCCGTTCACGCCTTCAAGATGTCCTACAACAAACTCTATTGGGCGACTGCCCGTGGTTTACTCTGAGGAGGTGACGTATGGCTGCGGTCCTGGCAGAAACTTCTGAAGATGAACTGCAACGCGCCCAGGAAGCCCTGGTCCATCTGGTGCAGAACGGAGATCTCGAACGCATTGTGCACCTGGCACGGCTGAGTGGTGCGGCAGCAGACTCCATGAGTGATGAAATGGTGGGTCGTCTGGCGGGGTTGGCCAGCGACGGTCTGGATCTGGTGGATCAGGTCACCCGCAGCCAGGTGGCGCGGGCTCTGCCAGCCATCAGTTCCCTGGTGGAAAACGGCGATCTGGAGCGCATCGTGCAACTGGCCCGGCTGAGTGGGGCCGCTGCCGATTCCATGAGTGATGAAATGGTGGGTCGTCTGGCCGGTCTGGCCAGCGATGGCATGGATTTACTGGATCGGGTGAACCGCAGTCAGGTGGTCCATGCCTTACCGGCCATCTCGGCACTGGTCGAAAACGGCGATCTGGAGCGTATCGTCCATCTGGCCCGGATGGCGGGGGCCGCCGGCGACTCCATGAGTGATGAGATGGTCTCCCGTCTGGCCTCTTTGGCGACTGATGCCATGTGCCTGCTCGACCGGGCAACGCGCACCGGGGTCATGGACCGTTTGCTCGTCGTCGCCGAGAAGATGGATCAGGATCATATCCTCACCGATTTCCTGCACTGCCTCAGTGGTGCCACTGAGGAAGCCGCCAGCGCCCCCGTTCCCAAGGGAGGAATCGCCGGACTCTGGGACATGATGAAAAAACCGGAAACCCAGCAAACCATCCAGTTCCTCATGCTGGTCGGCAAACATTTCCGTTCCTGCCGTCTCAAGCACTGATCATGAGGTAACTTTTTGCCGTTTTAAAGTGTTCTACTCGCCCCGCTTGCAGCCCCTGT
>DYJM01000247.1 GCA_020723125.1 Acidithiobacillus ferrivorans
CATATGCGTCAACATAAGCTCGGTTCCGACGAGAGCGTGTCAATAAACAGATTTTTGAGTTTTTGCAGCGCAGCAGTGAGTTGAAAAGAGCGCTTGCGTCGAGAACCGCGCAGGTGTCGAAGCAGCGGTGTAGGATTCTGCAATACTTGGTCGATGACCGCAGTAGGACGAATCAGGTCACAAATGCGCGCATAGGCCAATTGTACGATTGTAGAGACAATGGGTGCTGGTTCGGCGAGATTGGTCCACCAATCGGTCCAGGGCAGTGTGCCCAGACGTTGTTGCATTAACAAGATAATAATGATCTTGGCCAGGAGAACAGGTTCAGCGATCTGTGCCGGATAGGCGGGTAACTGGTCGAGGTGACACAGGCTTTTCCAGCGTCGAAAACACCACTCGACCTGCCAGCGAACGCGATACCAAGCCAGAATCGTCCAGGTGGGCCAGCTGTGCGCTGGTAGATTGGTCAAGAGCAGACAGAATCCGGCTGCCAACAGGGTGTTGGGATGTGGTGTCCGCTTTTCCTGGCGGGCCTGGCGATAAGCTGCGTCGCGCGCTTCTTTGGCTTTTTCGGGTGGAATGCGACCCACGACCAGGCGTAGAGGACGTTGGGCCGGGTCATCTGCCGCATAGACGGTGATCTCGGTCATTGATTGGTCATCTGGAATGCTGCGCAGCCAGGCAGGCAGGTCGAAGGACTGCCCGTCCGCTGTGCAAAGCGGCAAATTCGACCAGGTCAAGCGAATGACCAGGTAGGCCAGGGCATCCAGCACAATCCGAATGTCGCGCCAGATGCCATACGCACGGTCGGCCAATACCAGGTCGCCAGCTTGTATTCCGGCCTCACTCAATCCCTCGCCCGTGTGCGAGTCGGTGATCGTAAGGTCAACCGGTTGTAGGGCAAACGGTTGCCAACTCAGGTGCAGCCGCCACTCCGTGCCAGAACTGCCAGGGCGAGAAATGGTACTGCCATCTCTGAGTACCAGTCGTTTGATCGTGTTCGACGTGGAGACAGGTGTGGGTATTACGGCGTGCAATAGCACAGTCACCAAATAGCGCAGCCAGGCCGTGCTGTTCAACACTCGTTTTTCAATTGCCTGCCGGCTGATGTCACACAATTGCAGTCCCGCACTCCACACCGCCGTCAGACGCAAGGAAAGCACAATGGCATAGATCAAGATCAGTCGTAATAAATCGGCGCTGCTCGTGATACCGCGACGACGGCGCAGTGCCTGGTACTCTTTGGCACTTGTTTCTAAATCATCGGGAATTGTTTTCACCAGTTCCGACCAGTCTTTCACCAATAGTTTTGTCGCCTTGGACATTTTGATCACCTCTGCTATCGCTAGATTTGTTCATTGAGGTAACCATTATCGCATAGTTTCTGAGTTTTGACCGACCTGTTAAGTTGACGCATATG
>DYJM01000248.1 GCA_020723125.1 Acidithiobacillus ferrivorans
TACGCCCGCTTGAACGGCATTGATGAGAACGTGCGGGATTTGACCAAGTTCTTCTAGTTCTGGCGGATTCTGTGGTCACTGGCGATAGCCTCCCATGGAGGCCGAAATCAGGAGGTTGTGCAACCAGTTGTCGTGATAAACGAAGCCGTTGAGCTTGTGGGCGGGCGACTTGTACTTCTGGGCTACGACGGCCCGTGGACAATAGGGCTGGAAGTTGTGTAGCAGCACCCAAGCACGACTACCATACTCTGCCGATAGGAGATGACCGTGAAAGTAGCGGCAACTATCCAGATAGCGTGCCAACGAGTCCATGTGGCGGTCCAGCATGTTGCTGGTGCGATAAGCCGTGGTGTAGGCGTAGGCCTTCACGAACTCGGGTGTTTTCTGACACAACTTCAACACCGCCTCCAAGCCGGGACCCGCGGGCAGGTGTTGCACGGCCCAGGTCTTCAGTTCGGCTACTTTTTGGGTGAAGGCGTGCGGGTCTGCCGCGTGGTACGCGGCCCAGACCCGGGTTTTGAGTTCCGGATAGTGGTCTTTCATCCGTTTACAGCGGTCGCGGATTTTGAGAAAGGAGTGCAAGAAGCATAAGATGCCAACGATCAGGGGGAACAGGGCTTGCCAGGCGGCCAGCGTGGCCGTCCAGCCGTCGGTATTGACCGTGCGGGGGGCATAGTCTGGGTCCACATTCTGCGCCTCGGTCTTGAAATGCCCATAGGCTTCGGTCAGACCGTCGGTATCAGCGGCTAAGGCCACGGAGGCCCCCAACACACAATCGTCCGCCACGGTGGTGGCAATATAGGCGGGGGTGCCGTTGAGGCGGGTGTGCTTCTCGTCGGCCAACACATCTTGGGGTAACTTCGCTGGGTCCTTCACTGTCGTGCCCACCAGACTATTGCGTCCCAGGCGTTGTTCCAGCCGATACCAGTACTGTTCGTCACGGCCAAAGACATAGGCCAAGGCCCAGTACGGCACGGCCCACTTGCGCAAAAACAACGGTTTCTCCACGTCATCGGTGTAGCCAGTCATGTACGGCATCACGAAGGAAGGCCGGATGGTAAAGACTTCGCCTGGCGCACCATCTTGGGCAGATACCGCAATGCGCCGCAAGCGCAGTCCGGGCATCTTCTGCGATTCGGGGAGGATATCGTGCAGCCGGTACCCACGCTGAATAGCGGTGGGGAACAACTCCGGATGCTGCGCAATGACCTCATCCAGACACTGGCGAAAGGCGTTGCCATCCTCCAAGATGCGGTTGTATTTCTCTGGTTCGATGGGCAAACAGATTTGTTTTGACTGGTTGGCCAATGGCTCGAATTCTTTATCTTGACTGCACTTTCTCTGGCGGTGGGTCGCTGACACGATAAACTCCTCTGTGGGTATAGCAGAGCAAGTTTACCATAGAATTGT
>DYJM01000249.1 GCA_020723125.1 Acidithiobacillus ferrivorans
CCTTTGGTTGCGGAATGCTTGCCCTGAGCAAAGTCGAAGGGAATTCCGCGCTACGGAGTGCATGTCTAAATCTTTTTTTTGGAGATGGGTTTGACGGCGCGGCTCGACGGGGCGTTGCGGATTTGCGGGGGCATGACCGCGCCGAATGCGTTCTTCCTGGCGAACCAACTCGAAGGAGTCCCAGAGGGTGGTCATGCCCAAAATGCCGAGCGCGGCGGATGCCAGGTCGCTGTCCATTTGCAGCGACAGGAACAGGAAAACCAATCCAGCCAATAAAACATACGGCACGGGCCTGGTTCCATACAGGTAATTCACCTTGCGCACGGCGACATGCCCGAAGGCGATGGTTCCAAGGGCGATTAGCGCCAGGACAATGCCTGTCCATTGGAGGGTCATCGTTCAGCTCCTTCTGTTTTGACGTTCACCGCCTGGCGGGTTCGCTTCTTCGGGTTGGCGGGGAACATGCCCCTCGCCACCCGCTCCTGCTGGTCGGGCAATTCGGTTGCGCCCCAGACGATGCTGCCGCCGGTCACGCCCACCAGCGCCGAACTGACGAAATCGGGCATGACCAGCGAAAGCAGGATGACCAATGCGCCGACTGCCGCGACAGGTTTGGCAAGGTGCGCGCCGACGTAGTATTCCAATTTGATGACCCAGACAAAGCCGACCCCTATTACGAGGGCGGTGAACAAGCCAATCAAGATACCGATAAAGTTCATTGTGACTGCTCCCTGTTGCGCTTTGCCTGTTCTTCTTCACGGTCGAGCCAGCGCATGACGGCTTCCTTGACCAGGAAGGCAATGCCGGCGACCGCAACCACCACCAGCAAAGGCAGGAGGAAATTGTCCCAGAGCGGCATGGGTTACTCTGTCGGATTTGCCATCTGGTTATCCAATACCAGCAAATGCCAGCCAGCATCGCCCGCAAGACGGAAGTTGGTAACCACATGCTCGAAGGTGTTTTCTTCTTCCACTTGTTCGGAGACGAACCATTGCAGCATGACTTGGGCGGGATAATCCTTCTCTTCCACTGCCAGGGCGTAGAGCGCATGAATCATGGCGGTCACTTTTTTCTCATGTTCCAGCGATTTTTCAAATACTGCCAGCGGAGATTCGAATTCGACGGGCGGCTGGGCGATGGCTTCCAGCGTGACGCGCCCTCCGCGTTCATTAACGAACTCGAAAATCTTCATGGCATGTTCCACTTCTTCCTGGCTTTGCTTTTTCATCCACCCCGCCATGCCTGGCAGGTGTTCGGATTCAAAGTAAGCCGCCATCGAGAGGTACAGGTAGGCGGAATACAACTCGTTCTTGATTTGTTCGTTCAGGGCGGTTTGGACTTTGTCGTTCATGGTTTACTCCTTGTATAAAATAGTATACGAAACGGGTGTCCCGTGTGATAATTGGT
>DYJM01000250.1 GCA_020723125.1 Acidithiobacillus ferrivorans
TGGAGGCCTGGATCAAACGCTATGGAGTGCAGTGTATGCGTTGCTCGGAATGATCCATGAAACAGGCCGCAAGCCGTTTTACGCTCAGCCCGCCCGCGCCCTTCCGCCTGGACCTGACCGTCTGGGCGCTCCGTCGTCAGGCCCATAATCAGATAGATACCTGGGATGGCGAAATCTATCGGCGGGCCTGGCAATATGCAGGAAACAGGCTGAAAGTCCGGCTTTGGCAAAGTCAGGCAGGCAGGACGCCACTGCTGGAAGGAGAAGTCCGGGGGAACTGCGTCCGGGGGAACCGCGTTGATGCGTCAAGCGTTGCTTGGGTCAGCAGGCAGCTTTCGTGGATGCTGGGTCTGGATCAGGATCTGCGCCCATTCTACGCAATGGCCACCAGCGACTGGCGGCTGGCAGCTCTGGCGGATCGCTTTCAAGGATTCAGGCCGCCGCGTTTTTCCTCCCTTTTCGAAGCGCTGAGTAATGCCATTGCCTGCCAGCAATTAAGTCTGCACGTCGGCATTCTCCTGCTCAATCGCATGGCAAGGCTATGCAATAACAATCCCGAAGTAACGGACCTGCTTGTGCCTTTCCCGAACCCTGCCGCCTTACTGCAGCAGGAAACAGCCAGCCTGCGCAGCCTGGGGTTCAGCATCCAGAAGGCCAAGTTTTTGCATGGAATTGCAGAAAGCGCTGCAGCAGGTCAGTTGGCGCGTGAAAACTGGCAAGGCCTGAGCAATTCTGAAGCCGCACAGCGCCTGCATCAGTTGCGCGGTATCGGCCGTTGGTCCACAGAATATGTGTTACTGCGCGGGCTGGGGCGTCTGGACGTGTTCCCGGGTGATGATGTGGGTGCCCGCAAGGCCTTGTATCAGTGGCTGGAAGAAAAGTCTGCTCCGGACTATACACAGGTAGCCAAAAGGTTGCAGCCTTGGCAACCCTATGCTGGCATGCTGTATTTTCTTCTGCTCTTAAACCGCCTGGAGAAGGAGGGACATATACCATGACACCCCATTCACCGTTGCGATCGCATCCCCTTGAGATCATCACCTGGCGCGTCTATGAGCGCCCTCTACCGGCAGGCTACCACGTGCTCGCTGAACGTCTCTGGCCGCGCGGGGTGCGCAAGGAGGATCTCCCCCTGGACGACTGGCCCAAGGAACTCACACCCAGCACCGCCTTGCGTCAGTGGTTTGGGCACGTGGAAGATCGCTGGACCGAGTTTCGTGAGCGTTATCTGAAAGAACTTGCCGAACACCAGGAAGACGCCTGTCGTTTACTGGATAATGCGGAAGCTCGGCCGGTCATTCTGCTCTATGCCGCCCACGATAAAATCCATAATGGTGCCGTGGTACTTCGGGAGTTTTTGCTATCACAGTCCTGTTGATCCCGACACCATCACGACCGAC
>DYJM01000079.1 GCA_020723125.1 Acidithiobacillus ferrivorans
ATCTCGGCCATACCTCATGCTAGACTGCGCACTGAATTTTGCAGCCCGGAAAGATGACTAACCTTGTTCAAATCCCGGCCGTGTCCCCACTTGCATAATAAAGGCTTGTAACCAGATGATCTTGAAACGCATTCTTGGACTTTTTTCCACGGACCTCGCTGTTGACTTGGGTACGGCCAATACCCTGATTTATGTGCGAGGAAAGGGCATTGTCCTCTCGGAACCTTCTGTCGTGGCCATTCATACCGGCCGCCGTGGGGGTGGCAGTCGGCGTTTACATGTTGGTGAAGAAGCCAAACGCATGCTCGGACGTACCCCCGCCAATATCACCGCCATCCGGCCTTTGAAAGACGGCGTCATTGCCGATTTTGAAATTACGGAGGCCATGCTCAAGCACTTCATTCGTCGCGTCCATCATCAGCGCTTTCTCAGCCCCAGCCCCCGTATTATTGTCTGTGTGCCCTACGGCGCCACGCAGGTGGAACGCCGCGCCATCCGCGAATCAGCCATGAGCGCCGGAGCCCGCGAAGTGCATCTGATTGAAGAACCCATGGCAGCAGCCATTGGCGCCGGCATGCCGGTCGCCGAACCCACCGGCTCCATGGTGGTGGACATTGGCGGTGGGACCACTGAAGTCGGAGTAATTGCTCTGGGCGGTGTGGTTTATTCCCAAAGCGTCCGGGTAGGGGGCGACAAGATGGACGAAGCCATCGTTAATTATATTCGCCGCAATTACGGTATGTTGATTGGTGAAAGTACGGCCGAAGAAATCAAGAAAAAAGTGGGTTGTGCTTATCCCGGTCAGGAAGTGCTGACGCTTGAAGTGCGCGGGCGCAATCTCGCCGAAGGCGTTCCCCGCACTTTCAGCATCAACAGCAATGAAATCATGGAGGCTCTTCAGGAACCGCTGGGGGCCATTGTTGGCGCCATCAAGCTGGCCCTGGAACAAACGCCTCCGGAGCTCGCTGGCGATATTGCCGAGCGCGGTATGGTGCTGACGGGAGGTGGTGCCCTGTTGCGCGATCTGGACCGCCTCATCATGGAGGAGACCTCCTTGCCGGTGATCGTTGCCGAAGACCCTTTGACCTGTGTGGCTCGAGGCAGTGGTCGTGCTCTGGAAGAACTGGAACTTCTGGGTGAGGTATTCGCCGACGATTAATCCGGCGAAACTGTAAACATTCAGCATGCCAGCGTTGTTTTTCCCCCGCCGCTACCCGCCGCTCCTTCGTGTAGCGGCGTTTGTGTTGTTGAGTATTGTCATTGCGGCGCTCAGCGAAAAGCATCCCAATATGCTGAACTGGTCCGGGAATCTGACTTATCCCATTCATTGGCTGGATCTGCAGGCCACAGAAAGCTGGCGTACAGTGGGTGAATACCTGCAAGATCGCCGCAGTTTGCTTGCTGAAAACGCGCAACTGCGGGAAAAACTCAAAGCGCTGGAACCAAAACTGCTGGAAAACGAAATATTACACAATGAAAACCGGCAACTGCTGGCATTACTCGACAGTTTTCCCCAGCCACCCGGGAAGATGGCTGTAGCCCAGGTCATCGCCGAAAACTTTTCTCCCGGTAGCCAGCTCATTACCGTCAATCTGGGCAGTCGCAATGGTGTTCAGGTAGGTCAGCCGGTGCTGGCCGCTGGCGGTGTGGCCGGGCAAGTCATTCACGTAGCCGATCTCAGCGCCCAGATCGCCTTGATTTCCGACCTCGACAGCAGCATCCCGGCGCAACTGGCGGGCACAAACCTTCCGCTGCTGGTGAATGGCAAGGGCAATATTCATTGGTTAAGTGTTCCCTTTCAGCCGCGCAACACCACCCTGAAAGCAGGTGATCAATTGGTCACTTCTGGACTCGGGGGGCGTTTTCCCTCTGGCCTGCATATTGGTACCATTTCCAGGGTCATTCACAATGGTGACGAGCCCTTTGCGCAAATTTCAGTGCGGCCCGCAGTACCCTTGGGTCAGCTCACTACCGTACTTATCCTTCTGAACAACAACACAACATCACGGCCAAGCAAGCCATGAATGCGCTTGCCTTGGTGATCGCCTTTTCCCTGGCCATGGCCCTGGAAACACTCCCCTCTGGCCCTGTTTATGGCATGATCCATCCGGATTTTGTAGCCCTGCTTCTGCTTTACTGGTCGATCCGCAGTGGTTCCGAACTCAGCTATACGGTGGTATGGCTCATTGGACTGCTTCAGGATATGGCTATGGGTGATGTGCCCGGTGGACAGGCTGTTGCCGATGTTCTCATGATTTATGCGCTGGTCAATGGTCTGGTCAGGGTACGCCACCTATCCGTTTGGGAACAATTGGTTTTCATTTTCATGCTGCTGTTCGCCCATCGCCTGATCGTCTGGTCCTGGCAACTATGGTCCGGGCCAGTGAGCTGGCATTTCAGCCTGCTCCTCAGCCCGTTGATGGGTGCCTTGCTATGGCCCCTGTTTACCTATTTGCTGGATTATCTGCGCCACCATTTGAAGTCAACGCCATGAATCTCCAACAACGCCTGCTTCGTCCCTTGCAAAAGCTGGATCCGGCACTACTGACCGGCATCGTCATTCTGATGGGCATCAGTTTGGCCGTACTTTACAGCGGCAGCCAGGAAAGCCTGCGCGTGGTTTTCGCCCAGTTATTCCACTTTGCTGTTGGCTTTATTGTGCTGATCGCCATTGCCAACACCCCACCAGAGCGTATTCGTTCCTGGGCACCGGCACTTTATATCATTGGCATAGTGCTCCTGGCACTTACCCTGGTCGCTGGCAAAACCAGCCTCGGAGCCCGACGCTGGTTAGGTGCCGGACCCATCACCTTTCAGCCCTCGGAACTCATGAAACTGGCTTTACCGCTACTGATGGCCTACTACTACTCCCAGCAGGAAAACGTGCGCCATTGGCGTGCCGCAATTACCGGATTGATACTGATCGCCATCCCCTTTCTCTTGATTGCCAAGGAGCCAGATCTGGGTACCGCTGCCCAAATTGGTGCCGCTGGCATTTTCATGATGTGGCTGGCTGGCGTGCGACGGCGCTGGTTTATTGGACTACTCATCATTGCCGCAGTCAGTGGACCCGTCATGTGGCATTTTCTGCACGGTTATCAAAAGGAGCGCATTCTGACTTTCCTTGACCCTCAACGCGACCCCTTGGGAGCGGGTTATCACATCATTCAGAGCATGATTGCTGTTGGCTCCGGGGGGTTTTGGGGAAAGGGCTGGTTTAACGGTACCCAGGTGAATCTCGACTTTTTGCCCGAAGCACAAACAGATTTTGTTTTTGCCGGTTTTGCCGAAGAATTCGGTCTTTTTGGTGTGCTCATTCTAATTGCCACTTACCTCCTGATTGTCCTGCGCGGACTGGTCATCGCCTTTGAAAGTCGGGATGCCTTTGGCCGTTTGATTGCCGGCACCCTGAGTCTGACATTTTTTCTGTATATTTTTATCAACATGGGGATGACCACGGGGATTTTACCCGTAGTCGGAGTGCCGCTGCCCCTTATCAGCTATGGCGGTACGGCCATGCTGACATTCATGATCGGATTGGGGATTCTGATGTCTGTGCACGCCCATCCACGAACCCATGAATAGCCCTGCACCCGCTGCTGGGCCGGGGAGCTTTGCCGCGACTTTGTCCCGCTTGGCATACAGACATAGCTTTCTTGGCGGACATCATTATAATTCTTCGGATATCTTCAAGATTACACTCCAATTGAACACTACGTATTGAGGCCCTGATGATTTCCCGCCCATCACTGATGAGTAAAGTTTTTCTTGTTTTTTTCGGGCTGCTTTTTGCCAGTACCGCCTTTGCCGTTGTGCCGACCCCAAGGCTCCCCACGCCTCCAGCACCTGCCCTGCCGTCCATCGTCAGCTATGTGCTGATGGACTATGACACGGGCCAGATTATTGCCGCGAAAAGTGAAAACCTGCATCGTGCACCGGCCAGTCTTACCAAGCTGATGACGGCCTACCTGACCTATCAGGCCATCCACAATGGCACCCTGAGTGCCAATGAAAACATTCAAGTATCCAAAACTGCCTGGAAAACCGGTGGTTCCAGCATGTTCATCCAGCCCGGTCTGGCGGTCAATGTTGACCAACTGTTGCATGGGCTACTCATTGATTCGGGCAACGATGCCGCCGTGGCATTGGCCGAAACCGTGGCAGGAAGCCAGTCCGGCTTTGTGGCCCTGATGAATGAAACAGCAGCACAATTGGGACTGCATAATACCCATTACAATAATGTCGATGGCTTACCGGATGACAACCTGTATACCACGGCTCTGGATGTAGCGCGGCTATCCCGGACACTGATTCAGCAATACCCTCAAGTCATTCAAATTACGAAACAAAAATCCTATACCTACAACAAAATCACCCAACGGAGCTGGAATCCTGTATTGTTTCGGGATCCCAGCGTGGATGGCCTGAAAACAGGACTGACGGATGCCTCCGGCTATTGCATCGACGCTACCGCACAACGCAATGGTCGGCGCCTGATTGCCGTAGTGATGGGTGGACCCAACTGGTCTGGCAGTACCAATGCCGTAGAGGCACTGCTGGACTACGGTTATCGATTTTTTGTGAATCATCCGGTTTACCAGTCGGGCCAGCAGGTTGGTAAAATCACGCGGAACGACTTCTCTCCCATGCATATTCCCGTAGGTGTCACCCAAAAGGTCACCGTCACCGTACCCAAGGGACATTTTTCGGATTTGCAGCGCGTTGTCGAACTCAATCCGAATTTGCAGGCACCCCTGAAAAAAGGTACGGTCGTGGGAGCATTGGTTTTCCAGCTTGACGGTAGAACACTTAAAACTGTCCCGGTGGTCAGCATGGTTTCTGCAGAGAAAGCTGGCTGGTTATCGCGGATGTTCCACAAAATCGGTGACGCGCTCTGAAACGGAATGAGGGGCTTGCATGAAGACAGAAACCCGGCAAGCAGATGACTTTCCCCATCTGCATCATGTCAAGGTCATTGGGCAGCATGCTGATCTGCTGGGTGCAGTACGCAAAGCCGTAGAGCCCCATGCCCCCGATTTACCGGAAAGCGCTTTTGCCCTGCGCGCCAGCAGACAGGGACAGTATCTTTCGGTAACCATCTCTTTGGAAATACAAAATAAAGCCCAGCTTCTGAATATTTATACGGCGGTAAAAGCCGTGGACGGAGTCATCCTCTGCTTATGAATACTTCCCCCATACTGGTGCGCTGCTGGCCCGGAATCCTGCCCTACTTCACCGTGCTGGATGCCATGCGCGAATTCACCACCCAGCGCGATGCGCAAACGCCTGACCAAATGTGGCTGCTCCAGCATCCGCCGGTATTTACGCTCGGCCGCAATGCCGATGCTGCCGATGTTCTGGATCCCGGCTCCATACCGGTCATCCGCAGTGATCGGGGGGGAAAGGTGACCTACCATGGCCCCGGGCAATGGATTGTTTACCTGATGATTGATTTACCCAGAATGGGCATTAATGTGCGGCAACTCACCAGCATGATGGAACAGTCTGTTATTCAACTCCTGGCAGATCATGGGGTAAATGCCCATGCCCGTCGGGATGCCCCCGGCGTTTATGTGGGCGAGGCGAAAATCGCCTCTTTGGGGCTGCGCGTCCAGCGCGGGCGTAGCTACCATGGTTTAAGCCTGAATACGGACATGGATTTATCTCCGTTTCAGCGCATTCATCCTTGCGGAATGCCCCAACTCACCGTCACCCAGGTCCATGATCTCTGTCCCGACTGGCCCAGTCGGGACGTTGCCGAAGCGTTGATGAATGCGCTTTCCGTTCAACTGCAACGCCCCCTGAAAAAGGGAGGCGCCTGATCATGGAAATCCGCTCAGACAAAAAAGCCGGAAGGGGTGCTGAAAAAACAGCCCGCAATCCTATTCCGATCCCCATCGTTCCCGTAGAAACGCCGAGAGTGCCTAAACCGCAATGGTTGAGAGTACGCTCGCCTTTGTCTCCGGAAGTCGACCGGCTCAAGAAAATTCTGCGTGCAGCGGATCTGCATACCGTCTGTGAGGAAGCTTCGTGCCCCAACCTGGGTGAATGCTTCGGCGGCGGAACGGCCACCTTCATGATTCTGGGCGATGTATGCACACGTCGCTGTCCGTTTTGTGATGTGGCCCACGGCCGCCCCAAGCCTCCTGATTCGGCAGAACCGCTGCACCTTGCCCAGACCGTTGCGACGATGGGACTGCGTTTTGTGGTCATCACCTCCGTGGATCGGGATGATCTAAGAGATGGCGGTGCCCAGCATTTCGCGGAAGTAATCAGTGCGTTACGTGATCATTGCCCGGACCTCCACATAGAAATTCTGGTGCCCGACTTTCGTGGACGCGTCGATAAAGCTCTGGCGGCGCTCCGCAATGCTCCCCCGGATGTATTCAATCACAACCTCGAAACGGTGCCTCGCCTTTATTTACAGGCCCGGCCCGGTGCCGATTATCGACATTCCCTTGATTTACTTGCGGCCTTCAAGGCAGAACATCCAGATATTCCCAGCAAATCCGGGCTGATGCTTGGGCTCGGGGAGGAACTGGATGAAATACGCGCGGTCATGCAGGACCTTCGCCAAGCGGGTTGCGAGTTGCTGACCTTGGGACAGTATTTATCTCCTTCCCGTCACCACCTGCCCGTAGCCCGCTTCGTGCCCCCGGATGAATTTGAAATCCTGCGCCTGGATGGACTGGCCATGGGCTTCCGTCATGTCGCCAGTGGCCCGCTGGTACGCTCTTCCTACCATGCCGAACGCAGTTTTCATGAAATGACCGAAGACTGACCGGAAGTTTCCATGCTACTGCGTTACACCACGGTACTGACGCTGGCATCGGCGCTGCTCCAACCGCCGGGAGTCTTGTTCCTGTTGGCCATGCTTGGCTGGCTGATTGAGGTGCTGGGCTGGCGATACTGGGGACGAACGCTGATTATTCTGGCGCTGGGTATTTTATACTTTTTTTCAACCGCGATCGGTGCCCGATTGCTGCTCATGCCTCTGGAAAAGCACTACCCACCCCTAAACCAGCCATTAACGGGAGCAGAGCGCCCAGGGGCCATTGTCGTACTGGGTGGTGGTGAAGTCATGGATTCTCCCCATTCCCGCCTGGAAACCGCCAATGCCCGCACTTTGGTACGGCTCATGGCAGCAGCGCGACTCGCCAGACAAACGCAGCTACCGGTGGTCCCCAGTGGCGGGGCGCCACGTTTCGGAGTCGCCGCGGAAGCCACGACCATGGCACACATTCTCCGCCAGGATTTTCATGTTACCAGTCCAATATGGCCGGAAACCCACTCTTACAATACGGCGGCCAACGCCGCCGACTCCAGCGCCTTGCTGGCCGCGCACCATATCCAAAAAATATATCTGGTGACTTCAGCCCTGCACATGCCTCGGGCTGTCGCCTGGTTTCGTCTGTCTCATCTGGAAGTGATCCCGGTACCCACCGACTATCGGCTGAATCAGGTCCGGGAACTGAAGCTGGATAGCTGGCTACCCCGAGCCATTTTCATGGAAATCAGCAGTGAGGCCTGCCATGAGTACCTTGGCCTGCTCTGGCTTTGGCTGCAAGAACAGGGCCTCGGTAAGGGCAATTAATATTCACGAAATTACTGGTCCTTGCTGTCCGGGAGACTCACTTGCACATGCAAATGTTCGCGATCACTGGGCTTGGCCAGTTGCAAAGGCGCCGGTACTGCTGCACCATTGGCTGAAGGCCCATAGGGCGCATAAGCATAAGGCTTGGCTGGCAAGGCCGCAGCCAGGGTCTGATAACTGGGCGAATTCACACCGATGGGCAGGGCCACGGTGTTGTGCTCGGCGACAATACGCCGCACCTTACTCCAGTCAATCGCCTCCTGAATATGATTTTCCGCCATGAAATCCTTGATACGCATGACTGCTCGCTGCAGCTCAGGAACCCCCTTGTGATAGGCGTCCAGGGGCTTGTAGGACTGCAAATAGACTTCGCCATCGTGCACGCCTACCAGATTAGGCATATCTATGATCCGCACCGGGGTTCCGACCGGAACCATGGGAAACAATTGTGCGACATTCTCAGGGAACATCTGAAAACAGCCCTGGCTGGCGCGCATACCCACACCCCAGGGATGATAGGTGCCATGAATAAATATCCCTGAAAGGCCCGTTTCCATGGCCAGCTCACCCATCGGATTTTCCGGTCCAGGCGGCCAATACCAGGGAATATCCATGTGGAATTTTGTCTTGAACCAGGAATGAATATTTTTGGGAACATTCCAGGCTGGCATTTTGAACTTGGCAATAATCTGGGTCGTAGTCAGATTCTCTTTCCAACCAGGCAGAAACACCCCTACCGGGTAGGTGTACACCACATGATCATTTTTCGGGAAAAAGTAAATGCGCCGCGCCGGAATATCCACCACAATTCCGGTCCAGGGCTTGGGCGGCAATATGTACTGGGCGGGAATGATCACCTTACTGGCCTGCCCCGGTAGCCAGGGATTCACTCCGGGATTGGCTCTGGTAACCTGATTATAGCCCAGATCGTAAAACCGGCCGATATCCAGAAGGGTATCGTCCCGATGCGTAGTGACTGCATGCAATGTACCCACCACATTGCCGTGCTCTGGTAAGGGAAACACGCTCGCCTGAGCGACACCAACACCCAAAGCACTCAGTGCAGCAATTAACAGCCAGATACCCCATTGTTTTTGCTTCATTAGCCTTCCTGTTTACGGCAAATACCATTAAGATGCCCAGCCAATCCAAAGGATCGTTGGCAGCATTTTGTTTAACGGTCGTAATCATAAGGGAAAAGGAGGCCTTTGTGGAATCACCTCATCTGATATTTCTAAAAAATGTAGCGCAGGGAGCACCGGCAAACTCACCAGAAATCCGTGATGCCCTCCATCGCCTCGACCATATGCTCACCGATCTGGCCAGCGACCTGCAGATCCCTTTCGTGGGACCGTACGTGGGTTTGCGCCACGCACCGAAACAGCATTTGCTCAGCGTTGCGGAACATCGCTGGTCCCAAGCTGATTCCTTTTGGGGCGCAGCCATCTGCAGCCATCATCCTGTTTACGGCTTGCGGGCAGAATGGAGGCTGGCCACGGTCAGTCGCGAAAGATTGCCCATTGTCGTCCAGGCCCTGCCCGACTTTTTTTCCGGCTATGCGGCC
>DYJM01000251.1 GCA_020723125.1 Acidithiobacillus ferrivorans
CCACCGATGAATGGTACCGCCTGATAATTTCTGTCAATAATGGCACGCATTACCGCTATTATCTGGATGGCCAGCTTTTGATGGATGGCCTGGTCCAGGAAATTGATGGCCGATTTGGACTGGAAGCGATCCTGCTGCTGTTTGCCGATAATGACGGCGATGACGGCGAAATCGATGTGGCTGAAGTCGCCATCTGGGATGTTGCCCTGACTACTTATCAGGTGCAATCACTGGGCGGATTTGGCCATGAATTACCCAAAAATCCGCTGCAAGCCGATGGCAGATGGAAGTTTGATAACGCCGATAATCCGCTGGAAGGTTATTACGGCAAAGACCTGCAGCTTGTGGGAAGCCATGAAATCATTGACGGCCCAACGGCTACTAACAAAGCCGCCCATATTGACACCGGCAGTCATTACATCGTGGAACACGGCATGGCGCCAAACGGCGGCGGCGCTTTTGTCAACGAATATTCATTGCAGTTCGATTTTAGAATAGATACGGTTGCCACCTGGCGGGCTTTTTTCCAGACCAATCCGGCGAACAGCAACGATGCCGACTGCTTTATCAACACGACGGGCAACATCGGCACGGCCGCGACCGGCTATGGTCCTTATAAATTGATACCGCAGGAATGGTACCGGCTGATCATTTCGGTAAAAAACGGTGATTTTTATAAATATTATCTTGACGGTCAACTACTGCTCGATGGCACCAAACAGGATATCGACAGTCGTTTCGCCCTGGAGAATACGGTGTTGCTGTTTGCCGATAATGACGGTGAAGATGGTGCGCTGGATGTGGCGGAGACGGCGATCTGGAGCCGGGCGCTGGATAGCAGCGAAGTGGTTCAGCTTGGCGGCTATGGCCACAGCCTCAGCGACACCACGGTCACCACTGGTAAGCTGGTCGGCAAATGGAAATTTGACGATCCGGCTGATCTATTGAAAGCGGAACCAGGGCTGGGTTTGCCGTTGGAATTAGTAGGCAGCCATGAAGCCATTGCCGGCCCTGACGCCGGAAATGGTGCAGTCAAAATCGGGGTTGGCAGCAATTATAAAATAACCCATGGCATAGCCTCCAACGGCGGCGGCGCCTATGTCAACGAGTATTCGTTGCTGATCGATTTCAAGGTGCCAGTACCGGGCGTCTGGAATGCTTTGTTCCAGACCAGCCCGACCAATTCCAATGATGCCGACTGTTTCATCAATACGTCAGGTAATATCGGCGTTTGGGCTACTGGCTATTCTTCTTACGCTATAAATGCCAACGAATGGTACCGTCTGGTCCTGTCGGTTAAAAATGGCACCCACTATCAATATTATCTGGACGGGCAATTAATCCATCACGGCACTGTTCAAGCCGTGGACGGCCGGTTTGC
>DYJM01000080.1:0-7134 GCA_020723125.1 Acidithiobacillus ferrivorans
CGGGACTGGCTTGCCGTGGATCGGACGATTCTGGCGAACGAACGGACTCTTTTGTCCTACACCCGCACGGCGTTGACGCTGATTCTGGCAGGCCTGACCTTTATCCGCTTTTTTGGACCGCAACTGTGGGCGGCACTGGGATATGTCAGCCTGGCCGCCGGTTTGCTGATTTGGGGAATCGGATTGCAACGCTATCTGGGCAAGCTTCAGCATTATCAGGCCTATGTGCAGGAAGAACGCGGCGAGCGCTCGGAACAGCATGTGCAAACGCACTGATATTCTCTGCATGAATATCAACATCCAAAACCTGCATTGGCAAAGGCGGCAGGACGCGTTTATGGTGAACTTCAATGATGGCAAGAGGTAAGGGAAGATGGCAGATCAAGTGACGGTCTTTGAAGACCATAAAAATCAGCGGATCGAGTATTCCACCTGTTATATGTGTGCCTGTCGTTGTGGCATTAAAGTGACTGTCGAAAACGACAACGTCCGCTTCATTCAGGGGAATCGCAATCATCCCACCAACCAGGGGGTGCTCTGTGCCAAGGGCTCCTCCGGCATCATGAAGCAGAATTCTCCGGCGAAACTTCACCAGCCCTTGCTGCGCAAGCCGGGAACGGCCCGGGGCGCAGGGGAGTTCGTCCCCATCTCCTGGGAAAAAGCCTTGGATATGTTGACGGCACGTCTTCAGCATATCCGCTCCACCAATCCGGACAAGCTGGCTTTTTTTACCGGTCGCGATCAAATGCAGGCACTGACAGGCTTGTGGGCGCAGCAGTTTGGCACGCTGAACTGGGCAGCCCATGGGGGGTTCTGTTCGGTCAATATGGCCGCCGGCGGGCTCTACATGATGCCCTTCGCCTTCTGGGAATTTGGCGATCCCGACTGGGATCGTACCAAGTATTTCATGCTCTGGGGGGTCGCCGAAGATCATGCCTCCAATCCCATTAAAATTGCCTTGGAGAAGCTCAAGCGCAGAGGCGCCAAATTTGTGGCCATTAACCCCGCACGCACAGGCTATCAGGCAATTGCCGACGAGTGGGTGGCCATCAAACCGGGCACCGATGGACTATTGGCCTTATCCATGGTCCATGTCCTGCTGGAAAGAGAACTCTTCGACTGGGATTTTCTGGTCCGCTACACCAATGCGCCTTTTCTGATTATTGATGCACCGGGAAGCAGTGATCATGGCCTGTTTTGGCGCAATGCTGCCGGTCATCCACAGGTGTGGGATATGTGTACCCAGAATTTCGCCGATGGCATGGAAGCGGGCGCCAATCCCTCCCTGTCGTTGTTGGATAAGCATATTACCCCGGACGGACGCACCGTGCGTACCGTGATGTCCTTGATGATCGAAAAATATCTGGATGCATCCTATGCTCCGGAACAGGTGAGTAAAATCACCGGCGTGCCTGCGGAAACCATTGAGCGTCTCGCTCTGGAGATGGCCCAGGTAGCTTTTGAGGAGACCATTGAAATACCGTGTGAATGGACGGATTGGACGGGGCGTAAACACGACAAGTTCATCGGCCGTCCGGTCTCCATGTATGCCATGCGCGGGGTTTCTGCGCATTCCAACGGGTTTCAGTCGGCCCGTGCCATTCATTTGCTGCAGATTCTGCTCGGCACCATCGATTGCCCCGGCGGTTTTTGCGCAAAGCCGCCCTATCCGAAGCCGGTGCCACCGCCCATCAAGCCGGCGCAACACAGCGCACCCAACCAGCCGCTTTCCTCATCTCCCCTGGGCTACCCGACCGGACCTGAAGATCTGGTGATTGATGAGCAAGGGAACCCCAAGCGGATTGACAAGGCATTCTCCTGGGAAACGCCCCTTTCCATTCAGGGCTTGCTGCATATGGTGATTACCAATGCCCACAACTATGATCCTTACCGCATTGATACGCTGATTTTGTTTATGGCCAATATGGCCTGGAACAGCAGCATGAACACCGTAGAAATCCAGAAGATGTTGATGGCAAAGGATCCGGAGGATGGTGAGTATCGCATCCCGTTTATCGTGGTGTCGGACGCCTATCATTCGGAAATGGTCAATTTTTCCGATCTCGTTTTGCCCGATACGACCTATCTGGAACGCTACGATACCTTGTCCATGCTGGATCGTCCGATTTCCGAGACCGATGCCGTATGCGATTCGATCCGTCACCCCATCCTCAAAGCAAATCGTGATGTGCGCGCCTGGCAGGAAGTGCTGGTGGATCTTGCGGGAAGACTCCAGTTTCCCGCCTTTGTGCACGAAAACGGCGAAAAGCGCTACCAGGATTACAAGGATTTCATTGTTAATTACCAGAAAGAGCCCGGGATTGGCTTTCTTTCCGGCTGGCGGGGCAAAAATGGGGATCAGCATCTGCGCGGGGAACCTAACCCGCGTCAGTGGGAAGCTTACATCGATCACCAAAGCTTTTTTCAACACCATCTGCCCCTGAATATCCGGTATTTCCGCTTCGTCAATCAGGCCTACCTGGATTTTGCGGTGGAGGCGGCCTATATCCCGAAAGCCGAGCCGATGTTTATCGAGATTTATTCGGAACCCTTGCAACGTTTCCGCCTGGCCGGAGAAGGGGTTTATGACGGACCTCGGCCCACACAGCCCGCAGACCGGGAGCGGCTGGTCAAATATTTTGATCCGCTGCCTTTCTGGTACGAACCCCTGGAACAACAACGGGTCAGTGCGGAAGAATATCCCTTCTTCGCGGTCAATCAACGGCCCATGATGATGTACCATTCCTGGGATAGCCAGAATGCCTGGTTGCGGCAAATCATTGCGCAGAATTTTCTGTATATGAATCGCGAGCGTGGCGAGCATCTTGGCATTGCCGATAAAAGTTGGGTATGGGTGGAGAGCCATAATGGTAAAATTCGGGTTCAGGTCAAACTGATCGAAGGCTGTCAGGAAGACACGGTGTGGACCTGGAATGCCATTGGCAAACAGTCCGGGGCCTGGGCACTCTCGCCCGATGCCCCGGAAGCCGCACGCGGATTCTTGATGAACCATCTGATCTCAGAGCTCTTGCCGGAGAAGACGGGGGAAAGGCGTTTGACCAACTCGGATCCGATTACCGGTCAGGCGGCCTGGTATGATTTACGGGTGCGCATTTATCCGGCCGCTCCTGGCGAAGAAGGCACCTGGCCGACCTTCCCCACCATCAAGCCATTACCGGATGAGCCGCGACCAGTGGACCGCCTGCGCTATCACACGCACCCGCCCGTCAACCTGAAATCTTAAGGAGGCATCGGATGAGACTAGGATTGGTTATCGATTTGGACACATGCGTAGGTTGCCATGCCTGCGCGGTTGCCTGTAAGGAATGGAACACCAGTGGGACCACGGGCGCTTTGACCGACTATCACCCCTATGGCGCGCAGCCTTCCGGGGTGTGGTTCAACCGCATACGGCATTTTGAGCTGGGGGATTATCCGCATAACAAAACCATCAATTTTCCCATGTCCTGCATGCATTGTGAAAATGCGGAGTGTGTGACGGTTTGTCCGACCGGCGCCTCCTATAAAAGAGCGGAAGACGGGATTGTCCTGGTGGATCAAAACAAATGCATGGGCTGCAATTACTGCTCCTGGGCCTGTCCTTACGGAGCCCGGGAACTGGATAGGGCCTCTGGAACCATGAAGAAATGCACACTCTGTGTGGATCGCATCTACGACATGGAAATTCCGGAAGAAGAGCGACAACCGGCCTGTGTTTTGACCTGTCCGGCCCACGCACGCATGTTTGGTGATTTTGATGATCCGGAGAGTCCAGTCAGTCGCGCTGTCCGGGAAAGAGGCGGGTATGAGCTGATGCCGGAGCTGAATTATCAGCCGAGTAACAAGTATCTGCCGCCCCGCCCAACCCGGCCCATTCCCACGGAACATCTCAGAAAACGGGGAATCCGTCAGGTCAAGGACTGGATTCATCAGGCCGTTACCCGGTAAAGGAGAAGCCGTATGCATCCTGCATTAGCAGTAATCTTTCTGACCCTTTTTTCAGGGGGTGGTTTTGGCCTCATGGCCCTGACGGCGCTGGTCAATGATTTCCAGATTGACGGTGGACTCAATCCACTGCAGACCATGATAGCGCTGATTATTTCCATGGCTTTTGTTTCCATCGGGTTGCTGTCATCCACCGCGCATCTGGCGAATCCGAAAAATGCCTGGAGAGCGTTTACCCGATGGAGAACCTCGTGGCTGGCGCGCGAGGGCGTTTTCGCGGTGATGTACTATCCCTTTGCTTTTTTATACCTGGTCTGGGTCTTTTTCACGGGCGGTACCCACGACGCTATCGGATTGATTCTCGCCAACCTGGCGGCGATTATCGGTCTGATCACGATTTTCTGTCAGGGCATGATTTATGCGGTGCTCCGGACGATGCGGCAATGGAATACACCACTGGTTCCCGCCAACTTTTATGCGATGGGACTGGCCATAGGGGCCACCTGGTTAGCGGCGATTCAGCAGATCACGACGGGCCAGCCGGACCCCGCGCTGATCGGTATTGCAGCGGCCCTGCTCGTGGCTACGGGTGTGCTCAAGGGGATTTATTACTTCTGGATCAGTCGCCCAGGCGGACCGACCATTCGCACGGCCACCGGTTTCAATCGTTTTTCCGTGCGGATTCTGGATCAAGGACACACTTTTGGTACATTCCTGACGGAAGAATTTGGACATCGGCTTCCGCCTGCCAAGGCCAAAAGCATCAAGATACTGATGTATCTCATTGCCATCATCCTGCCGCTGGCTTTGCTGGCCATCGCGCTCTGGGGGCAGGTGGCTGCCCTTGCGGTCCTGGCGGCTTTATTGGTGTTGACCGGATTTGGTGTCGAGCGCTGGCTGTTCTTTATTGAGGCGCAGCATGTCGTGAACCTCTATCACGGTCGGCAGCAATGTTGAAGGAGCCTACGCAGATGACACAGGAAGTGAGATCCTATGATGTGCTGGTCATGGGCGGGAGCGGTTTTCTCGGGCAGAAGCTGGTCCAGCAGCTGGCACAAAAAGAACGTCGGGTACTGGTGAGTACGCGGAAAGCCGGGGCACTGAAACCCGCATTCGCGGCCCTCAACAACGTCCATGTCCATCAGATCAGGGAATATGATGCCAGCACGCTGGACACCCTGCTGTCGCAGGCGGATGCGGTCATCAATCTGGTGAGTATTCATCGTGAGGAGCGACGCAGTCGCATCGATCTGCCGCCCGCCAGGCGGGGGGACTTTGAGGAAGTGCATATCGAAATTCCCCGGCGCATGATCCACAGTGCGGCGAAAATCGGCGGGTGCCGGATTGTTCACGTCAGTTGTTATGGCGCCAGTCCCTTGTCCTCCGATGCGCGTCTGCGCAGCAAAGGCCTGGGGGAAATCATTGTCCGCGAAGCGAGCGAGGACAGTGCCGCCCAGGGCCACTTCACCTATCTCAATGGCCCCAAGTTTGGATGGGGCTCCAGGCTCGCATCGACCGTTCTTCGGCTGCCCAAGCTGCGCAGTGCCGATCTGGATCACTGGGCACGAACGATCATCGAAACGCTGGACGATCCCGAGAGTATCGGCAAGATTCAGGAGGCCTGGACGGACAAGGCGCGGGTCACCCTCTATCCCGGCAAGATCTACGCATAAGGGGGCATTTTGCGGCGACTCCCCTACGATGATTATTCCCGAAAAGAAATGATCCTTCGGGATTGGTTGGCGATGGACCGAACGCTTTTTGCCGGAACACGCACCTTCATGGACTACATAAAGACTTTCACGACGCTGGTGATTGCGACGATTGTCTTTCTGGCGGTTTTCAAAGGGCGTGTTTGGGACACGCTGCTTTATTTGGGGTTTATGGTAGCGTTCATCCTGTTGGTGACGGGGGTGCTGCAGTTCATGCGCATCCGCCAGCATCGTCGGGATTTGGATCGCATAGAACGCTGTGCCAAATGGGATGCGCATGATTAAAGGGCAGTCCCGTGCTGCCTCCGCAAAGCACTGGCATTTCCGGTTTCTGGATGCACATCGTCATCATTTTCATCGCTATCCGAAAAGTAAGCTGGTGTTAAGGGATTGGCTCGCGTTGGACCGGACAGCGGCGGCGAATCGCCGAACTTTCTATTCGTTTTTACGGACAACGCTGGATTTCAATATCTCGGGACTGGTCTTGATTCGGTTCTTTGGGTATTCATGGGTCATCGCCATTGGTGCCCTGTTTATCCTGCTTTCCGGGTTCACCGGTGGCTATGCGCTGTATCGGTTCATGTCGGTCCGACAACATTACCGGCAGTTTCTGCTGGCCTCGGAAAATTTCAAACCTTCGGCGCTGACGCGGGTCGAGAGATAGTCTGGATGGGATGTATCTTGAACAGGAGAAGACAATGAAGAAAATTGATCCTCAGCAAGCCATACAACGGGCCTTGGCGTTGCGTTTACACAGTGCCCTGGATGCGGCTTTCCTGGCCGTGTCAGAGCAGCTGTGCGGATGCGATTCCGTCACCCTGGATGCGGCGGTAAAGGTCATCGATAACGATCAGGTGCTGGATTATGCCGCCTTTTTATACCAAAGCCAGACCCGGCAAAGTTTATCAGGCTCCTGCGCAGAGCATCCGGTGTCTGTGGAGAGTGAACGCGAGTGGGAATTGACGGAGTCCGAAGCGTGCCTGGCCCGGAGCATTGCCCAGGTGGCGGCGGAAGTCGATGCGCAAAGTCACCCCCGCACGTAAAACGACGGTAGAAGGCACATAGTGAACGGATTAAAGGAACCTGCCAGTTATCTGTGCACGGGAGCGTGGATCACGACAAGACCGGCTGTTGGTATGCAGTCCATTCCTGAAAAAGTGCCTGCAGATGCGGGATATCGGGAGGTGATGACCCATGCAGGATAAGCCCCAGACACTGGAGGATTCCTGGCAACGAAGCATTCGCTATGTGCGTATTTCGGTGACTGACCACTGTAATTTCCGATGCCAGTATTGTACGCCGGAAAGCGGGGCACCCTGGTTTCCGAAACCGGAACTGCTGACGGCAAACGAATATAAACGGCTCATCCGTATTTTTGCCGGGCTGGGTGTTTCCCATATCCGATTTACCGGGGGAGAGCCCTTGTTGTTTCCGGCGTTGCCGGAGCTCATTGCCGAAGCCAAAGCGGCGGGTGTGG
>DYJM01000080.1:7234-9063 GCA_020723125.1 Acidithiobacillus ferrivorans
GACATCCGTTTCATTGAGTTGATGCCCCTGGGTTCTGCTGGCAGCACGCTTTATCAGCGTGATTTTTATTCCGCCCAAAAGGCGAAGGCGCTGATAGAAACCGTATTTGGTCCGCTACAGCCCGAGCAGGATTCCCCCACGGACGGTCCGGCGAGTCTCTATCGCGTACCGGGCTTTGCATCGCGGGTCGGATTCATTACGCCCTGGAGTCACAATTTTTGCGCGGCCTGTAATCGGGTGCGTGTGAATGCTGCGGGACGATTACTCTATTGTCTTGGGCAGGAAGCCGGGCTCGAACTGCGTGAGGCATTACGGGAAGGCCTTGCGGACCGGCACATTGCGCAGAAGATTCAGCAGGGTGTCTGGCATGACAAGCCGGAACGCCATTATTTTGAGGACGTACCCGATCGCTCCGCACCGGTTTTTATGATGCGGGTGGGTGGATAGCGTCCCAGTGCGTGGTTATACCATTTTATGCAAAAAATAGATCCATCGTTGTTGCTGGTTTGGGCGCGTGTGGCGCAGCTGAGAAATCTGCAGGCCGCAAGCAAGAGCCTGTTTTTGAGTCAGCCAGCCATCTCCCACCAGCTCAAACGGCTGCAAGACTGGCTGGGTGAACCCCTGTACCACCGGACGGCCCGGGGTATTGAACCCACCGAGATAGGCCGGATTCTCCAGAGGACAGGGGAGAATATGGAAGCGGTCCTGCAGGAAGCCCAGGCCGTACGTGACAAAACCAAAGATTTGTTGCGCGGGACCTTACGTTTATCCGCCAGTCACACGAATGCCGAGTATCTGTTACCCCTCTTGGTGGGCGAATACTGCCGGAAGTATCCCGCAGTCAATGTGCGAACCGCAACCATGAACAGTCAGCAGGCCTGGCTCCACCGCGATGAGGTGGATCTGATATTGATTGAAAGCGCAGAAGACCTGGTGCGGGAGCCGGTTGAGTGGACACGGACGACCTTGATAGAAACCGAGATTTCGGCACTGGTTCCGGTCTCCCATCCGCTGGCGGCGTTGACCGCCATCCCCCTTGAAGATCTGGCATCGGAAAAGTTGATCTGGCGGGAGGAGGGTTCCGGCATCCGTGAGGATGTGATCCACGCCTTTCGACAAGCGGGAATCTATCCGTATATCCATTATGAATTCAGCGGATTGGCGGCGGTGCGCAGCGCTGTCAGAAACGGGATTGGTATCGGTTTCTCCTCGACATTGCTGTCGCCCGAGCAGCTGGTCGGCGTGTGCCTCATTCCGGTGGTTCCCAGTATTCCCCATACATTGAGTGTGTTGCATCGCACGCATTACGGGCATTTGGTGGCGTCCTTTCTGGAAGTTATCCGGTTATCGGTATTTGAGCATTGAAGAAAATACCCGGATTCCGACGGATGCTCCTGTAGGACCCGTTTCTTCAAGCAACAAGCGCGCTCATGCACGGGCCTATGGAGAGGGTTTCATCCGTCAGGGCGCGATGTCGGTAGGCAACCAAGATTACGAAGGAGTATTCATGAAAGATTGGCAAGGTGTTTGTAAAGGAATGGTAACGGGTATGGTGCTGGGCGGGTTCATCGCACTGCCTGCTCAGGCCCAGGCCGAGGATGCGGGAATACGGGTCATTCAGGGTGGCCCTGCGTACTTCAATATGGGTCTCGGTGCATTTAATGCGGCAGGGGTCAGTCCCGGTGTCGGCAAAAATAACGCGACGCTTCCGGAAGTTGATCTGGAATACCAATCCGGCGCCAAGTTATTCGGGATAGGATCTGTTTACGGGATAGTTGCCAACACCGATGGCGGTTTCATGGGTTATACCGGGTTTTACACGGATATTG
>DYJM01000252.1 GCA_020723125.1 Acidithiobacillus ferrivorans
CTATACTTTTGCGGTTTTCTCCAAACACTGGCGAGGCGGAATCAAAGCCAAGAGCAGCTTTCCACCGAAACTGAAAGCCAGGAATGCCCAAAAGGGGTTGTAGGCACGATTTCAGGCTACAATCCGCAGGATGGCCTCTAACTCGGATTGGCTATCCTCCAAGTTCGGAATTTCGCCGCACCGGGAAGATAGAATGCGACCGACGACGTAGCGTTGCAGTCTTTGCCGCAGGTACGCGAAGCTGGCGGGCGAAACACCCTTGGGTGCAGGAGGCAGCCAGTCAGCAGTAGCTTTGTCCAATTGAATCAACCGATACAGACAGAAGGCCAGGCAAGCCAGGTGGACAAAGCGATGAATGGCTGTAGCCAGATAGCATTGATAATCGGCCAGGCCAAAATACTCTTTCAAATCGCGGATAGCCAGCTCAATGGTGAAGCGGGCGCCGTAGATCTCGATGATCTGGGCCATCGAGAGGGTCAGATCGGTGGCGAACAGAATGATGGGCTCTTTGAGTCCCTCAATGACCACCACTTTGACCTTTTGGCTGATGTCACGTAGCCAGACTTCCCGACAGACCGCCCGCACGGTGACCAGTTGGCCGTACAAGTGCACCGAGACCAACTCGGTGGGCAGGGCCGTCAATAACTGGGCCAGCTTCCACTTTTTGCCCCGCTTGGCATCAGAGCGTTGGTCAGGGGTGGGGTCATCCCAACCGACTGCGTCCCTGCGCAGGTGGCTGATGACGTGGATGCCCTTGTCCAGCAGCGGGTTGATGAAAGGGGCCTTGGCGAAGTAAGCATCCACCACGACCCGCAAGGCTGCTTGGTTGAGATACAGATGCAGCTGGAAGATCAAGGGCAGGACGCTGTCCCAAATCGTGGCCAAGGTTGCTACGCCCTGGGGGTCAACGACGAACATGAATGGGTTCAGTTGACCGGAGATCAACTGCATTAACAGCGGTAGGCAAAGAAATCGTCCCCAGGTCTGGCTGAAGGCAATCAGGCCCAGGATGGCCCAGTGATGCCCCCGGATGCGTTCGCCCCGGTCGGCATTGCCACTGTGGTCTTTCCAGAACTGGACACCCGGCATCTTGTGGCCATTCTTAGCAATCAAGAGGGTATCCACGACTGCCAGGTAGGCTCCGTGGACCTTCAGGCCGTCAGCCAGTTTGACTTGCAGAGTATCCACGAGCGTTTTGCAGACCGCCGTGGGGTCCCAGCGGTTTTCGGCCAGGAAGCGTTCCCAACTGGCCAAGTGGCGGTCAACCCAGAAACAGGTCTGAGCCACGCGGTTCATCGTTTTCCGGCCCCCGGTCAGCAGCAGGCTCAGAATGTAGCCACTGAAGAAGATAAAGCCTGGTTTGGTAAAGTGCGGTCTAA
>DYJM01000081.1 GCA_020723125.1 Acidithiobacillus ferrivorans
CATTGGTTGGCTATAATGCATTTGGAAATTAACACTACCATATATAAAGTATAGCTTTACTACTAGAATCGAGCCTCTAAACACACGATTAAGATGTTAGGATTTTCAAATTCTCATCGCTGGTTTACGTAACGATGTATGGCCTCATGATTCAGAACGGTTTCCTGGTATCAAATACCATTATCTGGCAGTCCTATATTGCTATCCTGGGAGAAAAGATCGTATCTCGGCGAAAGGGATGTTTATTCTTCCAGGCGGGGTAGATCCTCACGTTCATCGGGAAATGCTTACTTCGGCAATAGTGACAAGTAATACTTGGTCAATTGGCACATTCAGGCAACACCTTTGAAAAGTTATGTGCGGGCGATGGCCTAAAAACATAATACCTCGAAGTTGAAGGATTGAACCCAGCTCTTTCGTTATCGCACTACAAGTGTGATAACAAGCCTGTTGATGGAGACAACAATTATGCTCATTGAATTCACTCTAAATGGAAAAACCGTATCCGTTGATGTCCCTGAAAAAATGACCTTACTAAAATGCTTGCGTGAAGTGCTGGGGCTGACAGGCACCAAAGAGGGCTGCGATAGCGGGGATTGCGGCGCATGTTCTGTCATTTTTAACGGGAAGTTAACCAAATCCTGTTTGCTGGCAATGCCCCTGGTCGCGGGAAAAGAAGTGATCACTATTGAGGGAGTCCGTGCCCCAGACGGTGGGCCGAGTGATGTACAGCAAGCCTTTCTGGATCACGGCGCAGTCCAATGCGGCTATTGTACCCCTGGTATGGTCATGGCAGGGGAAGCCCTTTTGACGCGCAACGCTAACCCCAACCGCGAAGAAATTCGCCGGGCCATAGCCGGTAATCTTTGCCGTTGTTCCGGATATGAACAAATCATTGATGCCATCGAAGATGCCGCTCAAAGACGTTTGGCAAAAACGAAATAACCGACTGGATCAGGAGCAAGCAAATGACAAAGCTGAATTATATAGGGAAAACCACCGCTCCTCAGGTGGACGCTTATGACAAAGTGATGGGCACAGCAAAATATGTTGGCGACATGTACCTACCCGGAATGCTTCATGGAAAAGTCCTGCGCAGTCCGATCCCTCATGGAAAGATCGTCAGGCTGGATACATCGAAAGCTTTACAGGTTCCCGGCGTCAAAGCAGTCATCACCAGCGTAGATTTTGTCAACAATGGACTGTGGGGCTGGCCCATAAAAGACGCCTATATCTTAGCCTATGGGAAAGTGCGCTATGTGGGCGATCCCATCGCGGCTGTTGCCGCTGAGACAGAAGCGGCGGCTATCCAGGGAATAAAAGCCATTGAGTTTGAGTTGGAACCGCTGCCGGTGGTCTCAGACCCGCACAAAGCCCAATTACCCGAATCGCCTTTGATCCCTGACGAGTGTCCTACAGAGAAAAATAATCTCTGCAACATCCATATCGTTCGCAATGGTGAGCCGGCAGCGATCATCAAAGAATCGGCCCATGTTTTCACCGGCAGCTACGTTTTCCTGCACCAGGAGCATGCCTATCTTGAGACCGAAGGTGCTCTGGCAATCCCAGAAGTGGATGGCGGCGTCACAGTTTTCGCCAACGATCAAAGCCCTTTCATCAACCGCGGAATTATCGCCTCGGTGCTTGGTTTGGATCAGGATTATGTGCGGGTCATCCAGCCACCGGTCGGTGGCTCATTTGGCGGTAAAGATGATATTGGTTACCAGACCTCTTCTCAAGCTGCCAGACTAGCCCTCCTGACAGGAAAACCGGTCCGTATCATTCTCACTCGTAAGGAATCCATGGCAGCCTCTTACAAACGTGAGTGGATGGAAGTTAGCCTCAAAATCGGTACAGATAAGCAAGGAAAATTGAAGGCAATACAGGCCAACCTACTGGCCGATAGCGGCGCATATTCTTCAATGACCCCGCTCTCTTCCTGGCGGGCTACCATGCACGCCGGAGGGCCTTACCGCTATGAGGCGGCTTCCGTGGATACCGAATCCGTTTACACTAACAATGGATATAGCGGCGCTTTCCGCGGCTTTGGGAACAACCAAGCTACCGGCGCGATTGAATGCCTTATCGATGAAATGGCAGAGAAATTTGGAATGGATCCCATTGATTATCGCCTGATGAACCTTCTTCAAGAAGGCGATACAGCTTTTTCCGGCAACAAGCTGCTGCACCGTCCCACCGCCGATCGCTGCCTGGAATGGGTACGGCGGCAATCCAATTGGGACAGCAAGCGCACTGAATATGCCCGGCAGGAAACCAGCGCAGCTATCCGGCGCGGCATAGGTGTTGCCTGTTATTTCCACGGTTCCGGTCTGGGTGGTGAAGGGACCGATTTTGCTACCGCCAATATCCGCATCAACAACGACCATTCCGTCACGTTGCAGTGCGGGCTGACCGATTACGGTCAGGGCAGTCGTACCGTCTTCACCCTGATCGCCGCGGAAGTGCTTGGTGTCAGCCCTGACCGGATTGAGATGCTCCGTCCTGACACTCAGACCGCTACCGATTCGGGCCCCACCGTTGCCTCGCGTGCTTCCATCGTGGGTGGCAATGCGGTGCGCGTCACCGCTGAAAAAGTGGCTCATTTTCTCAATCTGGCCGCGGCAGATCTCTTTCAATGCGAACCCACGCAGCTCATTCGTGTAGAAGAAAGCTACATCGGGCCTCAGGAAAAACCTCTTAGTTTCAAAGAAGTTGCAGATCACGCCCGTCAGATGGGCTTCCAGCTGTCTGCACATGGCTACTGGCAGATTCCGGAGATTCATTGGGACTTTGACAAAGGTACCGGCGTACCTTACTTCACGTATTCTTACGGCGCCCAGATCGCTGAAGTTGAAGTCAACCGGCGGACTGGTGCGGTAAAGGTCCTGAAGATCTGGGCGGCTCATGATGGTGGAAAGATCATTTACCCACTGGGAGCCAAAGGGCAGATGCTGGGCGGCATCGCTCAAGGTTTAGGCTACGCTTTGACCGAAGGGTTCACGTACAAAGATGGATACCCCCAGAAACTGGACTTCCACGCTTATCACATCCCCACCTCACTAGATTTGCCGGAAATAGAATTCAAATTCATCGACAACGCTTTGCCGGAAGGCCCCTTCGGCGCAAAAAATTTGGCGGAACCGGTGATGATCTCTACTCTGCCAGCTATCGCCAACGCCGTTTACCAGGCTACTGGTGTTCGTGTCCATCATTTCCCGATCAATCCTGATCTGCTGAAAATCTAATCCTGGCATGATCGGGGGCTAAACCGGTATAGAACTCATAAATTTACCGGCTTTACAGGTATCTGAAACACAAGACTTCCAAAGAGCAAATTCCTTTGGAATTCTTAAGGTATCCCGTCAAACTACACGCAGTCGCATCCTGATTGCTTTTAAGGGAGCACTTTTTCAGGTTGCCGCAGCAAGTTCATCCCCATGATGTTGGCAACATCCACTTCCAAATAGCCTTTCTCGAAAAACACGGCGCGATTTTTTGCAAATTGGCAACGGAATCAAATTCAACCAGTGAGTCTTCCACCCCGTAGCTCCCATCAAAATTGGAACCAATCCCCACATCAAGGCTGTCTCCTGGCACATATAATCAATCTGGGCTACCAGCCAGTCAATGATCACCAAGTCCCTTGGCGCCTGTCCTTTCTTCCATCCGGCAAGCAGGAAGTTATTAAAGGGTACCGCCCCAATCACACCACCTCGCGCCACCATGCCGCGGATTACCCGGTCTGAAAAATGGCGATTTTTTTCCTCTCCTCGTAACAGCGCTGCCGCGTTGGCACGGATGGCGATGATCACCCCTTCATACCGGTATAAAGCCATCAAAGCTGCTTCCTCATCCATGTGGCTGATATCCAGCCCTCTCGACATATGCGACAAACCGCCGCGCATCGCCTAGTTCGCCTCGTGCGGCTGGGCATCCGCCAGATGCGTTACTTTGGTAGAAAGAAGACCCTGTTCCAGTTGTTGATGGCTGCAACCGTGGCGAATTTGACCTTGGTCGCCACCAAAACGGGGCAGATGCGCACGAAATATAGTCGGTTTTTTGTGTTTTCTACCTGCCTAGATGCCTGCGAAGGGCGCTCAGGGCGTTTGGTGGAGAGAATGGGCATCTGTTGCATATTTTTCAACGGTGCTTAACTGACGCAGGTTCAAAATTGCCAGTTTTCGGCTGAGCTTCTAGAAAAAACAAACCCGAACCGGCGATAAATGAAAAAGGGAATAAAGCTTTAATACGCGAAGGGGTTTTTGCCGCCCGTGGCAAAAACCCCTCGAATTATAAACTCTTACATCACCAACGACATGACTGCTTTTTGTACATGCAGGCGGTTCTCCGCCTCATCGAACACCGCAGAGACCCAACCCGGGCCTTCGGTCTTGTCAATCACATCATTAGCCACCTCAAAACCGCGATCTGCTGGCAAGCAGTGCATGTAAATGGCGTTCTTATCCGCCAGCGCCATGGTTTCCTGGGTGCATTTCCAATCCTTGTGCTCGTCGAAGATCGCCTGCGCCTTCTTGGGATCATCCTCGCCCACTGGCTGCTTGAACATCACCACCGGACACCAGGCTTTCGGATAAACAACATGCGCATTGCGCACACCGTCCTCAAAGTCATTGGTGATGCGGAACTTGCCATTGCTGACCCGGGCATACTCATTACACTGGGCAATGATCGCCGGATCCAACTCCATACCCTCAGGATGAGCTAGGGTTACATTCATGCCCAGCATGCTAGCATACAGAATGGCCGACTGGGGTACGGCGCGCGGCTTGTGGACGCTGGGTGAATACGCCCAAGACATGGTGAAGTTCACCCCGCTGAAGCCGCCAAATTTCTCTTTGACCGTCAGCACATCAGCCAGACCCTGGAAGGGATGGTAAATGTCATCCTCCATGTTCAATACCGGGATATCCGCCCAGCGGGCAAATTCCTTTAACAGGTTGTGCGCGCCGCCATATTCCCAGTCCACCGGGTCGCCATAGCAGCGGATGGCAATGGCGTCACCCATGCGATCCAAAACACGGGCTACGTCAGAGACGCGTTCAGTGCTATAAGCCACTTCTTTGCCTTCTAGGGCAGGAGTGTAAATCTTGCCCGGATCCAGGAAGTGAGCATGCCCACCCAGTTGAGTCATTCCAGCTTCGAAAGAGTTGCGCGTGCGCAGTGACTGGTTGTAGAAAATCATGAATAAAGTTTTACTGCGCAAAAGCTGATCATGGTAAACCCCCATCGCCCGATCCCGTTTCAATTCGAGCGCTACATCAAGGATGGTCTCAATTTCCTCCCTAGTAAAATCTGTTTCGGCCAGGAAATCACGGCCTTTGAACGTCGTTGTTTTCATTTTTCTAATATACTCCTTTTGAAATAAAAGATACGATCAAACCAGGTTTGCGCTGGTGAATCACATAGCAAAAGTTGCGGCTACTGTAAAACTCCAAAACCAAGATTAGCCTCGCGCGTTTGCCCATAACCGTTCAGCCGCCTCATGCGTCCGCTGTTGCAATTGAGCCCAGTCCACCCCAATCACATCGCCATCACGCACGCGCCATTCCCCGGCCACCATCACTGCCTGGACATTAACTGCGCTGCGGTACAGCAGAAGCTGTTCGTAAAGGTTGTGCTCCTCCAGTGGCGTAGGAAGATCGGCGTCGATCAACTGCAGGTCGGCCTGCCAGCCGATGGCCAGCCGGCCCGTCTGCTCCAGGCCAATCGCATTCGCTCCGCCCTCGGTAGCCAAGTGCCACACCAGTTGCGCTGGCATCACCCGCGGATCCTGATGGTATGCCTTGTGAATCAGGAAGGCGCCGCGCATCACCTCAAAGAAATCATCAATATAACCGTCGGTGCCCAACCCAATGGTAGCGCCGGCGGAGGTCAGCTCGGGCACCGGAGCAATCCCACCGCCGACTTCGCAATTCGAAAGTGGCATATGGCTAACGCGTATGCCCTTTTGAGCGATCAGTTCAACTTCGGAAGGCGCAAGCTGAACGCACTGTGACGCCAGAAAACCCGGCCCAGCCACACCCAGTTTATCATAGTAATGCAGGGTACGCATGCCGAAATTCTTCAGTGCTTGTTCTGGTTCATAAGTGCCTTCGGATACATGCGCATGCAGCAGGGAACCGCGATCCCCAGCTATTTCAAAAGCCTGGCGGATGAACTTGGCAGAACAGGTAAAGGTGGTGTGAATGCACATCATCCCTGATACTAGGCCGCCAGTTTTCTTGCAAGCGTCGATAAACTCAGCGTTCTCCCGCAGGCCCAATTGCCCATTCTCAGCGCTGACGCGCTCGGTTGCCTCAAAAGAAAGGATGGCACGAATACCGTGTTTACGCACCACCTCGGCCTGGGCAGCGAGAACGCCTGGCAATGCGTTCGGCGCCTCGGTGCAGTCATAAAAGGCGGTGACACCGCTCTTCAGCATGTGGGCGCAGCGCAAATCGGTAGTGGCGCAGATCATCTCGTGGTCAAGGCGGTTTTCCACTAACGGCCACCAGAAATCCTCCAAAAATAGCCAAAAGCCCGAAGGGGCCTTATTCAGCGGAATGCCATGAGCCAGGATGCCGTAAAGGTGGGTATGGGCATTGACAAAACCAGGCGCCAGCACCGCCCCCAGCGCTTCTATGACGGCATCCCCAGGGTAGCGCTCGCGCAGGGTTTGATTCGGGGCTACATCAGCAATTTCAGCACCAGCGACGCGCACGCCCCACTGGCGCAACGGTGGTTCACGTGTATCAGCAATCAGCCAGGCAGGCAGGATAATTGTATTGCCCATGAGCGTCCATTCCTATCCGTTCTCACCATTTCTTAGTCGTTCGCTTCAGAAACTGCCCCCTTCCTTGAGTTCCAATGAACTCACCTTCGCGTACCAGCACTTCGCCCCGCAGCAGGGTCAAAACAGGGTAACCCTGCAATTTGAGACCCTCATACGGGGTGTAATCCACATTTTCGTGAAGGAAATCGGCGGTGAGGGTGACGGTGCGCTTGGGGTCAAACAGTACCAGGTCAGCATCCGCTCCCGGAAGCAGCGCCCCTTTGCGCGGGTACAGACCAAAGATTCGCGCTGGCGCGGTGCAGCACGCCTCTACCCAGCGGTTAAGGCTGATCCTCCCCGCCTGCACCCCAAAAGTGTACAGCAAAGCAAAACGCGCCTCGATTCCTGGAATGCCACTGGGGATCCTGGTGAAATCACCCCGCTCCAGGTCTTTTTGCCCCACGAAGAAAAATGGGCAATGGTCGGTGCCAACGGTTTGCACCTCGCCTTCAGCCAGCGCTTTCCATAAAAACTGGTTATCCTCCGGCTTACGCAGCGGTGGGGAGCAGACGAATTTAGCCCCTCCAAAATCAGGTTGGCTGTAAGCCGTATCGTCCAACAGCAGGTACTGCGGGCAGGTTTCGCCAAAGGCGGTTTGACCACGGCGGCGGGCGCGTCCAACGGCCTCGGCGCCGCGCTGGGTGGAAACGTGGACTATCAGGATGGGGACATGAGTGTATTCCGCCAGGGACAGCATCCGTTCCACCGCCTCCCCTTCTGCCACCGCCGGACGGCTGAGCGGATGCGACTCCGGCCCAGTTTTTCCAGCGCGTAGCAGCGCCTGCGTGGCATGCCGGACGATGGCTTCATTCTCAGCGTGCGCGATCACCAACCCGCCATATCGGGAAACTTCCGCTAACACCTGCACCATCCCATGGTCATCTAACCTCAGACCTTCATAAACTGTATAGACTTTGAATGAAGAAATGCCTTCCTGTAATACCTTAGGGATTTCGGCCAACGTTTCTTCATCGGCTTGAGAGAGGGTCATGTGCAGGCTGTAATCGATCGCCGCCCGTCCTTCTGCTTGAGCCTTTCTTTGCTGCAGGGCTGCTAGCAACGACTGCCTAGCTTCCGGCTCAACAAAGTCAATGACCGTGGTGGTGCCGCCATGCGCCGCAGCCATGGTTCCGCTGCGCCAGTCATCGCTGGAAACCGTGGCGGGCGTGGGCATTTCCAGGTGCACATGGGTATCAATCGCTCCGGGTACCACTAGCATCCCCCTGGCAGATAAGATATCTTTTCCCTTCAGGCCTTGGCCGATTGTGGCGATCTTTCCATTTTGGATTCCCAGGTCAGCCTGGATGATTTCACTTACTGTTACCAGTGTTCCGTCTCGGATAACCAGATCGTGCAGCATTCCACCATTCATCCCTGCAGTCCTATATCGACTCCCTAATCAAGCCTACCCCACTATACTCTAACCGTCAGAAAACCGCGGGGGAAATCACCGAGATCCATTTGGCGTCACCCCTTCGTAAACACCTGCCCTTCTGAGCAGATCTTTACCTTCAAAGTATATCGTATCCCCCGGGCCAGGACATACTCGCCGGAACTCAAGCTGCTCAACAGTCGTCTGGCAAGCAGGTAGATAAACTCCTCGGTCGGTTCTAGTAACCGATGGACGACTTTATTGGAACCGTAAGCCAATTTGCCCGATATAGTCAGTATTTTGCGGCTCATGCTGGGCACCAGCAGTTCGTACACCACACCAGATTTATGCAAGATCAGCTTTAGGTGGGAATCAACTGTTACCACTAGATTATAGCCCTCCAATTGTTTTTCCTCTGCCAAATTGGTTCGGATGGATTGGTTTCCATCTCCTGGCAGCTCTTCCGCCAGAAAATACAGCAGTGACACATCCAACGCCTCTGATAGAAGTTGCAGCTAAGACAGTGACAAGTTGGTATTATTCCGCTCCACCTAACTTAAAAAAGAAGCCGATAAGCTGGTTTTTTGTGCCAGCCGGCGCAGGTTGATCCCGTACGTTTCTCGCCGCTTCCTGAAGCGAACCCCTACTTTATATTCCGGTGCCACATGAATCTTCTCTTCCTTTTCATAGAACGAAGTGTACAATCAGCAACCAAAATCCCTCGCCAGCGATCAAAGCCGCGAAAGAATAACAATCTATAGCATATCATACAAGGTCAGACTGCGTCAAGTGATATTTTATGAGAGGGGCCTCCTTG
>DYJM01000253.1 GCA_020723125.1 Acidithiobacillus ferrivorans
TCGTCGCGCGGCAGATAGACGCCAGCGGGATCGTCTTCGATGCCTATGTGTTCCCATAGAATCCACGAAGGGCACAAAGTTCACCAAGATTTTGTTGTGTATTTGTATTTTTGGTGTTCTTGGTGAACTTCGTGGATATTCTATTGAGGTGAAGATTTGCAATATGAATGCTGATGCGATATTTCCTATCTTGATGCTTTTGACTATCTGGGGCGCGTGCTTGCTGGCCATGCTTTTGCTGTTTGGCATGGGCTGGGTGTTTATGCGTTTCCTCCGCCGCGGCGAAAAGGTTTTCCAGGGCGCAAGCCAAGCCCTCGAAAAGGAGAGCGGGGCTTATCTGGCCGAAGCCGAATTGCTGCCCTGGCAGCCGGATGCGCTGGCTGACTTCGCCTCCCATCTGGAAATTGCTGGCCTCCAAATCGGGCCATCGCTGCACTACCGGGGGGCGCTGAAGAGTCTGAGCCAGCCGGAAACCCCTGGCTGGTTGACCTTCGATTTGCAGCTCAAATTCGGCAAGGGGACGATGGAAGTGCGCACTGCCAAAGGCGCTTACCGGCTGGATATCGCCCTCAACGCGGCCCAGGTGCGGGTGGATGGCATCCCCCTGGGGCAAATACACACCCGCGGGGACGAGATCACGCTGCTTGGCATGGATCAGCGTCCCCTGGGGCATTACCAACACCAACGCCCATATCTGGGATTGCGGGTGTCCGTGAAAGTATATTACCTGAGGCCGGGGTACCTCGATCCGACCTACAGCCCGGTGGAGATGCGCGGCCGCCAGATCGCCGAGTTCAACAACAATATGATCCTCAGCCAGCATTTGCAATTCCTGCAAGGCCCCGTGCCGCCGCTGTACCGCAACCTGGACCCTGATCTGACAGCCGAGGAGACCGATTGGCTGATGGCCTTATTGGCGCTGGAAATCTACTACCGCATCAGCCGCCACCTGAGCGATAAAACCACGCGGCTCTGGTAGATCTGAATCCCAGTAGCTGGCGGCTGATATTGAACTACCTGACAAAGTTTGCGCGCTGCGCAAGAAATTTTTGTACATGGAGAAGCACAATGAAATTCAAAATCCCGATAACTACCCTGCTTGCCTTCGCAGTTGTGATCGCCTGCAACCTGCCTTTGCCAGGCGGAACCGGCGCGCCGTCTGGAACCGGGGCGCCCAACCAGGCCGACCCGAACGCTTTCAATACCATGGTCGCGTTGACCGCGCAGGCGCGGCCGGCCGCCCCGTCTGGAACCGGGGCGCCCACCCCGTACGACGCGCCCGCTTCACCGTCCGCGACAATGATGGGAGTTGCGCCGCCCGCCGCGCCGACATCCAGCCTGCCGCCTGCCGACCTGCCCTTCTACATTGATT
>DYJM01000254.1:0-596 GCA_020723125.1 Acidithiobacillus ferrivorans
AATCGCGGCCATCTGTGGCTTTCGGATTTGGGGCCCCGGACTGCAGGAAGGAGAGAGCGGCGATGGTGCCGCGGGCGATGTCGTCCACGTAGCTGAGAACCACAGATTTCACAGATTTCACAGATTTTACAGATTTCACAGATTTCACAGATTTCACAGATTGCACAGATTGATCTCCGTAAATCTGTGTCATCTGTGGAATCTGTGGTTGCAGATTAGAGCACACGGCGCTTGTATTCCAGCGACGGTGCCCCGAAGTTCAGCAGCAGGCCGACGCGGTAGCCAGTGCCTTTGAGGTAGTTCAGCAGTTGCGCTTCGTCGCCATCGGTCAGGGCTTTGAGGGCCTTCAATTCGACCACCACCTTGCCATCCACCAGAAAGTCGGCACGGAACTCACCGGCGATAATGTCCTTATAGCGCACAGCCAGTTTGGCCTGCCGCTGGTACGGAATGCCGCGTAAGTCGAATTCATGAGCCAGGGCCTCTTCGTAGACCGACTCCAGGAAACCTGGTCCAAGGATGCGATGCACCTCCATCGCTGCGCCAATAATGGCGTAGGTCAGGCCTTTGTAGAGGAACTCCTGAACCACAGATTT
>DYJM01000254.1:696-1362 GCA_020723125.1 Acidithiobacillus ferrivorans
CACGGATTGCACTGATTAGCCCCCCTCAATCTGTGAAATCTGCGTCATCTGTGGTTTCGATGATGGCATAGGTCAGGCCTTTGTAGAGGAACTCCTGAACCACAGATTTCACGGATTGCACTGATTAGCCCCCCTCAATCTGTGAAATCTGCGTCATCTGTGGTCTTTGATCCTTCCAATCTGTGAAATCTGTGTCATCTGTGGTTGCAGCCCGGCGTCCATCCAGCAAAGGCGTTGCCGAGATGAACCCCCGCTTCTTCGCCACAATCAACGTTCCCACCGTGCCGGCCTTATTCACGCCTCGCGCCTCAGCTCTGTGCCAGCGCAATCAAAGGGCCGGCGTTGGCTACTACGATCACGCGTTGCTCCCTGGCCCAGCGACCAGGCTAGATTCATCCAATAGTTCCTCCAACATCTTCACTTCGGCCACCAGTTCCTCCGGTGACTCGGTGAAGTAGTAGAGTCCATGCTGCGCCAGCAGTTGGATGAATTCCAGCTTGGAGAGCCCCAGTAACTCGGCCCCCTTCCCTGAAGAGATACGACCCTCCCGGAACAGCTCCAACGCAATCAATTCTCGCAGTCGGGCCTCCAATTGCTCCCGCGGGACCTCGAGTGCTCCCAGCAAGTCGCGTGGCACATCCAGGCTCACGGTCAACGTGCTCATAC
>DYJM01000255.1 GCA_020723125.1 Acidithiobacillus ferrivorans
CCGGATGCCACTGTAATGTAGGAATTTGTCGGTACGGAGCCATCCCACCCGGCCAGGCGGGCGGAAAGCCACCAAAAGGCCTGGCCTTTCAGGTAGCAATTGAGTTTATGCGAGTGGGCGCAATTATTCATCGAGGAAAAATTACCAGGGCAGTCGCCGGGATGGGCATTACACCAATCCTGGCACCACGGGCAGTCATCGTTGGGAGTCGCGTAGGGTGTGCCGTCGGGCAGGTAACTCTCGATATCCGCAAAATCATAGAGCGCCTTATTATGAGCCGCTGCAAATTGGCGGATGAGATTGTTGTTACTATTGAGCAGGTCTGCATCCCACCGGTCGGTGTGGCCGGTCATATAGACAAAAGTCACGTTGGGATATTCGCTCTCGAGTTGCTGCATGGCGCTCAGGTATGCGTTGACGGTATCGGGATGGGGCAGGGAAGAATCGGACAATTGCCCGCACCATGACCACATAAAGGCTGTGGCTTGCGGGGCGGCATTGAGCCTTGTGCGAGCGTCATCGATGAAATCGGAGGCATCCCAACTCCAACTGCTGTCGTAGCCCATCCGCAGATAGGGCGGCGTGGATTGCGCAGGTGGGGTCCGCCAATGTTTGAGAAAATTATACGTTGGCGGGGAGACCTGGGCACTGAGATATTCGGCCCCGGTCCAGAGTTGTGTGCCGTGCGAGGTGGAACCGTATGCCCAAATTACATTCTGCTTGGCGGCCTCGAGCCACTGCGCGGGAATTTGGCTGATGTCGCGGGTGTTATGGTCAATCAAGATGCCTCCCGCGGCGCCCGAATCAAACGTGCTGCCTCCCGGGTCGATGGGAGAACCTTTCCTGTCGGTAGCCGTGCTCAGGGCGGTTTGCAGGGCGTAGGAGTTAGATGGGGAGCAATCGCCGCCCCCGCCGGGCGTGTCGAACAGGTCGCCGGGACTGGCGCAGGCCATTTGTGGTGCTCCATTCAGTAGCAGGAACAGTCCGACCAAGAGCAGTCCACTGACTGCCAGACTAAAAACGATGGGCTTGCACTTGCTGAGGTTCATTTTTGGCTCCTTTTTTGTGCGGTGCAGGCCGCATAACATATAACTTAACTTTCGCACCCCAAATACGGTGTTGGGGAAAGCAATTCCCTCAACAACAACGATCGGGATGACTTTATCGCCTGGCTCCGGCACTTGGCTGACGACCAATCCATGACCGTGTATACGTGTGCGCTCTTAGAAAACTAGGCACGTTCTGCACGAGCGTCCCCTAAAACATTACGGCGATGCCCTCGCCATAATCATAATCACTCCCCCCGAGGTAGGTGGAATAGACCAGCACAGGGTCGATCACCAGCTCCCGCTCCCTGTCCC
>DYJM01000082.1 GCA_020723125.1 Acidithiobacillus ferrivorans
CTCTCTGCAGTAAAGGCCTGCAGAGGCTTGGCCATGGACGTATCCGTGGGCATGATCATGGCGACACTATGACCGGGTATAAACAGGCCGTCTTTTACGGCGCTGGTTTTCAGGCCCAGAGGTTGGTCGAGCTTTTTCCGGTTCTGAAAAGCAATGCTTTCCAGTTGCCCCAGATTTCCCTGTTCATAAAAACCGTTGCGCAAGCCTTTCATCAACATGCGTCCCTTGCTGCCCATCAGGGCAGAGCGGATGTCCTGGGCAGCATAACCCCGGCGTATTTCGACGGTCTGGTCGTGCATGGTGCCGGAGGCGCTCAAGCGGAGTTGGCTGTGTTTGTCGATGAGCGGCAAGCTGAGATCGGGCAAAGGGGTTTGCGTCATGCGTGGATTTTTTCCGGTAATGAGCACCGGTCGGCCCGCATCCTCCAGGGGCAAACTATGGATGCTGGCATAGCGCGAAGTGGGATCCAGAAATAAATGATAAGCGGGCAGGTACACCAGGAAATGACCAAAGGCAAAGGGATCCACAGCAGGATAGGGGTGAAAGCGCGCGGAGGTGGAAATCATGGCCGGTACTGCTTCAATATGGACGGCGTGCAAGAGGGTGCAAAGCAATACGGCATTGGCATTACTGTCGCCGACTCCGCGTTGCAGGGTGCTGCTCGCGCTGGGTGGCGTAAAGCCGGCATTGGCGTAGTTGATGGATACCGAATGAATGTTTTTTTGCATCCAGTGATAAATGACCTTGACCGCATCCAGCCCCGTCGCCCCATGCGCAATATGTTCAGCGGCTTTTTGCAATTCCGGGGTCATTTGCATGGCGGGGGTGGCAAGCTGATTGTAAGCCTTGGCGACTTCAGTCCAGTGTTCTGCCGTCGAAATCACCGCCAGGGGCGCATATTGCGTCAGTGCCGGACTCCCCAGTGGAGGATAGGAAACCTTACTGAGGCTGGTTTCAAAAGATCGGCTGGCCGCATCCTTAGCGTGACTGACGGATACGGCATGCCAGGCATCCCCTTGCTGGGCGGCATAGAGTTTTTGCGCGGCAGGTGTATGCAAAATGATTTGTGCCTTGCTGACGGGGACATTAGGGGACAAGAGCGTGCTGATGGCGTAGATACCCGGCAAATAGGGATGATCATAGTGGATAGTGTAGCGGATGTGCAGCGTATCTCCGGGCGCTACCGCCGGAAAGACCACACTCTGGATGCGACCATCACTTAAAAAAGGGGCACTCAGGGCATCCGGGCTGGATTGGGTATAAATGGCATCGGCCGGTACGGGATGTTTAACGCCCGAGGCCGTTTCCGTATAGGCTTCGAGTATATGCACCTGAGCAAAGTTGGCCGGATAGCCAATTTGCATCTGGGATTGGGACTGTACCCCAGCCATGGTCAGCGGTTGAATCACCCGGTCAATACTGTCGGTATAGGCCCCGTTTTTCTGGACGCTCAGTTCCTGACGCAGGAGTAACACCTGATAATTCACCTGGGCGGGTTCCCGGGCAAAAGCCGGGTTGGCGCTGGCACCCAGGAGGATAAAACCGGCAGTCAATAAAGCCGCTTTGGGGGTGAGATGACGGGTCATGTGCAGGGTTCCTGAACTCATTGGCGAACAAGGATAATCGGGCTTTGCTGCGCGGCATAATCCAGTTTCAGGAGCTTGCGCAAGGCCGGATATTGCTGAGGGTTGTACACGACCCGCTGGAGTTGCAGGGTGTAGTGTACGATGACGCTGTGTTCTTGCTGGGTGAGGTTATAAGTGAAACTTCCCGCCTGATTATGGAGTTGTTGTGCGGGCGGTAGATATTGCACCTGATAACCAGATGGCAGATGAATAGTCGTTGTCCAGTGAATGCCACCGAGGTAGGTGGTGACGGGATGTTGACGCTGCAGCGGACCGATGACCCGAGTCAATGCTTCCATGGGTCGGGCGGTGGCGGAAAGGCCGGGAGTCAGATAGGGGCCGGAGGGAATGGGAAAACTGATATGATTGCCAACATGGGTGTAAGCCACCGTATGCCAATGCGCAGTTACGGCAAAGGGTTGGTCGAGAATGTCCGGATTGCCTGGCACAAAGGTGCCACTCCCGCCTCCATCCGGCAACAGCAGGGCATTCATCACCCGATGATAGGCTGAGGGCGGAATGGAAGCGAAGCTTTGCCGATACATCCAGGCCCACCAGCCTTTGGTCTGCATCTTGGCAACTCCGCTTAAGTCACCATTTTGGTGCAGGGTCACATCAGCCGCATAGTCCAACTGGTTGGCATCGGGCTCGGCACCAGGGGTGGTCACTACCCGGGGATGCGGACCAGTGACAATGCTGGGTTTGTCGCGTTCACCAATAGCCAGCTGCCCCGGTGTTTCGTAGGTGCCGGTACTGTCCAGAAAAAGATGACGCTGCGGGGCATAGTCGATGGCGTGATTAAACCAGAAAGGCGTGGGCAGCGGCGGCAGGGTGAAAACATTATTCCAGTTGATTAATGTTGGATAAAGTTTGAAGCCTTTGGCATTGAAAAGCGCTTGCAGCAGGGTGGCGTGGGCCTTGCAGTCTCCATAGCGGGTTTCCAGGGTTTTGCTGGCCGAGATGGGCACATAACCGCCGACACCCAGTTCCAGTCCGACATAGCGAATATTGTGAGAGTCCCAGGTATACAGGGCTTTTTCCGCATCCCAGCCCTGCAGTCCATGACTTGCTGTATCGGCGGTTTTTTGGACAATGGGGGTGACTGCCGCCTTGTCGGCGGCGCGTGACCAGTAGGCCTTGCCGACGGCTGCCCAACTGGGAAAAGTGCTGACCTCAAAAAGCGGGCTGAACTGGCTTTCGTCTACAGTACTCGGTCCCGGATAACGCGCATGGTGTACCGCCATACGGGCACTGATATGAATCAACTGGCCCTGAGTGCGCTGCGAAACAATCCAGTTGCCGGTGTGGGCGGCCCGTAAATGCATGCTGCGTGGTGCCGTAATATCAATACGAAAGTTGCGTGCAGACTGGCTGACCGGCATTTCCCAGAGTTGCGAAAACTGTCCGGCAAAATAGGGCGTGGTCTGGGTTTTTTCGGTGATGATATGAAGCTGATCGTCTTTGCCCAATTTCGGCAGAACGATGGAAAGCACTTTGGCATGACTATACATGGGTGCTCCGGCAGCCATTGGTTCCGGGCGCACAAAAATGGCACGGGCAGGGACGACATATTTTTGACCACTGGGCGTGCTGACCCAGGCGCGCAGCACCCGCAGCTTGGCCATATCGGCAGAATACTCAATTTGGTAGGGATTGATCATGGTTTCCAGGGCCGGATTGAGGAGTTCCAGAACCTGATGATCGCGCTCGGTAAACAGTCCGCTGGATTGCACCGTAACGCGGACATGGTTTTTGAGAATCCGCAGGGGCGTTCCGCTTTGCTTTTCATTGACCGGGATAAAAGGCGCGTTGCGGCTGCCAGAAACGCTCGTCCCGGCCTGGGCCAGACTGCCCAGTAAAGTGCCGCTTAGCAGGCCTGCCCCACAAACAACCATCAGAGCGCGCTGGACAGATTTCAGAAGAAGCATGGATGAGTTACCTTTATGAGAGATCGGGATTCAACGCAACGGCTTGCGTCCGTTTGCGACGTGGCCAGGAAAGCCCGTCAAACCATAAATAAAAAGCGGGCGTGATATACAGGGTGAGAAACTGGGAAAATATCAGGCCGCCAACCACGGCAATACCCAGGGGTACCCGACTCCCGGCCCCGGCGCCAAAGCCGATGGCAATGGGCAGCACCCCGAGAATGGCGGCAAAAGTAGTCATCATGATCGGCCGATAACGAATGGTGCAGGCATCAATAATGGCATGGTAAGCATCTTCGCCCTCACGGCGCCGACTGACGGCAAAGTCAACGAGGATAATCCCGTTTTTCTTTACCAGTCCCAGTAACATGATGATGCCGATGAAACTGTATAAATCCAGCGGCTCATGAAAAATGACCAAAGACAGCAGCGCACCGAAAGCCGCCAGCGGCAAAGCCGTCAAAATTGTCAGGGGATGGAGGAAATGTTCATACAAAATGGCAAGGACCACGTAAATCAGCAACACCGTTGCCAGCAATAAAAAGGGCAGGGATTTGAAGGCAGACTGAAATTGCGCGGCATTGCCGCCCAGATGTCCGACGATTCCGGCGGGCAGGACTTGGTGAGCCGTATGCTGCAGGGCGCTGATGGCCGAACCGAGCTGCACCCCGGGAGCCAGATTGAAGGAAATGGTGGTGGAGGGCTGGCCATCATGCTGCATCAGATTCAGGGGGGCTGCGTCATAATGAAAACTGGCTACGGCAGAAAGGGGAACCAGCGTTGATCCCGCTCCCGGCACGCTCAGGGTGGACAAGGCGTTGATATTTTTCTGATAGCGCGGTTCAAGTTCCATAATTACTTCATATTGATTACTGGCCCCGTAAATGGTTCCCACCTCATGTCCGCCAAAGGCCAGACCCAGGGTGTTTTCGATGGCGGCCGGGGTGACCCCCAAAGCGGTGGCACGGGCACGATTGATATGAATGGTGACCTGCGGATTATTGTTTTCCAGACTGTTACTGACGGAATTCAGTTGCGGAAGCTTTTGCAGGGCTTCGGTCATTTTCAGCGTGGCCGCATTCAGATCTGTCCAGTTGCTGCCCATGAGTTCATAAATGTAGCTGCCATTGCCGCTGGCGGTTCCCGAATGGGCGCTTTGCGGCCCCTGAAAAACAATTTGGGCATTATGAAACTTACGGGTGGCGCGCTGCAGATCCACAATGATGTTCTCCGTCTGTGGCGCATATCCACTGCGAATATGGATGAACATATGGCCGGAGTTACGGCTGCCAAAACCTCCTGGACCCTGGCCTGCCGAAGATACTACTGATTGAATGCGGGTATCGGATTTCACGACCCGGGCAATTTCTGACTGCTCATGGCTGACTTCAGCAAAAGTCATCCCGGTCGGGTATTCAATGTTGGCATTGATCATGCCCGAATTCTGGCTGGGTAAAAAAGCCTTGGGAACAATCATGAGCAGCCAGACGCTACCCGCCAGCGCAAGTCCGGCCAGGGCCAGCATCCAGTATTTATGCTGCAGGGCCACTTTCAGGGTGCGAATATAAAAGTCGCGACTGTCCTTGAAAAATCGCTGAAAAATTCCGTCTTCAGGCAGGTGGCCGGTATCGTGCAGATCAGTCAGGGCATGGGCATGATTGGGCTTGAGATAACGGCTGCAGAGCATGGGGGTAACGCTCAGGGCGACCATCCCGGAAATCAGGATGACCACGGCAATACTGACCCCGAAGTCCGAGAATAAATGACCGACAAAGCCCCCCAGAAAAATCAGCGGCAGAAAAATGATGGACAGGGACAAGGTCATGGACAGAACCGTAAAACTGATTTCGCGACTGCCATTGAGGGCGGCAGTCATGCCGGTTTCACCCCGGTCGATATGCCGGTTGATGTTTTCCAGCATCACCACGGCATCATCCACCACAAAACCCACGGAAAGAGTCAGGGCCAGCAAGGTCAGGGTATTGATGCTGAAACCGAGCAGCATCATGACCAGAAAGGTGCCCAGCAGGGAAAGGGGGATGGCGACCGCACCGATGAGGGTGGCCGAGGGGCGGCGCAGAAACAGCCACATGACGCCCGCTACCAGAATGCTGGCCAGGATGAGGGTCATCAGCACTTCGTGGACTGCCGCGCGAATGTAATCGGCCAGATCGAAAACATTGGTCAGATGCACCCCGCCGGGCATGGCCGCCTGCAGTTGCGGCAACAGGGCGCGGATTTTGTTGGAAATCTCTACGGTATTGCTGCCGGGCTGCCGCGTTACGGCGAGAACAATGCCGGGTGTTTTGTTGATCCAGGTTTCCTGCTGGTTATCCTGGGTACTGTTGACGGCCCTGCCAACCGCACTGAGGGGCACCGCCTGTCCGCCTTCGTAGGCCAGAACCAGATGGTTGTAGGCTTTTGCGGTATGTAACTGACCATGTACCTGGGTGGCGAAAGCCTGATCGCCCCCATCCAGGGTGCCACCGGGCAGGTTGACGTTGGCATTACCCAGGGCGCTTTGCACGGCCTGCAGACTCAGACCCCGGGCAGAAAGGGCAAAAGGATTCACATAAATGCGCACGGCGTAGGTTTGTGCCCCGTAAATTTGTACGTCAGATACCCCGGATATGCCGGATAATGCCGTGCTGACCTTGGTTTGCGCGTACTTGTCCAATTCATAGAGCGGCATGTTGGGCGCAGACATGCCAATATAAAACACGGGCTGGGCCGAAGGGTTCATTTGCCGGACCGAAGGCGGCTCGGGCATACCCGGTGGTAAAAAATGCTGGGCCTGGGAAACGGCGTTGGATACCTGCTGGGTGGCCCCCAGCGCGGATTTGCTGAGATCGAACTGCAGGGTGATCTGGGTGACCCCGTTTTGACTGACGGCACTCATGGAGTTGAGGCCCGGAATGCTGGCAAATTGCCTTTCCAGTGGGGTGGCTACTGCACTGGACATGGTTTTGGGGCTGGCTCCCGGCAGTTCGGCGGTGACCACCACCATCGGAAAGCTGACGTTGGGCAGCAAAGCCGTGGGTAATTGCAGATAGGCAAACAAACCCAGCAGGGCTACTGCTACGGCGAGTACCGTCGTGGCAACGGGACGGCGAATAAAGGGTGCCGATAAATTCATGACTTGATCACGCGCACTTCAGAACCGGGATGCAGTCGGGTCGGCGCTCCCACAATCACCCTTTCTCCCAGTAAATGGCTTCCGGCGATAGCCACCTGATTACCGTTCTGCCCTAAAAATTGCACGGCCTGCATGACTGCCTTACCATTTTCTATGGTATAGACATAAGGGCCGGAGACGCCCTGCTGCAAGGCGGTTGCGGGGATAATGAGGGCATGATGGAGTTCGCGTGCGGTGAAATCCACCTGCACATATTCACCGGGCCAGAGTCGGGCTGGTTGATTACTCAGGGTAGCGCGTGCCGTGACCGTTGCGGAAGCCGTGTTGACCGTATTGTCAATCACCGTGACCGTCCCGGTGCCGATCCGGGTCTGATGATTTTCATCCCAGACTGCTATTTTGCCAGAGTGCTTGCTGATGGCGGTATGTAAATCATCGAGGTAGGCTTCAGGCAGGCTGAATTGCACGTAAATGGGTTGAATCTGATTGATGGTGACCAGTGCTGTGCTGTTGGCAGTGACCAGGTTGCCGGATTTGAGGTTCAGGATGCCTACGCGGCCACTGATGGGTGCGGTAATCCGGGTTTCAGCCAGGGTAATGCGCGCGGCTTGCAGTGCCGCCTGATCAGCGGCCACGGTGGCGGCTGCGGTGTTGGCTTGCGCCTGAGCCTGCTGGACCGTCTGACGGGTGACATAATCCTTGCTGAGCAGCGGCGCATACGCCTTGACCTGAGCATCATCATATTGTTCCTGGGCCATTTCACCCTGCAGATTGGCTTGATCTTCAGCCACCTGGGCGGCCGGAGTGGCAGGATCAATCTGGAAGAGAAGCTGGCCTTTTTGAACCACTTGCCCCGAGTGGACGGCAACCTTTTGCAAAATGCCGCTCACCTGCGGGGTGATGGTGACACTGTGGGACGCCACGGCCTGCCCCAGGGTATTGACCACAATGGGCAGATTGCCGATCTGCACCGTCGTGGTTTCGACCGGCAGGGCCGTGTTTTTGTGGGAGGGCTTGTGCTGGGCGCAGCCCGCCAGGATCAGGGCCGCCGCAACGGGAAGCAACAGGGATTTTACGGGCAGAGAACGCATCATGAGTGGAATCCTGTGGTCATGTTGGGGAGTCCAATCATCCCCAAGGCATTGGCGAGATTAGCCAGTTGCACATAGGCCGTCGTAATGTCCTGAATCCGGGTCTGTTCAGCCGTCGTCAGCGTCGCCTGGGCGGTCAGCAAATTGAGCATGGTCGAAAGTCCTACCTTGTATTGGGCGCGGATGGCAGCCAGCGAAGCCTGGGCACTTTTGACCGCGATTTGTGCCGCTTTTGCCGCTGAGCGCGCACCCATGACGGCCTGGTAATCCTGATACACGGTTAAGGCAATGCTTTGGGTCTCCTGGTTCAATGAGGCCCGGGCGCTGCGCTCCTGGCGTCGCGCCTCCTGAATTTGGTAACTGTCATGAAAACCCGTAAACAACGGCACCTTAAGACTGAAACCGATGGCCCAGTTCTGGGAAGGTTCCAGCCCGTTCTGAAAGCGTTTTCCGGCGGAAAGCGATGCGCTCAAGGTCGGCAGACCCTGAGCCTGATCCTCCCGGAGTGTGGCACGGCTGGCCAGAATCTGGGCGGCAGCCGCCTCAACAGCAGGATTATGCCGGGTAGCATGCAACACCAGGGTGTGCAGGGAAGGCGTAATGTTGGGGGGCAGTTGATGGGTGTTCAACGGTACCAGCGGAATGGGATTGCCGGGTGGTAATCCACAACTTTCCGCCAGGGCGGCCTGATCCGAGCGCACGGTAGCCTGGGCCGAAATCCATTGGGACTGCGCTTGCGCAAGAGCCGACTGCGCCTGCAGAACATCGGCAATGGTAGCCATACCCGAATGCTGTTTCAGTCGCGCAGCATCCAGATTGGCGCTATCTTCCTTGACCGTTTGCGCATAAGCCCGAACCAGCGCCTGCTCGCCAATGAGCTGGTAGTAATTCTGGGTGACGCTGAGAGCGACTTTCGTCAGCGCGCTATTGTTATCAAAGCCGGAAATGTACAACTGGGCCAGCGCTCCATCTTTCTGCGCGGCGCGTAGGCCAAAATCCAGCAGTACATAACTCAGGCTGAGAGACGCAGAATTGCTATTGATGATGGGAATGCTAAAACCCGCTGTGGTATTGCTCTGGGAGCGTGCTGCGTTGTCACTCAGGGAAATACTCGGCAACCAGGCAGATTCGGCGAC
>DYJM01000256.1 GCA_020723125.1 Acidithiobacillus ferrivorans
TCCATATTACAGTTGACAGTAGAAAGGGTATAGCATGTTGAAAATTCACATAAGGAATGGTTGGCTGGAGAGTGTAATAGATAACCCTCTCCTGCCTATGACCACCAAAGCAGAACAGGTATTAAATCCCTGCCGGTACGCGCTTTCTGAAGAAGCAAGGAAACGGCTCCGTTGGATGTATCATCTCTCCTATGAGGCAGGAGGCAACGTGACTAAGGCGGCCCAGCGCTTGGGGATATCTCGGCAGCGGCTCTCAACCCTCAAGGCAGTATTTGAACGATCCAAGGAAGACCCAAGAAGCCTTGAGCCAGATTCACGCGCACCGCACCGCACAGACCACAGAAAAAGGATCGCCCACGAGGTTGAACAAAAAATCATTGAGGTTAGGGACGCTATCCCCGGCTGGGGCAAAGAGAAGGTCGCGCGTATCCTCAAACGCGAGCATCACATCAAGGTTGGCGCTTCCACTGCCAACCGTTACTTGCACAAACACCACCGCATCAATCCGGAAATTGCAGAAAAGAATACGCGGGCATGGGCGCGAAAGAAGGCGCGGGAACAAGCAGGAGCGCCATCCTTCAGAGTGAAGTACCGCCCGCCGCGGGCGATCAAAGACTTGGCTCCAGGGGCGCTGGTCGAAAAAGATATGAAATTCATTGTAAAACAAGGGAAATTCACGAATACCGACAAATACAAGGCCAAGGAGAATTTCTCCTATCAGCACACCATGGTTGACTCGTTCACGCGGATGCGCGTCATGGAGTTGGTGGAGAATGCTGACAGCGCGACAGCGGCACAGGCGCATGCGCGGGCGGCAGAGAGATTCCCATTTCCCATCGCCTGCGAGAACACGGACAATGGCGGCGAGAACGGCAAGGACTTTTCCGGCGCCCTGCAGGGAATGAACGTATTCCAGTTCTACTCATCCGTGGGCACGCCCACCGACAACCCTAGGGCAGAACGATCGCATCTAACTGATGACAAGGAATTCTATCAGAGAGGAAATACTTACCTGCCTTATATGAGGAACAAAGGGATAGGCTGTTGGCCTGGGAACGACGTTACAACGAGGAACGGCCGCATCAAGCCTTGGGTTACCTCACGCCCATGGAGTTCTACCAGTTGTGGAAGAGAGGCCCAGAAGCCGCCTACGCGATCGTGAGGGAATGGCAGGCCTATCTGGTGCGGCAGCGGAAGCGGCTGGCGAGCGCCAGGAGGCTGAAACGGCGGGAGCAGATTGATGCCTTAATGAAGTTCATTGAGGCAAAATTAACCAAAACGGTCGAGCTTTCACACGCAAAACAAGCTCTTATTGACTGTCAATTATGTTCGTGGACTTGAACA
>DYJM01000257.1 GCA_020723125.1 Acidithiobacillus ferrivorans
CACGCTCTGATCCTGCGAATAGCCAATTCTTTTTGCCGATGGCAATCGGTCTTATTGCATTTTCGACCGGGTTATTATCGATGGGCAACACACCGCTGTCAGCATAACGTATCAGTGCTGACCAGCGCTTGATACTGTAATCCAGTGCACGGGCTGTGCCACTGCCATCCGCCACTTTGACGCGGGTCTGGATTAACCATTCATGCAATTCATCCAACAACGGCTTTGCCTGCGTCTGGCGCAAATGCAGGCGACTGTTTATGTCCATGGTTGCCGCAACCTGCTCGATCGCATAGAGCGCAGCGATGCGTTGCAGCGCTTGCGCTGCAATCGGACTCTGATTGGCAGCGTAGAGATCAAAGAACTTCCGGCGCGCATGGGCAAGGCATGCCAGCTCAGTCATACCTTGCGTAAATAGCGCCTTGTAACCCGCGTAGTCATCCACCATCAGATGACCTTGCCAACCCGCTAAAAAGTGTCGTGCATGGATGCCATGCCGACCCGGTTGGTAGTCAAACACGAGTATCGGTGGCCCTGACCCCAGATCATTACTGCGGTATGCCCAGAGATACGCCTTTTTGGTTTTACCATTACCGGGATCAAGCTGAGGCACGGGTGTTTCATCGGCATGCAGCACACTGCGTTCTCGCAGCAAGTCCGCCAGACGATCCACCAAAGGCTGTAACGCTACCCCGACACGACCAACCCACTCCGCCAGTGTGGAGCGTGCCAGGGTAACCTGGCTACGCTGTGCAATGTGTTCTATACGGTACAGGGGTAAATGATCCATGAATTTGCTGATCATCACCCAGCTGAGTAATCCTGGTGTGGCGATGCCGCCGTCAATGACGGCAGCAGGAATGGGGGCTGCCGTAACGGTTACGCAGCTGCGACAAGCATACTGCGGGCGGATGTGTCGATGTACGGTGAACTGGGCAGGCTCGACATCCAGTTGCTCACTGATGTCTTCGCCGATTTTGGTTAAATCGCGTCCGCACTGACCACACTGGCAGGATGCGGGTTCGTGACGATGAATGATGCGTGGCAGATGCTCAGGCAGTGGCTGGCGACCCGCGCGCTCACGTTTGGGTCGCTGAGTAGCGAGGGCCGACTGTTCCACTTCCACTTCCAGCGCACTGGTGTCAGCCTCCCAGCTTTCCTCGAACAGCGCACGCTGTTCAGGTGAGAACTGTTCGCTCTTGTTGGCAAAGCGGATACGTTTGTAATAAGCGAGTTCAAAAGTCAGTGCCTGGATTTTAAGATCGTCTTTTTTGGTTTTTTCGACGAGCTTTCCCACCCATGCTGCCAAGGCGGGATCGGGGTTAAATTGGGCAAGTTGTTCG
>DYJM01000007.1:0-932 GCA_020723125.1 Acidithiobacillus ferrivorans
GGGCGAGTTCTCTCCTGACAGCAGGATGAGCCATAGAACAACAGGCGAGGAACAACGGAGCAAGAAGCACCCACGGCAACTGCCGTTAGGATGAAGAAGACCTGCCATTTTCTCTGGCACTGGCCCGAGCAGATCGGGCTCTTTATCAGGCCAAACAGAATGGCGGCGCCCATGTCGCAATGCTTTTATCATGATCAGGATGATGAAAACACAACGGATTGGCCGGGCCTGATAATCGGCCTGATAATCGGATCCGCCCAAGCATATTAGCATCAGCTAAAGCTTGCGTTCGCCCAAAAAACCCTGTATAACCTATGGCCCTTGCAGCTATCTGGTTATTTTGATTTGAAAAAACTTTTTGAGGTCGCAGTGACGGCCGGAATCAGCTTCTTGTTTATTATCGCGCCGCAACCTTTGCAGCGCAGTATCTCCGGACTCCCTGCGAATATTTCGCTGTTGAAAACAACTGCCGCATCAGCAAGTTCCAACCCCAACATACCAGTGCAACCCACTACGGCAAATGTGAACCCTCTCTCGGGATGTGCGTGGCAGAAGCTCGCTGGCATATACAGTCAAGATGTACTGTATGCTTCCAATCAAACCGGAGTTTCCCGCAAATTGTTGGCCGCCGTGATTCATGTCGAAAGTCGTGCAAGTAACGTCGTCAGCCATGCTGGGGCTGTTGGTCCTATGCAGCTCATGCCCAGCACCGCCTGGCGCATTCTCCATGTCAATCCGTGGAAGCCTCGCCAGAATATTGTGGGAGGGGCCCGCTATTTGCGTCGTCTGCTCGCGATTTTCCATGGACACCTGCGCCTGGCACTGGAAGCCTATAATGCCGGCCCCACCACAGTGGCCCAAGGGAATATTCCAATACCGGCAAAAGTTTATGCGCGTCAGGTGATAGCACTGGCGGCTTGAGATCGGCTCCC
>DYJM01000007.1:942-43076 GCA_020723125.1 Acidithiobacillus ferrivorans
TTGAAAATTTCAGGCATAGTGATAAACCGTGTGCCCCCGCCATATTCACCTACAGAAACTACCCGGTGGTAGTTGGGATATGTAACTGCCCGTTCAACGAGCGGGCCGCAAATATCGCGCAATGCTTTGCCGCGCAGTGGCTTGCGCGATCAGTTCGTCATAATTCTCAACCCGATCACGAGCCCATGCGCTGGCATGCTGCTCCGTTTGTTGAATGGTGTTTCGCGCGTATAAGCCTCTAAACTGCCAGATAGCCAACCAGAAACATACGGTGGCAACGCCTGCGTCAAGCAGCCTGGGCATCATTGCCAGAGGAACCTGCATGAGCACAACATCCAGAATCACACAGAGAAGAAAAGCTGTAACTCCCAGACGCCATCTTCTGCTGCGCTTGGGAGCTGTAGCACGCCCCAGTTCTCTGGCCAGGAGTGCCCGCCGCCATTCCGGGGGCTGTTGAGCCAGCGCCGGGGATAAAAATACCGCTCCGGTAATGGGGTCGTGCACAGCACTCACATTATCCGCCAGCGAACTGTAAAAAACCGAGGCGTGCTCGTCCCCCAAACTATCACGCAAGACGGACAACTGGGGATCACGGCGCAGCAAATCCTTTAGAGACATTATCAACTCCTGATTCAGCAAAAAACCTGCCGTTAACAGTCGGCATGCTGATGCATCAGCAAGAAGCATTCCAGTTGAGTCCAAGAGCATTTCCAGCGGGGTATTCCATTGAGTGACCCTGAAAATGGCAGTTGGCCTGGAGGCGTTACCGCGACTCTGGCCTGCGCCAACTGCCATTTTCAGGGCTGCGCCGGGCAGATGCTCCAGCCCGATAAGCTGCACCAACATAATGCAAATGCACTATGTTGGTGCGCACCATTAGCGCAATGAACGCCCCTTGCCAGCCCGTCTACCTCGACATATCTCCAGGCGGTTTTTCCGAATAGTCCGCGGCAAAATTTGCTCTTCGGGCTGTATATAAAGGCGTTGCAAATACGCATGGGGGCCCAGCGTCATCAGCTTCACCCCCTTGCCTTTTGGCAGATTCTTGATTTCTGCAAGCGGAAATATCAGTCCGACATTGTCCGAGGACACGCACAGTATTTCTGCAGAAAGATCGGGAACGGGCAGCAGCGGTAAAGGATGCTCGTCAGCATCCAGGGACAGAAAAGCCTTTCCGGCGCGATTGCGCCCGGTCATGTTTTCCAGTGCAGTGATAAAACCGTATGCAGCGCTGCCCGCTACCAGCCACAAACTGTCGGCCGGACCACAAGCCGCCGCCTGAAGGGAAGCTCCGGGCTGAAAATCTACCTGACTGGAGGCGGGAATCCCGTCGCCACGGCCACCGGGAATCTGACTGACCGGAATGGAATAGGCACGACCGGTTTGATCCAGCAATACCAGATGGTCCACGGAGCGTACTTCAAAAACCTGCAGGAGCTGGTCGCCTTCCTTGAAGTTCAGACTCTCCGTGGCGATACCGTGTCCGGCCCGACTGCGTAACCAGCCCTTGCGAGATACGATGACCGTCACTGGCTCGTCGGTCACAGCGGCCACAATAGTCTGGGCAGATTTGCTGGTTATTGCGACATCGGCTTCCAGCAAAGTACGCCGGTCATCACCAAACTTCTGGGCATCGGCACGGATTTCCTCAACCAGCAAGGCTCTCAGGCGTTCTTCGTGCGCCAGCAGGCCAGCCAGATAATCGGCTACATCCCGCTTGTCCTTGAGTTCCTTTTCCAGTTCAATGCCAGCCAGTCTGGCCAATTGCCGCAAACGGATCTCAAGAATGTCTTCGGCCTGAATTTCTGTCAGATCAAAGTGTTGGATGAGATCGATTTTGGGATCATCGGACTCCCGAATGACCCGGATAACGGCATCAATATCCAGAAGAACCCGGAGTCGTCCTTCAAGAATATGGATACGCGCCAGAGTCTTGTCCAGACGAAACTGGCTACGACGCCGAACCGTGCGCAGCCGGTAAGTCACCCACTGCCGCAAAATGGTCGTCAGGGGCAGGCAGGGGGCGCGGCCTTCCAGGTCCAGCACGGTCAAATTGACGGACTGATTGGATTCCAGCGAAGTGCGCGCCAATAAATAGGTCATCAGTTGCTGGGGGTCCTGATTCCGGGAACGGGGTTCCACCACAATGCGCACCGCGTGATCCTTGCCGGACTCATCGCGCACCGTATCTATCTGGGAAAGCATGGCCGTTTTAGTGGACTGCTGCTCAGGCGTCAGGGCTTTTTTCTTGCCCTCACCTCTCGGCTGCGGATTGGAGAGATTTTCTATTTCCGAAAGCACCTGTGCCGTGGACACGCCTGGAGGCAGTTCATGAATACTGATGCGCCACTCACCCCGCGCCAGCTTTTCCACTTCCCAGCGGGCCCGTACCCGAATGCTGCCCCGCCCCGACAAATAAGCTTCACGAATTTGTTCGGGCGGCGAAATAATCTGCCCTCCCCCCGGAAAATCCGGGCCGGGAATCTGCTCTAGAAGCGCCTCATCCGAGATCTGCGGATTCGCTGCCAACTGCGCACAAACAGCTGCCAGCTCGCGCAGATTATGGGGTGGAATTTCTGTCGCCATGCCGACGGCAATGCCCGAGGCACCATTCATCAACAAAAATGGCAGGCGCGCAGGAAGCGTCACCGGTTCTTCCAGGGTCCCATCATAATTACTGCGGAAATCGACGGTGCCCTCATCAATTTCACCCAGCAACAACTCGGAGATGGGGGTCAGATTGGCTTCGGTGTAACGCATGGCTGCAGCCGAATCACCATCCAGAGAACCAAAATTACCCTGTCCATCCACCACGGGATAACGCAGGGTAAAATGCTGCGCCATGCGCACCATGGCATCATAGACGGAACTATCCCCATGGGGATGCCATTTACCAATGACCTCACCCACCACCCGGGCAGATTTGACGTGCTTGGGAGATCGCTGCAGGCCCATATCACGCATGGCATATAAAATGCGTCTTTGCACCGGCTTTTGTCCGTCGGCAAGCGCCGGAATGGCACGCCCGGTCACGACGCTCATCGCATAGGCCAGATAGGCTTTGGCGGCATATTCCGCAAGAGGTGGCGACGGGTCCTCGGGGTTCCCCCCCTCTGCAGTCGGCAGCGGGGGCTCGTTTGGCGGGCTGGATGCCGGCTCAGGATTCAAGCCATCAAACAAGTCCAGGGTATTACTCATGTGGGATTCCTTCCTGAACATCTACCACAGTTATCTCCTCAAATATCCAGATCGGCCGTCCAGCCATCTCTTTCCATCCATTCCCGACGCCCGCCCGCCGACTGTTTGCTCATGAGCAGACTGAAACGTTCATGGAGAGCAGTCTGCTCAGACAGAGACATGGTCAAGGGCACCAGAGACCGGGTGTCGGGACACATGGCGGTTTCCCAGAGTTGATCCGGATTCATCTCTCCCAGGCCCTTGAAACGCTGAACCGCAATAGCCGATTCCTTGACGCCTTCAGCACGAAGACGCTCAATGGCCACATCCCGCTCCGCTTCGTCTTCACAGTAAATCTTGCGGGCCTTGCCGCGCCAGGTAGTATCTACCCGATACAGGGGCGGCTTCACCACGAATACATGACCACGTCTGAGCAGCGCTGGGAAATGGCGCAGAAACAGCGTTAAAATCAGCACCTGAATATGACTCCCATCTACATCGGCATCAGAGAGAATCATGATCTTGCCGTAGCGCAACCCCGCCAGCACCTGTTCGGGATCGGCATCAACGCCATGCGGCTCTATACCCAGGGCCACGGCCATATTGTGGACTTCCTGATTTTTGAAAATCAGGTCCGCATCCACCTCCCAGGTATTCAGCACCTTGCCCCGCAGCGGTAAAAGCGCCTGATATTCCTTATCACGCGCCGCCTTGGCTGAGCCTCCCGCCGAATCTCCTTCTACCAGAAACAGTTCATTGCGTTGAATGTCCTCGCTTTCGCAATCGGTCAGCTTGCCCGGCAAGGTCGCCAGGCCCGAACCCTTCTTGCGTTCGATTTTTTGCGCCGCACGACTGCGCAGTTGTGCGCTCTGAATGGCCTGCTCGACGATGGCCCTGCCCGCATCAGGATGACTGTTCAGCCACAGTTCCAGAGGATCGCGAATGGTCTGCACCATGAGCTTGTAAGCATCGCGACTGGTGAGTTTGTCCTTGGTCTGCCCCTGAAACTGGGGGTCAAGAATCCGTGCAGAAAGCACCAATGCCATTTTGCCGGTGACATCATCCTGTACCAGCTTCACCTTGGCCGGCATCAGACTGTGATGTTCCATAAAGCTGCGCACGGCTTCAAAAACGCCGGCGCGGAAACCCGACTCATGGGTTCCACCATCGAGCGTGGGAATCAGATTGACGTAGGTTTCCGGACGTGGATTACCCTGGGCACTCCAGCACAAGGCCCAACTCGCCCCCTCTCCCTGAGCGAAACCATTACTATCATCGTGTTGATACATTTCACCTGCAAAAACCGGGGTAATGGGCTCTGTTTGCGCGAGCATTTCTTCCAGGTACTCCGCAAGGCCGGAATCATACTGCCAGACCAGCGCCTCCTGCTCCGGTAAATTCAGAATCACCTGCAGACCGGGCAGCAAAATAGCCTTGGCACGCAGTAAATGCGTCAACTCCCGGATGTTGACCCGGGCTGAATCAAAATACCGAGGGTCCGGCCACACCTGAACCCGAGTCCCATGACGGCGGGCCTGACTGTTTTCAACGCGGATTAGTGGTTCCTGCAGGGCGCTGTCCACAAAGCTCAGGCGATAATGGCCATAACCGTTCCCTTGCGGATCCCGGGTATGAATATCCACCAGCAAACGCTTGGACAGTGCATTGGTGACGGCTACACCTACTCCATGCAAACCGCCAGAAAAGCGGTAAGCCGAAGACTTGTCAGTCTTGTCGAATTTTCCCCCTGCATGCAGGGTAGTAAAGGCCAATTCTGCTGCAGGACGCGTCTCACCGGGAGGAATCCCTACCGGAATCCCCCGACCATTGTCCTCGACGACGACCGAACCATCGCTGAGGACGGTGACTTCAATTCGCGTCGCATGTCCGGCCAGCGCTTCATCCGCAGAGTTGTCAATGAGTTCCTGAACCATATGGGTCGGACAGGTGGTACGCGTGTACATGCCCGGGCGTAAACGCACAGGCTCCAGGCCCTTGAGGACGGTGAATTGTTCAGCGCTATAGTTCAAGACAGTAGGATTCCTTGTGCATCGTGTCGCAAATTCTGCCCGGGATGGCTACCGGACCCATCATAAACGGATTCATCCAAAAACGGCAGTTGCCGTGGGTGCTTTGCAGCATCTCACCAGGATTCATCAAATTGTCATATTTCTCCATTATCATCATGGCGAGGTCAGGGAAAAAGCTGCAGAGCATCTTCGCCCTGTAAGTCATTCAGCAAACGGTAAGGCATGATAACAGGCAAACTCAGAATCGCTCTGATCACCGAGACTTACCCTCCAGAAATCAATGGAGTAGCGCTTACCTTGGGGAAGGCCGTCGAAGAACTCCGGACACGCGGTCACGAAGTTCAGGTCATTCGACCCCGCCAATCCGACGAGCCTGCCCAGGAAGGACTGGTGAAAGCATTCCCTCTGTTTTTTTATCCCCAGGTCAAATTGGGTTGGGCCCATTCAGGCTATCTGACTGACTGCTTGCTGGACTGGCGCAGTGAGGTGGTACACATTGCCACTGAAGGGCCTTTGGGTTATGCGGCACTCATTGCCGCCCGCAAACTGGGTTTGCCCGTCGTGACCAGCTTCCATACCAATTTCGATCAATACTTTTCGTTTTATGGGATTCCTGCCCTACACCATGTAGCGCGCCTCTATTTACGCCATTTTCATAATGCAACCCGGCAAACGCTGGTACCCAGTCAGGGTACTCTGCGGAGACTCCAAAAACAGGGGTTTCAGCGCCTGCAATTGTGGGGGCGCGGGGTGGATACGCAGCGCTTCAATCCGCAATGGCGTGATGCCCAAATCCGCCAGGAACTGGAACTGGGGGATGAGGATTTGCTATTGCTTTATGTAGGACGTCTGGCGCGGGAAAAAAACCTGCCACCCCTGATTGCAGCCTTTCGCAAACTGAGCAGGAACCATCCCCGGGCTATCCTCGTTCTGGTTGGTGATGGCCCACTACGCGGTGAAATCGACCAGTACGCCAGCGAACGGATTTATTGTGCGGGCATGCAACGGGGCATGGATCTCGCCCGCTGGTACGCCAGCGCCGATTTGTTCTGCTTTCCATCCTGCAGTGAAACCTTCGGTAATGTGGTACTTGAAGCACAGGCCAGTGCCTTGCCCATCATCGCCTATGACTGTCCAGGCGTCTGCGAACAAGTCATTCATGGCGAACATGGTCTGCTGCTTCCGCGCAATAGCGATCTGGCAACCGCTATGCAAACACTCTATAGCAATCCCGCCGAACGCCAGCGTTTGGGCAAAGCCGGACGTCTGCGTGCGGAATCACAAAGCTGGGCGCGCAGCTTTGACATTCTCGAAGCCACTTATCAACAACAGCTTTCAGCTTGTTGAATTTCTGGATATCCCATGCGCATTCTCATGATTTCTGATACTTATTTTCCACGTATCAGCGGTGTCGGCACTTCCATTCGCAGCTTTCGCCAAGGTTTGGAATTACTTGGACACGAGGTAGATTTGCTGATTCCTGATTATGGCTCCCGCACAGCGGAAGCGCGCGGAATTTACCGTATTCCGGCACGAAAAATCCCTTTTTTCCCCGAAGAACGATTCATGCAGCCCCGCGCCTTATTGAAAATAAAATCCAGTCTCAGAGCGCGTCAGTACGATATCCTGCATATCCAGACTCCCTTTGTCGCCCATTATCTGGGTAATCATCTGGCACGAAGTTTGAATTTGCCAGTCATCAGTTCCTACCATACCTACTTTGAGGCATATCTTGGCCATTACTATGGAAAAATTCCAGGTCCGCTGCGCAAAGCCATGGCGCGCATTCCATCCCGTAAACAATGTGCCGCTGTCAACGGGTTAATTGTACCCTCCCAGGCCATGGCTGAAGTTCTCTGGAAATACGGTGTTCGTACCACAACCAGAGTCATTCCCACCGGCATACGGATTGAGCAGCAAATACGGGGCATGGATGATCGCCGGAATTTCCGTGCCCGCCACCATCTGGATCAGCAGCGCCCTGTCCTGTTGTACGCAGGACGCATGGCTCCCGAAAAAAATATCGGTCTGCTTTTATCCATGTTAAAGCTACTCAGAGCGCAATTTCCCGATATTCTGTTGCTGCTGGTGGGCGACGGTCCTGCCCGGCCCCTCCTGGAAAAAGAGGTGCAATCAAGCCAGTTGGCGCAGAATGTCCGATTTTTGGGTTATCTTGATCATATTACTGAATTACCCCAGGCGTATGCGGCCGCAGATCTGCTGGTTTTCGCATCGGAAACCGAAACACAGGGTATGGTATTGCTGGAAGCTCTTGCTGCTGGACTACCCATTGTTGCCGTCCCGGCCATGGGTGCAGCGGATGTTCTTCGCAGTGGTTTGGGCACCCGCTCAGCGCCTGCCGAAGCCAATGAATTTGCAAGGATATGCGCAGAAATTCTCGTCGATGGTAGTTTACGCCAACAACTATCCACTGAAGCCCGAAAGCTCGCCCAGGATTGGTCGGAAAGCGCCATGGTCGCAAAACTGGCGGAATTTTACCAAGAGATCATTAGCGAAAACAGAACTACGCGAAATCCATAAGATCTGCACATTATTTCAACATGCAGATATTCAGTTTCAGTATCGCAATTGAGCACTGCCCATTTGCAGCTTACGGCAACACCAATACCTATGTTCCATTTTAATTTTTTCATGAAAGACTGCGTTACAAACAGTTTTTGTTGTCATTTCGGGAATATGCGGTCACTGTGAATCAGCTTTTGTCTGCTTTTCGTGCGCAAAACAGCAAGCTATACTGGGCGCGGAGAACATGTGCTGTTGCCCCACAGGCAGCCAGTGGATCCAATCACTACCGGAGAATATATGAATACTGAACACCAAGACTTGAAAGCAGAGTTTCCTGAACTGGCTGAACGGATGGATCAGCTTCTGGCCGAGGAAGGCCATTTTGCCAGGCGCTATGAAGAGTTCAATGAACTGACCGCGCAAATTGAGCACATCGAGCGCAATGATGCGGCTAATGGTTCACAACGCCTGGAAGAAATGAAGAAAAAACGCCTGCTCCTGAAAGATGAAATCTATCGGATGCTCACCTCAGATTAAGCCTGCGCATACCCGAAGAAAAAAACGCCCATCCTACTCGGGTGTTTTTTCTTCCCACCATTGGGTCAGCAGATCCACATCCACCACAACGCGCGCACCCGCTTCGCGTCCTTGCAGAATCTGTGCGGGAGCCTGAGGCTCGCCGAGTTGATCAAGTACCCGCAGAGCCGATGAAAAATCCTGGTGTTGCGTGTATTCCGTTTGGGTAATCACCGTAGCCAGACCGGCAGAGACGGCAGAACGCAAGCCATTTTCCGAGTCTTCCAAAGCCAGGCAGTCCGCGGCCGGAAAACCCAATTGCCGCAGTACATACAAATAGATATCCGGAGCCGGCTTTTTGTGCGGCACAATATCGCCGGCACCAATGGTCCGGAATCGGCCCGGCCCATCTTTACCCAGGGTGCTTTTCAGCAAGGACTCCACATTGGCCGGGGTAGTCGTGGTCGCTATGGCTATGGGCAGCCCGACCTCTCTGGCAGCATTCAGCAGACGTTCTACGCCGGGGCGCAAGGGTAAAAGGCCCGCTTCCATCATCTCCACATAAAAAGCCGTTTTCTGCTTGTGGATTCGGGCAATATCCGCATCACCGAGCTGCGGATATTCAGGGTGATCATTCAAAAAGCTGCGCAAGCGCTCCTTGCCACCGGTCACCTTCAAATAATATCCGTAGGTAGGGACATCCCATTCAAAGGGAAGGCCTGCAGCGGCAAAGGCTTGGTTGAAAGCCACACGGTGAGCATCCCGCTCGGTATCCGCAAGAGTTCCGTCCACATCAAAAATCAGGGCGCGCAAGGGCATAAGCTTTATTCCTGGTACAGAGTTGAGAATGATGGCATTGTAAACAGAAGCTGCGAGATTGCCAAAAACGCCGATCTCTGTTAAACCTAGGCGGATTTATTACAAGGACAGGAAGATCACATGGCAGACCAAGCCTCTCAAACTGCTGGCATCAGCCCCAAAAATGTTCAGCAATACACTGCATTTGTTCCTTACGAACCGAAGCCTGGCGAAGAATACATGAACGACGCGCAAATCGCTCACTTCCAGAAAATTCTGGAAGACTGGCGCAGCGAGTTGATGGCTGAAGTCGATCGCACGGTACAGCACATGCAAATGGAAAATGTCAACTACTCGGACCCTAATGATCGCGCCAGTCTCGAAACAGACATGGGTCTGGAATTACGGGCAAGGGACCGGGAACGCAAACTGATTCGCAAAATCACCCAGGCTCTGGATCGCATCAAGGAAAATGAATACGGTTATTGCGAATCCTGTGGTGTGGAAATTGGCCTGCGGCGTCTTGAAGCCAGACCAACGGCCACGCTTTGCATTGATTGCAAAACACTTGAAGAAAAACGTGAAAAACAAATGGCACAGGACTGAAAAGTTTTATTTTCGGAGCAAGCAGAGCGCAGCGCCCCCTATGGGGGCGCGAACCCACGGGGCCAGATAATAGCCGGGAATGCACAATAAATGCCCGGCTTCATCCCACAGCAGGGGAATATTTGCCCGCCACTCGGGCGGGATGCCCGCCTCCAGCATGATATTTTTTACGGTTCGATGCTGTCCGTTGGCCATCCGTGACTGCTCGCCGTTTTGACGGCGCCGCCAGTATAAATCAACCTGGGCACACTCGGCGCGCAAAGCATGACTGACTCCTTCTACAGGCCCTTGCGCCAGCAACCGGCATTCCCAGCCGCGAAAAGGAAGGGGCTGAGAAATATCCCAGCTACCCTCTTGCCAATTATCATCAAACTCCGGGGCACGACTTAGGTAGAGTACTTTCCCCTGAATCCTGCAGGAACCCCCTTCCCATTGAATGCTTTTAGCGGTAGCGGTCTTCAGTGCGTGCTGAAGGACCTCCAGACGCGCCCGGGTAGGTAATGGACACTGAAGACGTTGCAGCCAGCCCCGCAAAAACATCCTTTGCCGGGCCGGAGACAAGCGCTGCAAAAAGCTTAAGGACAAAGCGTCTTCCTTCAACTCGGGGTGTTCTGACTGGTGCTGGCCCCAATACATGGCAAACCAGTCATCGACGAGTTCGTGAACATCGCCCAGATTTTCTGTCGTTCGGGCCACGGTGGCCACAGCGTGTGGCCAACCGAGATTTTCGAGCAGCGGCAACAACTGCTCACGAACACGGGTCCGGTCATAACGGGGATCCCGATTCGCAGGATCGGAAATATAGGGGATTTTCTTTTCCTGGAGGTAGTCCAGCAGCTCCTGTTTGGTAAACTGTAAAAAAGGGCGAAGCAACACCCCTGCCCCCAAGGGTTTTTGCTGGGGCATGGCAGACAGTCCGGCAATACCCGCACCCCGCAATAACTGCAGGAAAAAAGTCTCGGCCTGATCTTGCTGATGTTGCGCGGTCAGCAGATAGTCCCCGGCCTGCAACTGTGCGGCCAGCAACGCATAACGACCGCGACGGGCCCGATCTTCCGGGCCTTCTCCTGAAGTTTCTGGAGGTAAATGCAGCACCGTACAGGAGACACCCAGGGCGTTGGCCTGCGCAACGCAGAAACGCGCCCAGTCCGGGCTCTCGGCGTGCCAGCCATGATCAACATGCAAGGCTCGCACCGGACAACCCAATGCCACCAGGGCGACCAGCAAGGCGGTTGAATCTGATCCGCCACTATAGGCCACAAAAAACGGTCGCTCCCGGGGCAGGAGCGCCCATTTTTGGAGAAGGCTCTGGAGCTTTAGCTCCAGATCAGGCCGCGCCGACCACTCCATAGTGCATCAGGCGTTCATAACGGGTGGTCAGTAATTTACTGGTATCCATCGCTTTCAGTTCATCGAGATGCTGGGCAAAACGCTCCCGGACCAAAGTGAAAACCGCTTCCGGATCACGATGGGCACCGCCCAGAGGTTCAACCAGGACTTCGTCTACCAGTCCGAGAGACTGTAAACGGCGAGCGGTAATGCCGAGGGTTTCTGCCGCTTCCGCTGCCATTCCTGCATCTTTCCAGAGAATGGACGCACAGCCTTCCGGTGAAATAACGGAATAAACACTGTATTCCAGCATCAGCATCCGATCACCCACGCCAATGGCGAGCGCGCCGCCTGACCCGCCTTCGCCAATGACAGTACAGATGATGGGGACGGCGAGATCGGACATGACTGCCAGATTCCGGGCAATGGCTTCACTTTGGCCGCGTTCCTCCGCACCGATTCCAGGATAGGCACCGGGTGTATCAATAAACGTGAACACCGGCAATTGAAAGCGCTCGGCCAAACGCAAGAGGCGCAGCGCCTTGCGATACCCCTCAGGGCGCGGCATACCAAAATTGCGCTGGATTTTTTCCTTGGTATCGCGCCCTTTTTGATGTCCCATCCAGACAATCGGCTGATCATTGAAGCGGGCCAAGCCGCCGATGATGGCCTGATCATCAGCAAAAGCGCGGTCTCCGGCCAGAATTTGCACTTCACTGAACAGGGCCCGCACATAATCGAGGGTATAGGGGCGCTGGGGATGGCGCGCCACCTGCACGGTCTGCCAGGCACCCAGCTTACTGTATATGCGCTGCAGCTCCTTGCGGGCCTTCACTTCGAGGCGTTTGATTTCATCGGCAATACCGGGCTGATTCAGAGCACGCAGCTCTTCTACCTTGGCTTCCAGCTCCGCCACTTCCTGTTCAAAATCCAGATAACTGATTTTCATTGGCACTCCTGAACAATCTGAAAACTGACCTCAGGCGGGACGCCGGGTCTTGCGCTGTCCACGTTCCAGAGGAATCACATTATTTACCAGCGAAGTGGCAGCACGGTACGTCCACTGCCATTGATATCCCCCGGGCATATGCGCCTGCAGTGCCGTCAGGGCTTCTTCACTCGCCACAAAACTTAAGCTTTCCGGCACTTTTAACAGCACCTGCAGGTCATTGTCCACCGGTAAATGCAGGAGCAGACGCACAGAACCCGGATATTGCTGAAGCCAGTCACGTAAAAGTTCGGGAGCCAGCGACTCACCCTGAGGAATTTCCACGACCAATTGGGTTGCCAACTCTTCACGTGCCCGCTGGCGATCCAGCACCCGCAGGGCGCTGAGCCGCAGACCACCGGAATAACCGTCTTCGCCAACCTCACCCAGGACCAGCACGGGTTCTTCCCCTTCTCCGATTTTCCCCGCCTGGGCCCAGACTTCGGCAAATACCACCACCTCCAGACGCGCTACACCATCATCCAGGGTCAGAAAATGAATGCGATCGCCCCTTTTGGTTCGGGTACTGCGCCGCGCCACGACCAATCCGGCCACCAGTACGACAGACCCCGCTGCAACATTTCCCAAAGGCTGCACACCCAGCTCGGCAAGCTCCGCACGAAGATCATCCATGGGGTGGCCGCTGAAATAAAAGCCCAGGGTTTCCCGTTCCTGACGCAGAACTTCCGTGGAGGTCCATGGCTCAGCATGACAAATGGGCGGTGCGACAGGCAATGCTTCCAGTCCGTCAAAAAGGGACTCCTGCAGACTGGCCTGGCTTTGCTGAAATTGGGCGGCAGCTTCGATGGCACTGTCCAGAGAAGCCATCAGGTCCGCTCTGGACACCTGCCAGTCATCCATGGCACCGGCCCGAATCAATGCCTCCAGCGCGCGGCGGTTGATTTTTTGGTTATCTACCCGACAAAGCAGATCAAAGAGACTGCTGAAAGGTCCTTCTCTTCGCGCTTCGAGAATGCTTTGAATGGCCGCTCGTCCCAGGCCCTTGATCGCCCCCAGACCGAACCGGATATCCTGCTTGCCTTCGGGTTTGAACTCCAGACCACTGCATTGCACGCTGGGCGGGGCAATGCGCAGGCCCATGCGCTGACATTCGGCAATCATCGCCACGACCTTGTCGGTATGGTCCATATCCGCAGTCAGTACCGCCGCCATGAAAAACTGGGGATAATGGGCCTTGAGATAAGCCGTCTGATAGGAAACCAGGGCGTAGGCGGCAGAATGGGATTTGTTGAAACCATATTCTGCAAATTTTTCCATCAGGTCGAAAATGGCGCCTGCCTGATCGGGTTGCAGGCCATTTTTATGGGCGCCCTCCAGAAAAATACTGCGTTGTTTGGCCATTTCTTCGGGCTTTTTCTTGCCCATGGCGCGGCGCAGCAAATCGGCCCCCCCCAGGGAATAGCCCGCCAGAACCTGCGCCGATTGCATGACCTGCTCCTGATAAACAATGACGCCGTAGGTTTCCTTGAGAATGGGTTCGAGATTGGCGTGCAAGTAACTGACCTGGGCCTTGCCATGCTTGCGGGCAATAAAATCGTCCACCATACCTGACTGCAAGGGACCGGGACGAAACAGGGCGACCAGGGCGACAATATCTTCAAAAGTGTCGGGTTGCAGACGCCGCACCAGATCACGCATGCCCGATGATTCCAGCTGAAACACAGCCACGGTTTCCGTGGATCTCAGCAGCGCGAAAGTTTCCGGATCATCGAGTGGGAGTTGCTGAATATCCAGGGGCGCACGGTCCTCCGCGACGGCAGCGGCATTAATCAGCTTCACCGCCATGTCAATGATGGTCAGGGTGCGCAGACCCAAAAAATCGAATTTGACCAGACCCATTTTTTCGACATCATCCTTGTCGAGCTGGGTCACATTACCACCACCCCCGGAGCTATCCGTAAATAGCGGTAAACGATCCGCCAGCGGCTCTGGAGAAATGACAACCCCCCCCGCATGGGTGGAAGCATGGCGCGGCAATCCCTCCAGACGCAAGGCAATATCCAGAAGATCACGGACGTCGTCTTCTTCGGTCTGGCGGCGCCGCAACTCTTCGGATTCTTCCAGGGCCTTGGCCAGGGTCATGCCCAAATCACCGGGCACCAGCTTGGCGAGCTGGTCCACAAACCCGTAGGGCAGTCCCAGCACCCGGCCAACGTCCCGGACTACCGCCCGCGCCTTCATGGTTCCAAAGGTAATGATCTGACCGACCCGGTCGCGGCCATATTTTTCAGCGACATACTGAATGACCCGGTCGCGCTGATCCATACAGAAATCCACGTCAAAATCGGGCATGGAAACCCGTTCAGGATTCAGAAAGCGTTCAAAAAGCAGGCCATTGCTGATCGGATCGAGGTCGGTGATCCCCAGGGCATAGGCCACCAGAGAACCGGCTCCCGAACCGCGTCCGGGTCCGACCGGAACCCCGTTATTCTTGGCCCATTGGATAAAGTCCGCCACAATCAGAAAATAACCGGGGAAGCCCATTTGCTGGATCACCCCCACTTCACGCAGCAGGCGTTCATGGTAGGGTAAGCGGTCTTCGGCCCCAATTCCCAGGGTATTCAGGCGCGTCTGCAACCCTTTCTGAGCCGCTTCATGCAGATATTCATCCACAGACTGGCCTTCAGGAATCGGATAATCCGGCAAGGCGTATTTTCCTAGTACCAACTCCAGATTACAGCGCTTGGCAATTTCTACCGTGTTATCACAGGCTTCGGGTAAATCCGCAAAAAGTGTCCGCATTTCCTCTGGACTCCGCAAGCGATGTTCGGCGGTAAAACGTCGCGGTCGGCGGGGATCGTCCAGGGTCAGCCCCGCAGCAATGCATTGACGGGCATCGAAGGCGGCAAAATCTGCGGCATCCAGAAAATGGGCATTATTGGTAGCCACCACCGGCAAATCCAGCTTTTCGGCCATGGCCAGTGTTGCTTGCAGCAGACTTTCCTGATCTTTTTCGCCATTGCGTTGCAGTTCCAGATAAAAGCGTTCGGGAAACCAGTCTGCATAGCGTTTTGCCAAGCGTTCAGCCTGCGCGTTATCGTGGCGCAGCAAAGCCCGACCGATTTCACCCTGCCCCGCTGCGGAAAGGGCAATCAATCCCTCACTGGCATGCTGCAGCCATTCGGCAGCAATTTGCGGGCGGCCCTGCTGATGTCCCTCCAGATAGGCGCGACTCAACAGACGGCTGAGATTGGCGTAACCGGTTTTGTTCATGCACAACAAGATCAGGCTGGCAGGGCGGTCTGCATCGCCCTCATCGTGGACCCAGATTTCACTCCCGATCAGTGGTTTCACGCCCTGACTGCGGGCGGCGTTATAAAACTTCACCAGAGCAAAAAGATTACCGTGATCGGTAATCGCGACGGCTGGCATATTTTTTTCGGCACAGCGCTTGGCCAGCGCCTTGACCGGAATAATGCCATCCTCCAGCGAATATTCGGAATGCACATGAAGATGGACAAAAGTCGGTTCACTCACTGCTTTGCCTCCCAGGCTCGATCCACCGGAGCAAAACCACGTCGATGCAGCGGACAGGGTCCATAGCGCTGTAATGCCTGCAGATGGACGGCGGTTCCATAACCCATGTGCCGGGCCAAGCCATAATGCGGATAATAAGCATCCAACACCTGCATGGCCTGATCCCTGGCCACCTTGGCGAGAATACTGGCCGCCGCAATAGCATCTACCCGACCATCGCCGCCCACCAGAGTCTCAACCTGCCAACCGGGCGGTGACTGGTTACCATCAACGACAATACGCTCGGGACGCACTGGCAGGGCTGCAATGGCCCGAGACATGGCCCTCAACGAGGCCTGTAAAATATTGTAGCGCTCAATTTCCCAAACTGCAGCCCAGCTCAACGACCAGGCCCGGGCTTCCTGCCGAATTCTGGCAGCCCATTGCAAACGGGCCTTGGCGGTCATTTTCTTGGAGTCGTTCAGGCCGTACAGAGGTTCCCGCAAAATCACCGCCGCCGCAATGACTGGCCCTGCCAGCGGACCACGACCGGCTTCATCCACACCCGCGCAAGCAGGACCACAGTGCTCCAACAGCGGAGCTTTCCCTGATGTGGCACTCATCGCGAGCTTATTCATGGCAATAACCATTTTTACTTGACCTTTCATTTTAATGGCAGATGTCCTGACGGGTGCAGGATTTCGCCATGAACAACAACGGCTCAGCACATGCTGCAAAGCATCCACGGCAACTGTGGTTTCAAGATCATGTAAGCATCTTCCGCAATACCTGTTGCAGTGCTTCCGGGGAATCCCCCCCTAACAAACTGCGTATGGGCTTGAGCCGTTGCACCTGCTCCTGCCCGGCTTCGGTGAATAATGGTAAAAGCGCTGCAGCAACCCGCTCCGGCGTAAAGGCGTCCTGCAAAAACTCTGGATAAACAGACTCCTTGAGTAAAATATTGGGCATCGCCACAAAAGGTGTTTTGACCAGACGCCGCGCAAATGCGTAGGTCAGGGCATTCAGGGCATAAACCACTACCGCCGGACGTTCCATCAGCGCGGTTTCCAGGGTCGCCGTTCCGGAAGCCACCAGTACCACATTGGCGGCTGACAGTACAGTGCGGGTTTGGGCAATAATCACCAGAGCATCGCAGGGGCCGGCTCCATGTTCCCACTGGCGCTTCCAGACCGACGCCAGTTCATCGCGAGCCAGAGCCACGACAATTTTCAACCGGGGCATTTGCTCGCGCAGCAAACTTGCGGTTTGCGCATAACGGCGGGAAAGTTTTTCCAGCTCACCACGCCGACTGCCGGGCAGCAAGGCGAGCACCTGATCCTCCGCCGCGAACCCCAGGGCCGCCCGGGCCGTCAAACGATCGGGTGCAGCGGCCGTCTGCGCCAGCAAAGGATGGGCCAGAACCTGCACCGGAACACCGGCATCAGCATAAAAGGGAACTTCGAAGGGGAAAAGCACCAGCATTTGATCAACAATCTGCTTGATTTGATGAATGCGCTGCCCGCGCCAGGCCCAAATCTGCGGTCCCACCACATAAAGGACGCGGATCCCCAGCGCCTTGGCCGCCCTGGCAATGCGCATATTGAATGCCGGATGATCAATCAGAATGACACAAGTGGGTCTTTCTTTTTTCAGGTGCGATACAATCTGATGATAGAGTCGGCGCAGTGTTCCATAATGGCGCAGCACCTCCACCAGACCAATAATGGCCAGCACCTCTCCGTCGGCAATGTTCTCAACTCCTGCCGCCTGCAGACGCGAACCCACCACCCCGGACCAATGTAAATCCAGACCGGCTGCCGCCGCATCTTCCATGATTTCCAGCCCGAGATTTTCCCCGGAACGCTCTACAGCAAGGATAAACACCTTGCCCAATGCAATTAAACCTTCAGGGTGCGACGAATCACCCCGGCCACCCGCGCAACCTGTGCCTCTTGCAACTCGGGAAACATGGGCAGGGACAAAACCCGCTCCGCCATTTTGTCCGCTACCGGGCAATGGCACTGGGGCTGATCAGCAAACATTTTCTGGCGATGACCAGGTATGGGGTAGTAAATGGCACTGGCAATCTGCTCTGCCTGCAAGGCAGCCTTCACCGCATCCCGACCTTCCAACTGAATCGTATATTGGTGATATACATGCTGATAGCCTTCCGGGGTATGGGGCAACTGCAGATCCAGTTCGGCCAGATGCTCGGCATACCAGGCGGCTGCCCGCTGACGTCCGGCATTGTAAGCAGCAAGATGGGGAAATTCCGTGCGCAAAATCAAGGCCTGCATTTCATCCAGTCGACTGTTATAACCCAGCACATCATGATGATAAGTCTGCCATGAACCATGATTGCGCAAGCCCCGTAATTGTTTTTCCAGTTCCGGATCATTGGTCACCACCATGCCGCCATCACCAGCACCGCCAAGATTTTTGCTGGGAAAAAAGGAAAAACAGCCGATATCACCAAAGCTTCCCACCGCACGCCCATGAATACTGGCCCCAATAGCCTGGGCACAATCTTCAATGACCTTCAGATGATACCGTTGCGCCACAGACATGATGGCAGGCATATCCGCAGGCAGGCCATAAAGATGCACTGGAATAATGGCTTTCGTGCGCTCGGTGATGGCCGCTTCAACAAGTGACGCGGTCAGCACATAATTTTGCGGGTCCACGTCCACAAAGACCGGCTTGGCCCCCACGTAAAGGACCGCTTCTGCCGTAGCAATAAAGGTGAAGGTAGGCACAATGACCTCATCCCCAGGCCCAATCCCCAAGGCACGCAGAGCCAGCAGCAAGGCATCTGTTCCCGACGCGCAACCTACCCCATGGGCTACTCCACAGAGTTGGGCCACATCCTGTTCCAGAGCACGACCGTGTTCACCGAGGATAAAACCCGCCTGATCCAGAATTTTTCCCAGTCCGGCAAGAATGTCTTCACGCAGTGGCTGAAAATGTGCACGCAAATCGACCATGGGAATGGCTGTACTATGACTCATGTATTGATATCCTGTTTAAAAATCCATTGACTGGGTCTGGTCCATCCCTCAGCGGGAAAGGAAACCATCCACCGCCTTGCGTACTTGCAGCGCTGCCGCCAATACCCGGCGACCCGCCATTCCATCACAAAATACTGGAGTTTGATTAAGCACCGCACCCAGAAAATCTTCAATTTCTGCGGCCAGGGCATCGGTTTTGGTCAAATTGACGGCTTCATCCCGAACACCGGGAATACCTGGGACGGCCCCTTCTCCGCGATGGTAAATGTGCAGGGTATTCTGGATAAAATCCACAGAAGCGTAACGGTCCTGCCAGAAAATCCGCAAGCGCCGGGCCGGTTCGCGAACCACCCGGGAGGCCGCAAGGTTCGCCACGGTACCGTTACTGAGAGTAATCCAGGCATTGGCCATGTCGGCCTTGTCGGTCACCGCAGCAACGCCTACCGCACGCACATCAACAGGTTCGGCCCCGGTCAACAGTAAGGTCAGATCCAGATCATGAATCATGAGATCCATGATGACATCAATATCCAGAGACCGGGGTTTGAACGGTGCCAGACGCTCTGCCTCCAGGTAACGCGGGGCGCCATAACCCGCCTGAAGCAAATGGCGAATGGCTGGATGCACTCTTTTGATATGCCCCACAGCCAGAACCCGTTGCCGCTCCTGAGCCAGGGCAATCAGGGCGTCTGCTTCCGGAATATCCAGCGTGAACGGCTTTTCAACCAGGCAATGCACTCCCGCACGCAGTGCTTCTTCAGCAACCGCATGATGGGTTGAAGTTGGGGTCGCTATGGATATGGCCTCTACTGCAGCCAGCAGCTCAGGAATACTGGCAAAAGCCCGACAACCCAGTTCCCGGGCCACTTCAGCAGCACGCTCGGGATTGGTGTCATAAATGCCTTGCAGATCGGACAAATTGGCATATTTCTGGGCATGAAAACGACCCAGATGACCCACACCGATCACGGCTGTTTTGAGATTTTTCATGGTCGGGTAATTCCGCGCTTGCTGTTCTGGATGAAGTCCAGCAAATGGGCGATTTCCGGGGCATCAAGACCACGCTTGCGCACCTCTTCCATAGCATCATCCAGACGCTGTCCAGAGCGGAACAAAATCCGGTAAGCGCGTTTGATTTGTAAAATGGTCTCACGGGAAATGCCACGCCGAGCCAGACCACGCACATTAATACCATGAAGACTGGCATGGTTCCCGGCAGCCATCATATAAGGTGGAATATCCAAAGGTGCCATGGTCCCCCCACCCAAAATGGCATGTGAACCTATGCGTGCAAATTGATGTACGGCAGAAAGGCCACCCAGAATGGCATGATCTTCAATGCATACATGCCCGGCCAGAGTCGCCGCATTGGCCATCACCACCTGATCGCCGATGCGGCAGTCATGGGCCACATGACAATAGGCCATGAGCAGATTATGGCTACCGATCCGCGTCACACCGCCCCCCTTTACCGTGCCGCGATTCACCGTCACGAATTCCCGCAAGGTATTGTGCGAACCGATTTCCAGTGCCGTAGGCTCGCCCTGGTAACCCAGATCCTGGGGAGCCGTCCCCACTGAAGCAAACTGATAAATACGATTATGGCTGCCTATCCTGGTCGGACCTTCCAGTACCGCATGGGCACCGATCTGACAATGAGCGCCCAGCTCGACGTGAGCACCAATCACTGCGTAAGGACCAATTTTACAATCGGCACCCACAATGGCACCTGAATCGACAATGGCCGTAGGGTGAATATCCCTAGTCATGGAGCGGTTTCCCGAAGTGTCGCCATCAACAGGGCCGAGGCCACCTCGTGACCATCCACCAATGCCTGGGTTTCCATTTGCCACATTCCCGAGCGACGCCGGCTGACGTTAGCCAGCAGTTCCAGGCGATCGCCTGGAGTGACCGGTTTGCGGAAGCGGGCCTTATCAATTCCGGCAAAATACACAGCAGCATTTTCACCATATTTATCTTCCGAAACAAAAGCCAGTAGAGCAGCAGCCTGGGCCAGGGCTTCAATAATCAAAACTCCTGGCATGACGGGCATAGCCGGAAAATGTCCCTGAAAAAAGGGCTCATTCATAGTGACATTTTTGATCGCACGCAATGATCTCCCCACTTCCACATGCTGCACACGGTCCACCAGCAAAAAAGGATAGCGATGTGGTAATCGCTTCATAATATCCTGAATATTCAGTTCACTCTCCATGAAATGGCTCTCCGTCAGTTGATGCTTGGTGCGCAGATTTTTTTTCCAGATTTTTTACCCGCCGAAATAAGGCATCCAGCCCGTCAAAGCGGGCAACAATGCGCCGCCAACGCGTAATTTCATGGGCTGGGACCACTCCCGAATAAACTCCCGGGCTGCGTAACGAATGGGTAATGGCACTTTGTCCGGCAATCACGCAGTTATCCGCGATTTCAACATGGCCGGTAATTCCAACCTGCCCGCCAATCCGGCAATGGCTGCCAATACGGGTGCTGCCTGCTATTCCCGTTTGGCCGGCAATAACGGTATGCGCGCCTATTTGTACATTATGGCCGATTTGTACCAGATTATCGATCTTGACCCCGTCGGCAAGGATCGTATCGGTCAGAACACCACGATCAATACAGGTATTGGCACCGATCTCCACATCATTGCCAATCAGTACCCCGCCTATCTGGGGAATTTTCAGATATTTTCCGTTTTCTTCCGCAAACCCAAAACCATCGGCACCAATGACCGCACCCGCGTGGACAACACAGCGTTCGCCAATGCGGCAACCAGAGTAGATTTTCGCACCCGGATAAACATGGGTGCCTGCCCCTATCTGAACGTCAGCGCCCACAAATACCCCTGCCTCAAGCCAAACTCCGGCCGCGATCTGTGCCCCCGCCTCCACCTTGACGAAAGCATCCATGCGCACCTCAGGATGGATCTGTACATTCCGATCCAGTTGAGCGCTGTGATGAATGCCCGGTTCAGATCGGGCCACAGGAAACAGGTACTGCATGGTTTTGGCAAAAGCCGCATAGGGGTTTTTGACAATAATGCAGTTTCCAGAAAAATCATCAGCAGATTCAGGACGGAGGATAACGGCACCAGCCTGACTGGACTGCAAACAACTGCGCAGGCTGCTCGCCTGGAAAAAAGTAATATCCCCAGCCTCGGCAGTATCCAGAGGTGCCATGCCGGTAATCAGATATTCCGCATCACCGCGTACTTCTCCGGCGATGTGTTGTGCCAGATCCTGAAGACGATGTGCGCTGGCTGCCCTCATTATTTTTTACCTGTGGACTTTGCCGCACTCATCGTGCTGTTCATCGCTGCCACCACCTGCCCGGTCAAATCAATGGCACCACTGACATATAACACCGACTTGTCATTGAGGATGACCGTATAATGCCCGGTACGGCCAATTTGACTGACCACCTTGACCAGTTGGGTCTGAATATTCTTGAGGATCTGATTGCGCTGATAGTTGAGGCTATCCTGAGCCTGGCGCTGAAATTGCTGAAGACTGAGAATCATGTTTTGCAATTGTGCTTCACGATCCTGTCGCTGGGCATTACTCAAATGCGGGAAATCCTTTTCCAGCGATTTCTGAAAAGCATCTATCTGTTGGCGCTTGGATTCTATTTCCTTTTGCTTGGCCTCCACCTGCTTATTGAGGTTCGCCGCGCCAGCCTGCGCTTCCGGAAGCTCGCGCAGGGCTTTATCAAGATCGACAAAGCCGATTTTCATGGGATCCGCGAAGGCTATCCCGGCAAACAGCAACAAACCCAGGCCCAGAATCAACTGACGCATCATACCCATATCACCGGGGCATCAGAAGTTGTTACCCACAGTGAACTGCAGGGGCTGGGTAAGATCGCCGGGCTTCTTGTCCAGAGGAACGGCCAGGGACAGGCGCAGAGGCCCGAGAGGACTGATCCATAGAAAGCCTATGCCAGCTGTTGTGCGCATCTCACCCAGGTTGGGGAAATAGTTATTAGTATAATTATAAATAGAGCCGTCCGTATTGGACTGGACACCATAAACCCAACCGCTGGCAGCAAAAATAGACATCCGGAAATTAGGATTATCGGCCAGGCCCGGCAATGGAAAGTAAAGGCTGGCATTAAACAACAACTCACGGGTACCACCTACAGGATAACCACCAACCTGCGGACCTAGCGCATAAGTCTGATAGCCCGGCAGTGTCGTAGGACCACCCAGATAATAGTTGTTAAAGAAAGGAACCGGCTTGCCACCATAGCCATTGATGAAGCCATAGCGACCACTGAGCCCGCCGGTCAACCAGGAGGTGATGGGATGATAATATTCCGCTTTGACTTCGGCCTTGTACCACTTCAATTTTCCGGGAGGAACAGCCGCTTTCAGATCCAGACTGCCATAAAAACCCTTCGTCGGGAAAATCGGCGAATTGCGGCTATCGTACACCAGGCTATTACCTATGGTCACAGCAGTAGCCGTATTACCAAACGTAGTTACATACTGGTTATAAATCTGTGGACTACCAGAAGTCAGATTAATGGTCGTATTACTATAGCCCAAGGACATATAGTCATAGACATAGCGCATGATGGGTATGCCCAGCGTACCCGCAGCGCCATAGTCGATTTCCTGGTAGGGCGCAACAGCAAGGCTGGAAAGATTGGTATCATTCCGGTAGATATTAAAACCGAGACTGATGCCATCCGGGGTAAAATAGGGATCGGTAAAGGACAGATTGAATGCTGTGCCCAAACCGCCCACGTTGGCCGAAAAAGACAGCGCATTTCCAGTACCCATGAAATTGTTCTGGCTGATGGAACCATTGAACAAAATACCCTGCGCATTGGAGTAACCCACACCCAGACTGAAACTGCCCGTTGGCCGCTCGCTGACATGCACATCCAGATTCATCTGATCGGGATGACCAGGAACCGGAACCGTTTTGGTATCGATTTTATCGTAAAAACCGGTTTGCTGGAGCCGCTCCTTGGAACGCCTGATCTGCGCGCCATTATAAAGAGAGCCTTCCATCTGCCTGAACTGACGCCGGACTACATAGTCCCGACTGCGATCATTGCCGGTAATTTCAATGCGGCGAATGTATACTCTGCGCCCCGGATCCACTTCAAAGTTCAGAGCCACCTCACGGGTTTTTTCATCCACTGTCGGCACTGGCGTGGTATTGGCGAAAGCGTAACCCAGATCACCCAGCTTGTTGGCGATTGCACTATTGGTGTCATTGATTTTTGCCCGGGAAAACACTTCACCGGGATGAATTTCCACCAGTTTTTCCAGCTCTGGCTTGGGAACCACCAGATTCCCCGTCAAATTCACCGACTGCACATGATAAACCGGCCCTTCATGCACATTAACCGTGATGTAGACAAAACGACGATCTGGAGTGACCTGTACCTGAGTGGATTCGATATCAAAATTCAGATAGCCACGATCCAGGTAGAAATTGTGCAGGGCTTCCAGGCCCTTCATCAGTTTCTCCTGGGAATAACGATCATTTTTGGTAAAAAATGAAAAGGCGTTGGGAGCACCAATATCGAAAAGCCCACGCAAACGACTCTCACTGAAAGCGTGATTACCAACTATGGTCAGCTGCTTGATAGTAGCCTGCTCTCCCTCATGAACATCCAGAAAAATGGCTACGCGGTTACGTGGCAGTTTGTCCACACTGGCATGAATTTTTGCATTGTAATAACCCATGCCTTCATACTGCTGCTGCAGTCCATGCACGACCTCGTCAAGCAGAGACTGATTGAAAATATGGCGATCCACCAGACCGATGCCTTTCAGGGTTCCTTCCACCTCTTTTTTGGAAAAAGCCTTGATGCCATGCATCCTGATGCTGGCAATAATCGGACGTTCCTGGACGACCACCAGCAAATTGTCATCCGAACGGGCGATGGTCACGTCCTTGAAAAAACCTGTAGAGTAAAGGTCTTTAATCGCCTGCTGCGCTTTCTGGTCATCAACTTCTTCCCCAATATGAATGGGCAAGTAGTTATAAACCGTCCCAGGGGCAATATGCTGCAATCCTCTTATCTCTATGTTTTTCACAGTGAAGGGTGTAAATGCCCAGGCTGGCGCTGTCCAAACGGCCGCCAAACAGGCAATACCCGAGGCAAGAAGCAGAGGCGAAGGTGAAGTCAGGCTGAATTTTTTCACGGAGTCATCAATCTCGTAATATCGTTGTAAAAAGCGAAGGACATCAGCATCAGAAGCAGCACTATACCGATCTGTTGGGCTTTTTGCACCACCGCCGGTGAAAGCGGCTTACCTCGTAGCATTTCCAGAGCATAAAACATCAGATGGCCACCATCCAGTATGGGAATAGGCAGCAGATTCAGGATACCCAAACTGATGCTGACCAAAGCCAGAAAAGACAGAAATGGCGCCACGCCAGCCTGAGCCGACTGCCCCGCATATTCGGCAATGCTAATAGGCCCGCTGATATTATCCGGCGAAACAAAACCCTGCAGCATCCGAACCATCATCTCCACCGTCATCCAGGACATCTGCCAGGTACTCTGCGCACCATAAACCAATCCCTCAAGGGGTCCGCGCTGGCGTATAACGATGAGGTCCTTGGGCAGGGGCGCCATGACAATACCGATCCTGCCAATCGCCTTACCGGCCTTGTCGAGAAACATTTGTGGTTTGATCTGAATGGTTTTGCTGATCCCCGCAGCCGTCCGGTAGGTCATCTCCACCGTTTTGTCAGGATGCGATTCAATGTCCCGGGCCAGACTCTCCCAGCTCGGGACAGGATGATGATCGATGCCGGTAATACGATCACCGGCAACCAGTCCTGCCCGGGCGGCCGGACTCTTGGCTTCGACCGCTCCCACCGTTGTTGGCCAATAAGGCTCCATTCCGATGATCTTGCCAACAAAGTCTGGCCCCACCGAATCTGCCTTCAGGCTTTGCAAAGGCAGAGTATGGGTTGCCAACCTGCCCTGCTCGGTAGTCTCAAGGTGTGCCGGCACCCGGGCAATGGCCGCCGACAACAGACCCATACGCAGGTCTTCCCAGGTATATACCTGCTGCCCGTTCAGGGAGGTAATGCGTTGACCCGGCTGCAAATGGGCCTGAGCAGCCAGGGAATGTTCATTCACCAGGCCAACAATGGGAGCCAGCCCGGGAATGCCAATCCAGGCAACTCCGGCATAAGCAATGATGGCAAAAAGAAGATTCGCTGCAGGGCCAGCCAGGGCAATGAGAAAGCGTTTGCCGGGAGCCAGTTGCTCAAAAGTCCGGGAACGGTCTTCAGGCAGCACTTCTTCACCGGCCTGTTCACCGAGCATTTTGACGTAACCACCCAAAGGTAACGCAGCGATGACATATTCGGTGCGATCCTTGCCCCAGCGCCGAGTGATCAAAGCAGGACCAAAGCCGATGCTGAATTTCAGCACCTTCACGCCCATGAATTTGGCGACCCAGAAATGTCCGGATTCATGAATCAGCACCAAAATGCCAATGGCAAGAATAAAGGCACCTATGGTTTCGAGTAGGTACACAGTATCCCGAAATCAGGCCAAAGCAGATTCGGCGTAGCGGCGCAGATGCTTGCCAGCTATCACTCTGGCCTGCTGATCAATCGCCAGAACGGCATCCAGTTCATCCGGTGCAGCAGGTTGCAGCTCGGACAGGGTATTTTCCACAACAGCAGCAATCCGGGCAAAAGGTAAAGCCTCGTCCAGAAAAGCCTGAACTGCTACTTCATTGGCCGCATTGAGGACGGTAGCTGCAGCCCCACCCGCTTTAAGGGCAGAAAAAGCCAAAGCCAGACAAGGGAAGCGTTGCAGGTCAGGGGATTCAAATTGCAAATCTGCGGTCTTGGCCAGATCCAGTGAGGACACCCCACTTTCGATGCGCTCCGGGTAAGCCAGGGCATGAGCAATGGGCGTACGCATGTCCGGATTGCCCAGTTGGGCCAACACCGACCCGTCTACATATTCCACCATGGAATGAATAATACTTTGGGGATGGATGAGTACATCAATTTGCTCTGCCGGAAGATTGAACAGCCAATGGGCTTCAATCACTTCCAGCCCCTTGTTCATCATTGTCGCCGAATCTACAGAAATTTTCCGGCCCATCACCCAGTTGGGATGCGCGCAGGCCTGATCCGGAGTCACTCCCGCGAGCCGCTCCAAAGGCCAGGTCCGAAAAGGACCGCCAGAAGCCGTCAAGAGGATGCGGCGCACCCCGCGGCCATCGGCAAAGCACTGGAAAACGGCATTATGCTCACTATCAATGGGCAGCAGGGTCACTTTGCGCGCGCGCACCCGGTCCATAAACAGCTTGCCCGCCATCACCAGACACTCCTTGTTGGCCAGGTATACCTTTTTGCCGGCTTCCACCGCAGCCAGAGTGGGCAAAAGGCCGGCTGCTCCGACTATTGCGGCCATGACCTCGTCAACGCCGTCCATACGGGCAACGGCTGCCAATGCATCGGGACCACTTTCCACATTGATTTGTTGAAGACCGGCATCACGTAACAGCACCCGCAGTTCTTGCGCTGCTTCGGGTGCTGCCATCACCACCTGTTCGGGTTGATGGATTTTGCAGAGTGCCAGCATCTCCGCAACACGATGATTACCCGTCAAGGCCACCACCCGGAATACATCGGAATGGCGTGAAAGCACGTCCAAGGTGCTTTTCCCAATGGAGCCCGTGGCTCCGAGTATGCAGATGCCTCTTGTCATTTCCACCAACCCAGATAGTAAAGCCCGGCTACAAAAACCGGGATACCCGCGCTGATACTGTCCAGACGGTCAAGCAAACCACCGTGCCCCGGCAGTAATTGCCCGCTATCCTTACGATCTGCGCGGCGTTTGAGATAACTTTCTGCCAGGTCACCAATGACTGCAAATATTGCTGTCACCACTCCCAGCAAAGCCCCTGAGCATAATACGAGAGGGTGAGCCCCCAGCCAGATCCATGCGCCCAGTGTGCCCACAATGGCGCTGGCAAGCAAGCCACCCAAAAGACCTTCCCAGGTTTTGCCCGGACTGATTTGCGGGATCAGCCGCCGCCGGCCCCACAATTTACCAAAGGTCATGGCACCAACATCGCCGGCGCTGATCATCAGAATCACCCACAACAGTTGATGGGGAGCCTGATGCTGAAGTTGCATGGCAAACCAAAAAGCCGGCAAAAAGGCCGGCAAAAGCAGAAAGCCCGTAAGCGGGCGCTGCCATGACGCCGATTTATCTAACAAACCCGGAGAGCTGAGCAGCATCAGCCCACCCCATAACAGCCAGGCTGCCACAGAAACGTCCGCCAACACGGGGCCGACCAGATTGTTCAGCCAGAGCGGCAGCAGTAAAAGAAGCGCCAGCAGCACCCCCAGCAGCAGGGCAAAGGGCCTGGAGAATAGGCTGAGACGACCCCATTCCTGTCCGGCGAACAAGGCGACAAGTATTAAAAAAGCCAGGAAAATCTGCGAGGAAGCCTGGAAAATCAGGAGAACAATCAGCAACAACAAAACAGTGGCGGTGATCAGTCGCTGACGGAGCAATCGTCCTCCAGGACCTGATCGCCAGTACGTCCAAAACGTCTTTGCCGATGTGCAAAAGAATGCAGTGCATGTTCCAGGGAAGATCGATCGAAATCCGGCCAGAGCGTGTCGGTAAAATAGAATTCTGTGTACGCCAGTTGCCAGATCAGAAAATTACTGATGCGTTCTTCCCCACCCGTACGAATCAACAAATCCGGCTCGGGGCCATCAGCAAGACTTAAATGCCGGGCAATATCCTGCTCGCCAAGATCCTGCAAATTCAGGTCTGAGGACTGAAAAGCAGCTATTGCCGCCCGCGCAGCCTGGGTAATATCCCAGCGTCCACCATAATTCACCGCCAGATTGAGCTGCAAACGCGTATTATCCCGGGTGAGATTTTCAGCTTCCTCAATCAATTGGCGAATATCCCGTTCCAGCGCGCTGCGATCGCCGATTATCCGTAAGCGCACCCCATTTTCATGCAACTTGCGGGCTTCCCGCTTCAAGAGCAGGCGGAACAGATTCATGAGCAGGCGCACCTCCAGAGGCGGTCGCCGCCAATTTTCAGTGCTGAATGCAAAGAGCGTGAGGTAGGGAATGCCCAGGTCGACACAGGACTGGACCATCTCCCGGACAACTTCAGCTCCCCGTCGATGCCCGGCCACACGGGGTAAATGCTGCCGATATGCCCAGCGGCCATTACCATCCATGATGACTGCGACATGCCGAGGAAGCGAAGGTGCTCCTGATCCAGATGCTGTCATCATCCTGCTCAGACCTCCATGAGGTCAGCTTCCTTGGCCTCCACCACGGCATCGACTTCATCCACAAAGCGATCAGTCAGTTTCTGAAAAGCCTCTTCTGCCTGACGTTCTTCGTCTTCGGAAATGACTTTTTGCTTATGAAGGTCCTTGACCTGAGAAATACTGTCACGACGGATATTGCGAATGGCTACCCGCGCACCCTCCCCTTCCTGCCGGACCACTTTCACCATTTCCTTGCGCCGCTCTTCTGAAAGTGCCGGCAGAGGTACACGAATATTGTCCGAACCAGCCACCGGATTCAGTCCAAGTCCGGCATCGCGAATGGCTTTATCGATTTTGGGGATCAGATTTTTTTCCCAGGGTGTCACCAGCAAAGAGCGGGCATCGGCCACAGAAACCGAAGCCACCTGAGCCAGTGGAGTGGGAGCATTGTAATAATCAATCATCACATGATCCAGCAAGCCAGCACTGGCGCGACCGGTACGCAGACGCGTCAACTCCGCCTTGAGGGATTCGATGCTTTTTTTCATCCGGGTTTCGGCGTCTTTTTTGATTTCCTGAATACTCATGGAACCTCTCTACGCACCGAGGTGCCTTCTTCTTCACCCAGCATTACCCGCATCAAAGCGCCGGATTTGTTGATGGAAAAAACGATGATGGGCATGTCATTATCACGACAGAGGGTAATTGCTGTCGCATCCATCACCTGAAGATTCTGCTCCAGAACCTGATTGTAAGACAGTTCACGGTAACGCATGGCCTCGGGGTGAGTGACTGGATCATCCGTATATACGCCATCCACCTTGGTTCCTTTCAGAACCAGCTCGGCATTGATTTCTACGGCCCGCAAACTGGCGGCTGTATCCGTGGTAAAAAAGGGATTACCGGTACCAGCCCCGAAAATAACCACCCGACCTTTTTCCAGATGACGAATGGCACGCCTGCGGATGTAGGGTTCAGCGACCTGCTCTATATGCAGGGCCGAAAGCACCCGCGTCGGCAGGCCTAAATGCTCCAGGGCATCCTGAACCGCCAGAGCATTCATTACCGTCGCCAGCATCCCCATGTAGTCAGCAGTGGCCCGATCCATACCCTCGGCGGCCTTGGCCATGCCCCGGAAAATATTGCCACCACCAATGACGATGGCGACCTGCACACCGGAATCGACCACCTCCTTGATTTCACGAGCCATACGGTGCACAACCTCACGGTCGACGCCATACTGCCCATCCCCCATCAAGGCCTCCCCACTGAGTTTGAGAAGAACCCGTGCGTACTGGGGGGCGGCCATTCAGGACCCCCGGACTTGGGCCATCACTTCGCTGGCGAAGTCTGCCGTGGGTGCTTTTTCGATGCCTTCACCCACCTCAAAACGGATGAATTCGGCCACTTCCACTCCCGGAAAGCCCTTGACCAACTGCCCGACGCTTTTATCCGGATCTTTCACAAAAGGCTGCCCGGTCAGCGCAATTTCGTTGATCAGCTTGTTGAGCCGGCCGGATATCATTTTTTCGACGATATCAGCAGGCTTGCCACTATCAGCGGCCTGGGCGACCAGAATATCCTTTTCACGGGCCAGACGTTCTGCAGATACCTGATCCGGACGGACCACTTCCGGACGGGCTGCAGCCACATGCATGGCCACATCCTTACCGAGTTCTTCTGTAGCCGCCTGACCTTCCAGCGCCACTATTACCCCGATGCGGCTGCCATGTATGTAGGTCCCAACCACGCCTTCCTTGACCTGCAAGTGCTGCAAACGCCGCAAACTGATGTTCTCGCCCAGTTTGCTGACCAGGGTTTTGCGCCGCTCTTCAATGGAAGCATCAGCTACCAGGGCATCTATCTGTTTCAGACCCTGTTGGAGGGCCTGCTCGGCACAATCCTTGGCCAAGGCCAGAAAATCATCATTCTTGGCTACGAAATCCGTTTCGCAGTTGACCTCCAGCACTACGCCCTGCTTCTGGTCTGCACTCAGGGCTGTGACGATCACGCCCTCTGCAGCTATCCGTCCGGCTTTCTTGTCGGCTTTGGCCAAACCACGAGTGCGCAGCAGATCAATGGCTGCCTCCATATCTCCGTCCGCTTCGGTCAGGACAGTTTTGCACTCCATCATGCCGGCGCCGGTGCGCTCACGCAGTTCTTTAACCTGTTGTGCACTAATAGCCATGTAAACTCCTTGGTTATGTGGTGAATGCGTTAATCGGCATCAATTTCAATGGTTTCTTCGTCCACCTCGACGAACTCATCGAGCAGATCCGCTTCACTACCCTGCCGACCGGCCAAAATGGCATCAGCTACCAGCGAAGCATAAAGGCGAATAGCACGAGTGGCATCATCGTTACCCGGAATGGGATAATCAATCGGCATCGGATCACAGTTGCTGTCAACCACGCCGACAACCGGAATACCCAATTTGCGCGCTTCCAGTACGGCTATATTTTCATGACCCACATCAATCACAAAAATGGCATCAGGCAGACCATTCATTTCCTTGATACCGCCAAGACTGCGCTCCAGCTTGTCACGTTCACGCGACAGGGTCAGGCCTTCCTTTTTGGTCAGCTTTTCAAGCGTGCCATCGGCTGACATCTGGTCCAGCTCGTCCAGACGACGAACAGACTGGCGAATGGTTTTGAAGTTGGTCAGGGTCCCACCAAGCCAGCGTTGATTGACAAAAAAAGCGCCACAACGACGGGCTTCCTGCTCTACAGCTTCGCGCGCCTGGCGTTTGGTTCCCACGAAAAGAACCCGACCGTGTTTGCGCGACACCTGCTCAATAAAAGCCAGCGCGCTACGCAGCATGGGCAAAGTATGCTCAAGATTGATAATGTGAATGTGATTGCGTTCACCAAACAGGTAAGGGGCCATTTTGGGATGCCAGTAACGGGCTTGATGACCAAAGTGCACGCCAGCTTCCAGCAGGGCACGCATGCTTACATTGCTGCTCATAGAGATTTCTCCAGTTTTCATAGGGTTATGATCCACCACGTGAGCAAAAATTCCATCCTTGCGGACACCCGGAAATTTTCTCAGGCTACGTGTGCGTATTTAGGGCAAGGCCCAGCGCGTTTTACCACAGGTTACCCCACTAGAGCAAGACTGGCTTCAGGTTCGGGCCTGATTCGCTGCAAAGCAGCCGCGCTAACTGCTGTTTTTGGATTTATTCCCGCGATGCCAAAACCAGTAAAGCAAAGCACCCACAAACAGCAGCAGCAACAAAATGATTTGCACTTGACGTACACCATTCAGCAGGCTTTGCAAGGAAGCCCCGAGAACATAACCGATACCGGCGATGACGCCGGCCCAGACAGCAGCAGCCAGCGGATTCATGACCAGATAGCGCCGGGGTGGATAATGATGCACACCCAGGAGTATCGGGGTAATGGTTCGGGTCCCATAAATAAAGCGAAACAGCAGCGTCACCCAATCGCCGAAGCGCCTAATCAATCCCTCTGCCTGGGTTACATGGCGCTTGAGGAAGGCGGGAAGCCAGTCGAGAATCCGTTCGCCATGGCGGGAACCTACCTGATACAGAACCTGATCATTAATCGTGCTACCCAGCCAGGAAACGGCAATGACCACGGGTAAATCCAGCACCCCGGCATGGGCAAGGGCCCCGGCAACAATGACTACCGCCTCACCTTCCAGCAGGGTCCCGATAAACAGTATCCAGTACCCATACTGACGAAGAAATTCCTTGATAACGCTCAGGGTAACCGGTTGCAGATGCAGCCAGTGCAACAACGGATTCAGAAATTCGATGGGAACGCCCTCTTACCAATGGAGATGAAAATCAGGAGCCGTATTTTCCTGTTCCTGCTCAAGATCCGCAAAAAGCAGGGGCATTTTATCCTTGTAATGATCAGGCAGTGACAGACGCAGGACTCTGTCCTCCACTTGCAAGGCGGGCGCAGTCCCCGAAATTTGTGTACCGCGATGGAAAACAATGGCAAGCCGCAGCAGCACCGCCAAACGCTGAACAGCGAGCAAATCTTCAGCCGCAATACCCAAGGTAGAATAGAACTGAAGATGCGGAAGCCGTTTGCGCTGGGTGCGCAGCAATGCTGCCACAACGCCCTGCTCCCTGCGGGAAAACCCCGCCAAATCGGCATTGCGCCAGATGTATTCGCCGTGCTTGTGGAAGCCGGAATGGGCAATATCCAGCCCAATATCATGGGTTAACGCCGCCCACCGCAGCCATTGCCGATGTGCACCATGCAAAGACCAGTTGGCCATCGCTGCCGTAAAAAACTGATCCGCCCAGGCTGCCACCCCACGATTGCGCCTGGTTTGACTGTGAAAGCGTTCCTGGAGACTGCGAATACTGAGTTCGCGGGTGTCTTCCTGGTGAATCCGGCCGAGCAGGTCATAAATGGCACCTTCCCGCAACGCCCCCTCTGAAAAACGCATTTCCTGGATATTCAGGGCTTCGAACAAGGCGTAAAGAATCATGAATCCACCCGCAAATACAGGGGCACGATCCGACTTCAAACCTTTCAGACGGGACAAGGCCCGCACCGAACCCAACTGCAGGATTTGCGCGCGCAACCAGTGCATGCCATGACGGGTAATACGGCTACCCTGACCATTCTCGACCAGAATCCGGTTTATGGCTTTGACTGTCCCTGAAGAACCTACTGCCTGATCCCAGCCATGGCGGGTAAATTCATCCAGCATTGGCTCTACGGCCATGCGCACCCTTTTTTCAAGCCGTTCGCAGGACGCAGTGGTGATCAGATCATCCGGGAAAAAGGCGCGGCTGGAAGCTACGCATCCAAAATGAAGGCTCTCACGATTGTTAGGAACAAATCCTTGACCCACAATAAGTTCGGTACTGCCCCCGCCGATGTCCACCACCAGGCGTCGTTCATCCGCATCTACCGCCAGGCTGTGGGCGACCCCCAGATAGACCAGTCGTGCCTCTTCCCGACCAGCAACAATTTCCAGAGGAAAACCCAGAGTGCTTTCAATAGCCTGCACAAAGCCATCGGCAGCACTCGCCTGACGCAGAGTGTTGGTACCAATGATGCGGACCCGCTCGGGACGTATACCACGAAGGCGCTGACCAAAACGTGCCAGACAATCCAGAGCCCGTTTTTCGACAAGCGGATCCAGCGTGGCATCCTCGCGCAGGCCCTCCGCCAGCCGCACCCCTTCTCGCAGGCGGTCAAGCAAACGAATTTCTGAACCCAGCTCTTCCGCAACCACCATATGAAAAGAATTGGAACCCAGATCCACTGCTGCCAAATAATTTTCCAATACTGCAGTGGTCACGGGTTCCGACATGATTATTTCCCCTGAAGGCTTTGCTCTACCTGATCCAGGGGAAGATGCCGGACATTTTTGCCCTTGGCAAGATAAATCACATACTCACAAATATTGCGGGCATGGTCGCCAATACGCTCTATGGCCTTGGCAATAAACAGGGCATCAATGGCCGGAGTAATGGTGCGTGGATCTTCCATCATGTAGGTAATCAAGCGACGCAGGGCAGACCGGTACTCCTGATTGAGGACTTCGTCCCCCTTGGCAATGACAATGGCCTGTTCAGCGTCTGCCCGAGCCAGGGCATCCATGGCACGGCGCAGCATGTTCAGCGCATAATCTGCCATGACGCCTACATCACGTAAGAAGGCCGGGTTGGCATTGCGCGTCCCATGCCCCATGGCCAAGACCATATCCGCAATCTTGCTGGCCTTATCGCCCATGCGCTCGAGATCGGCAATACTTTTGATGAGCGTCATGACCAGACGTAAGTCCGAGGCCGCCGGCTGGCGCATTGCGAGGATATTGATACATTCCTCTTCAATCCGTACTTCATAACCATTGACCTCATGGTCCCGGGCTACCACTTCCCGGGCCAGATCATTGTCTCCGGTCTGCAAGGCGCGAATGGCATTGCTGATTTGTTCTTCAACCACCCCACCCATCGCCAGAACCAGCTCATGAACTTCATTCAAATCATCATTGAAACGTTGGGAAATATGCTGATCTTTATCCATGTTCAGTTCTCCTTAACCATAACGACCCGTGATGTAATCTTCCGTCTGTTTCTTGGCTGGATTGGTAAATAATTGGTTGGTCTGGCCAAACTCTACCATTTCGCCAAGATACATAAAGGCCGTGTAATCAGACACGCGCGCGGCCTGTTGCATGTTGTGGGTCACAATGAGAATGGTGAACTGATTGCGCAATTCGCTGACCAGTTCCTCAATTTTCAGGGTGGCTATCGGGTCGAGCGCCGAAGTAGGCTCATCCAGCAAAATCACTTCAGGTTTTACGGCAACGGCGCGGGCAATACACAAACGTTGCTGTTGCCCCCCGGAAAGACCCAAACCACTGGTCTTGAGTTTATCCTTGACCTCATCCCAGAGGGCAGCCTGGCGCAGGGCTTCTTCCACGCGCTCATCCATTTCCACCTTGCGAAGTTTTTCATAGAGTTTGATGCCGAAGGCGATATTATCGTAAATCGACATGGGGAACGGCGTCGGTTTTTGAAACACCATGCCGATTTTGGCACGCAACATATTTACGTCCATGCTGGGGGAAAGAATATTTTCGCCGTCCAGCAACACCTCTCCCGTGGCGCGTTGCCCCGGATATAGCGAATACATCCGGTTGAAAACCCGCAGCAGGGTCGACTTGCCGCAGCCCGAGGGACCGATAAAAGCGGTGACCTGCTTCTCCGGGATTTCCAGATTGATATCCTTGAGAGACTTATTACTCCCGTAGTAAAAATCCAGGTGGCGAACAGCAATTTTGGTATTGTGAAGTTCCGACATTAACGCGGGCTCCTGTCTTTAATAAGAAAACGTGATCCAAGGCTCAAAACCAACACGGCCAAGGTAGCCATTAACGCACCCGCCCAGGCAAGATCTTGCCACTCATGATATGGACTCATGGCAAACTGAAAAATGACCACCGGAATATTGGCGATGGGTTCGTTGAGGTTCATTGAAAAAAACTGGTTATTCAATGCGGTAAAAAGTAATGGCGCAGTTTCTCCGCTAATGCGGGCGATGGCCAGAAGGACTCCAGTCAGAATCCCGGATCGTGCCGCTCGATAACTGATCTGGACAATCATCTTCCAATGCGGGGCTCCCAAAGCCAAGGCAGACTCTCGCATGGTTCCGGGAACCATGGTCAACATCTCGTCTGTGGTCCTTAACACTACTGGCAGCAACAATATTGCCAAAGAAAAAGCACCTGCCAAGCCGGAGAAATGCCCCATGGGCACCACCATAATTGCATAAATGAACAAGCCAATTACAATCGATGGGGCACTAAGAAGAATATCATTGAAAAACCGGATGATACTCCCCAGTCGTTGTCCTTGTGCAAACTCTGCCAACCAGGTACCAGCCAAAATTCCTACAGGTGTTCCTACCAGCACAGCCACACCGATCATCAGTAGACTGCCTACGAAGGCATTACGCAAACCACCCATACTGCCGGGTGCCGGGGTATCCCCGGTAAAAAGGTGTATGTTGATGGCTGCCGCGCCATTCCGCACCGTCGTCCAGAGAATCCAGATTAACCAGAACAATCCAAACAGGGTCGCCACGATGCTCATGGAAAGGTGAAACGCATTCCAGAAACGACGCCGTCGATATCGAGCTTTATTGATCAATTTCATAGGCCTACCTTGCTTTGCCCTTTACCCAGGCGCCAGAGCATCAATTTGGCCATAACCAATACAACAAACGTGATAATAAAAAGGATAAAACCCAAAGCCATGAGTGCCGATTTATACATGGGAGAAAATGCTTCGGCAAATTCATTGGCGAGAGCCGCAGCAATGGAATTACCGGCTTCCAGCAGGGATAAATGTAGATCATGGGCATTGCCGATGACAAAAGTCACGGCCATGGTCTCCCCCAAGGCCCGACCCAGACCCAAAAAAATACCACCAACCACTGCAGTTCGGGTATAGGGTAAAACCACCGAGCGGGTTACCTCCCAAGTGGTGGCCCCCACTCCGTAAGCTGACTCCTTGAGCATGGCTGGTACCTGTAAAAACACATCCCGCATGATCGCAGAAATGAATGGTATCACCATGATGCCTAAAATGATCCCTGCGGCAAGCATCCCGATGCCCATCGGCGGCCCACGAAACAAGCCGCCTATACCCGGTAAAACACCCAGATGGTCGTTCATCCAGGGTTCAGCAAGAGTAAAAACTGGAGCAAAAACAAATAGACCCCACATTCCAAAAATAATACTGGGAATGGCTGCCAATAATTCTACGGCACTGCCAATGGGTTGTCGCAACCATCCGGGAGCCAGCTCACTGATAAAGAGCGCAATACCGAAACTCACCGGTACTGCAATCAGCAAGGCAATCAGAGAACTCACTACGGTTCCATAGATGGGAATCAGGGCACCAAAGTTTTCCGTCACCGGGTCCCAGGCGTCACTCCAGAAAAAAGCCGGGCCAAAATGATGAAAAGCTTCCCAACCACGAATCAGCAATGAAACAGCCACGCCCAAGAGCAAAAACAAAACAAAAATAGCCAATGCACCCGTGAGCCAGCGAAAACCCTTATCTCCATATCTCGCGAAGAAGCTCAAATGAAGCAATCGAGGATGGGCATACCTACTACCATCATCATCAGATATGCCCGAGACAGACAAACTGGAATCATCTATCGCCACAATCAATACCCGAGTTGCTTCTTCCAGTAAGCTTCAATCAGGCCTACGGTATTCTTGGGCAAAGGAACATAATCCAGACTTCTGCTGGCTTCCAAAGCCTGCGGTGCGGTCAGAAACCAGCGCGCAAATTTGAGCACACCATCATTTGCTGCCTTGTTGGCATCGCTGCGCATCAACATGTAAGTTGCTGCCGAAATAGGCCAACTTTCCCCGCCCGGTTGGTCGGTGAGAATCATGTAAAAATCTTCGACTTTGGCAAACTCGGCATGGGCAGCTGCAGCCTGAAAAGATTGCATGTCCGGCAAAACCACCTTGCCTGCAGCGTTGATCATTCTGGTGTAAGCCATATGGTTTTCCTTGGCATAAGCATATTCCACATAGCCGATGGCACCGGGGATGCGCTGGACATAAGCTGCCACACCCGCATTGCCCTTGCCACCAATGCCAATTGGCCAGGACACAGCCGTACTATCACCCACGCGCTGTTTCCACTCGGGACTGACCTTCGACAAATAGTTTGTGAAATTGAAGGTGGTACCAGAACCATCCGAGCGATGTACCACAGTGATTTTCATATCCGGCAGTTTCACCCCTTTGTTGAGGGCAACGATGGCCGAATCATTCCATTTGGTTATTTTTCCGAGAAAAATTCCCGTAAGCACGGTGCCATTGAAGGTCAGCTCTCCTGCCTTGATACCGGGGATGTTGACTACTGGCGTAATGCCGATGATGACGGCCGGGAACTGGACCAGGTGATCCTTGTGGAGATCAGCTGGGGAAAGGGGCATGTCACTATTTGCAAAATCAACGGTTTTGGCCTTGATTTGCGCAATACCACCCCCCGATCCAATGGCCTGATAGTTTACCTTGACTTGGGTTTGCTGCCGGTAAGTCTCAGCCCATTTGGACAAAACCGGGTAAATAGCCGTACCTCCTGCTCCGGAAAGAGTGGTTTCTCCCTGTGCTGCTCCTGCCAAAGCGATTCCCAATAGACCAAAAACCAAAGAAATCTTTTTTGAATTCATAATCAGACGCTCCCATCCTGGTTAAAAACGGATAATACCCGAGGATTACAATAACAGAGTTTTATTACCGTTTTATGACAGCGTCCTCGCTGCCGGGAATACTACGCGCCAGGGACAGGGGAAACTGCGCGGTGAATACGCTTCCCCGGCCGATTTCACTGCGTACATCGAGATGGCCCTGATAGCGTTCTACCGCATGGCGAACAATGGCAAGTCCCAGACCCGTACCTCCCATCCGCCGGGATCTCCCCTTGTCCACCCGATAAAAACGTTCCGTAATTCTTTGCAAATGTTCGGCAGCAATCCCATCTCCTGTGTCCTGTACCATCAGCATGAGACCTTCGGGTCCACGGCTCCAACTGATGGTGATGCTGCGTCCTGCGGGCGTGTACTTGATGGCATTTTCAAGCAGATTGCGAATAATGCTGGTCAAGTCCACCTGTTCCGCAAAAACACCTAAGGTATCGTCCAGTTGTGTATGAATATGCAAGTTTTTTTCGCTAATTGCCGAATGAAGTGTGCCCAGCACACTGCGGATCAGGGCAGCGTACACAACGGTATCGCAGCGCTCAGGTTCCGCTTCGGCTGCTTCCATACGCGCCAGGGAAAGCAAATCCTCCACCAGAGATTGCATTCGCAGGGTTTGCTGTTCCATCAAGTGCAACTGGCTTCCCACTTCTTCATCATCGGCAAGGGGGCTATCCAGCAGGTTTTCGAGGAAGCCTCGCACAACGGTCAGCGGGCTGCGCAGTTCATGGGAAACATTGGCCACAAAATCCTGGCGCACCTGCTCCAGTTGGCGTATGCGGGTCACATCCCGAAAAATCACCAAAGCCCCGGCATCGGCCAGGGGATAACGCACCCCCTCCAAAAGGAGCTGGGGATCCGCTGGGGCGGTCAACTGCAAACTGGAGGGACCATCACCACTCAAAAAGGCCCGCAGGTGCGGGGTACGCAACCAGAATGCCAGGGGCTTGCCAACATCATCCGGCCACTGCAACTGCAAGAGGCGAATACCCGAAGGATTCACCCACAGCAACTGGCCGCGCTCATCCATGAGCACTACCACGTCTGGCATTGCCTGGAGCGCATCGCGTAGCTGAAGAATCTGGGCACTTAACTGACGTTGTCGGGCCTCCTGGTCCCGCCGCCAGTGATAACCATCGGCGAAAGTTTCCTCCCATAGCCCTCCAGCGAGGGGGGGAAGATGGGTATCGGGATTACGGAACCAGGCACTGAAACTTTGGGATTGTTGCCGATGCCAGGCAACCCAGATCGCCAGAATCAAGGCGATGATCACGGGAGGAAAATAAGACCAGGCACGTAAACTGTCTGCGGCCAGAAAAAGGGGAATCAGAGCCCATACGGCCAGCGGATAAAACCAGGCGCGCAAGGTTTTCACAAAAACAAAATGACCTTTTTCAGAATCTTGGATAGTGCCATGTTCATAAGTCACCGACCACTGCGCTACATCTGTAACCTTCACCACGAACCGTCTCAATCAAGGACGCGTGACCATATTCGTCAAGAACCCGCCGTAAACGGCGGATATGGACATCGACCGTGCGTTCTTCGATAAAACTTTGTCTGCCCCAAATCTGATCCAACAACATGTCGCGAGAAAAAACCCGATCAGGATTGGTCACAAACAGGCGCAGCAAACGAAATTCCGTGGGCCCCAGATGCAACTGTACATCCTTGACATAAACCCGATGCGCGCGCAGATCTACATGCAACTCACCCAGCTTCACCACACCGACAGTATTATTACCATAACTGCGGCGCAACAAGGCGTTGACGCGGGCCACCAGTTCGCGCGGTGAAAAGGGCTTGGCCAGATAATCATCTGCTCCCGATTCCAGGCCATGTACCCTATCCCCTTCCTCACCCCGGGCAGTCAGAAGAATGATCGGCAGTTTTTGGGTTTCTTCACAACGCCGCAAGGCCCGACACCAGGCGAGACCATTTTCACCCGGTAGCATCCAGTCCAGAATAACGAGCTGAGGTGCCCAACTCTGCAGCGCCGGCTCAGCGGATTCCACGCTGCCTTCGCAACGCACCTCAAAACCCTGACGCTTCAGGGCAACCCGCAACAATTCCTGAATACCCTCTTCATCCTCAACAACCAGAATGCGTGCAGAGGAAATCTTCTCTTCTTCCATATCTGCCTTTTCTCGGATTGACGCCCCTTCACGCAGCATTGTGACTGATCAGCGGGGGGTCTGCCAAGCCAACAACCAGACAAATAATGTCCAGCAACATTTATGAGCGGATTTTATCTATCCCGAAAACGATTCCCGCCACCAGTCGGACGTGAAGGCGCCCGGCGCTGAGCCCCGGGCGCGGCCGGAGGACGCGCATGCGGCTGGCTGGAAAAACTTTGCTTGGGCTCGAATCCCACAATGGTTTCTTTAGTGAAGGAGCGCTTCAGAAGCTTTTCCACGTCGGCTAACTGTTTACGTTCATCGACGCTGACCAGAGAAACCGCCTGACCATTATTCCCGGCGCGGCCGGTACGCCCAATGCGGTGCACATAGTCCTCCGGCACATGCGGCAGTTCATAGTTCACCACATGAGGTAATTCATTGATATCAATGCCTCGTGCTGCAATGTCCGTAGCCACCAACACCCGCACCTTCCCTTCCTTGAATTCCGCCAGTGCGCGGGTACGGGCACCCTGACTTTTATCCCCATGAATGGCCATGGCCTGCATGCCCCCCTGGGAGAGATGCTTCGCCAGACGATCCGCACCATGCTTGGTTCGGGTAAACACCAGCACCTGATGCCATTGTTGTTCACGGATGAGATGGGTCAGGAGATCTCTTTTACACTCCTGATCTACCGCCAAAAAGCGCTGGGAGACTGTATCGGCAGTGGCGTTACGACTGGCCACTTCGACACTGACCGGATTATTCAGGAGGCCGTCTGCCAGGGTTCTTATTTCCGGGGAAAAAGTTGCAGAAAACAACAGGTTCTGACGCTTTTTGGGCAACACTGCCAGAATCCGGCGAATATCCCGGATAAAACCCATATCCAGCATACGATCCGCTTCATCCAGAACGAGAATTTCAACATGCGACAAATCCACACTGCGTTGCTGAATATGATCCAGAAGGCGCCCTGGTGTGGCCACCAGCACGTCCACACTGCGTCGCAACTTCTGCATTTGGGGATTGATTTTGACGCCACCGATCAGAATCAGGGAGCGCAAAGACAAATTCTTTCCGTAAAGCTGGACACTTTCTTCGACTTGGGCAGCCAGTTCCCGGGTAGGGACCAACACCAGGGCGCGCACGCTGGAGGGACCATGAAACGCAGTTTCCGACGTGGCGGCCAGTTTGTGGAGAATCGGCATGGCAAAAGCAGCCGTTTTACCCGTGCCGGTTTGTGCGCCAGCCAGCAAATCCACGCCTGACATGACCACCGGTATGGCTTGTTCCTGAATAGGTGTGGGGGTGGTATAACCGCGTTCCGCTGCAGCACGCCAAATGGGCTCGGAAAGACCGAGAGATGCAAAATCAGACGACATGGGATTTACTCCAAAAAAACACCGGCCTCGCCGCTAGGGCGTCAGTCTGGGCAGACGCTTCTCAAGGTGGGGACCAATGCAAAGAGCCGTCATATAGACTGTATCACGATGGCGAGCGGACTCTATCAGAATATCAACATAAATACGAGAATAATCCTAAAAACGGCAGTTGCCGTGGGTGCTTTTTGCTCCGTTGTTCCTCG
>DYJM01000258.1 GCA_020723125.1 Acidithiobacillus ferrivorans
CATCCCAAGAGCAGAATCAGACCGACAAGGTGCCGCTGCTCGGCGATATTCCGGTATTGGGTAATCTCTTTAAAAATAACAGCAAAATGTATAACAAAAGCGAGTTGATGGTTTTTCTGACGCCAAAAATTATAACCAATGCTGATTTGTCGCAGTAAAAACCAGTTATTTATTATTGAGACGGAAATATAAGGGGTTGAGTGATGAAAACGCTTTTTCTGCGATTGATATTCTCGATTCTGGCGATGGCCGGATTCGTGGCGCTGACGAGTTGCGGGGGTGGGGGCGGTGATCCGGGAACGCCCATTCTGACGAATCCGCCGACCATCAAACTGGTTTCCCTTGCTGGAAATGCCATCCCACCCAACCAGACGGTAGTGCTGCGAGCGCAAGCTTTTGATCAAAGCGGCAGAGGTTTGGTGGGTGTTCCTGTGAATTTCAGTCTCGCTTCCAACGGCACGCAGGGCTCACTAAGCGCAACGACCGCAACGACCGATGCGGACGGCGTGGCCCAAGTGCTCTTCACTGCGGGGCCGCAACAAGGCAGCGACATCATCAACGCAACCGTCACTGGGGCGCAGAGCAAGACCGGCACGGCTTCGCTGGCTATGCAAGTCGGGGTCAATCCGAACGCCGGGCCGCAGGTCACAATCAACCTACAGACCACATTGCCCGCGGGGCAATCTTGGGTGGCTCCTAATGCCACTGCACAGATCATTGCTACGGTGACTTCGAATGGCCAACCGGTTGCAAACCAACCTGTAACTTTTACCTTTGGACTCGCTAGTTCCGGCAGCACGGCATCAGGGCCATCATTAAATGGAGCGACGAACTCAGTGACGGCCACCACCGATTTGAACGGACAGGCAGTTGTTGCTTATGTTGCTGGCCCTCAAGCTGGTATAGACACAATTATTGCAACCTATAAGCAGAACAATGCTGTATTGGGCATAGGTTCCATCTATATAGGTGTTCAGTCATCAGCTGCCCCGACTTGGACTATTCGTCTTGTCGGCCCAAATACATGCACGTCGACTGTAAATGCAGCAGGCACCGGGCTAAGCTGCACTGGCATCCAGCCGAACGACATTGCAAACAACGGTGTTCAGTACAGCGGCAACGGCGTTGCGCTGCAGGCAGTCGTAACTGATAGACAGGGCGCTCCAGTTCCGAATGCGGTTGTTTTGTTTTCTTTGGGTAGTGTTTCTACATCGACCGGACGGCCTTATTGCACACCGCCAGCTATGCTCACCAGCGGGGTCTGCCATACGACGACGACCGGCTCGGCGCCTGCGGTCCCTGACACCGCGCCTTCGGTCGGTAATGTCAATGCTG
>DYJM01000259.1 GCA_020723125.1 Acidithiobacillus ferrivorans
CGTTAGGCGTTCAACTATCAGCATTTAGCCTAACGGAGGAAAAACCTATGCATAAGAGAGCCGTGATTTCAGCAGTATTGGTCGTATGGGCGATTTTGTTCTTGCCCGCCACACTATTTTCTGGCGCTGCTCCCGCGCTATCCTCAACCACTCTGGCATCTGAAGGGGCTATGCCAGAAATCATCGTCTCGATTACGCTACAAGAGGAGGCGCTGCCGGCTTATCAGCTCCTCACCGCAGATACGCTGCACACGCCACCGCTGTCTATTACGCCGATGATCCGGCATTTTCCCGGTCAACTTGATATCGCTCCTGGTGTCAGCCATTCAGTGCCAGTGGAAACGGCGGGTACCAATGCTAATCTGGTTGATAACTGGAATCGTCTGTTGGCAGAAGATTTCGAGGGCAGTTTTCCGCAAAACCCCTGTGCCGTATATGACGGGAGTGACGATGGTTTCAATCGTAGTTGGGGACGGAATAACCTGCGTTCCGCTTCCGGTTTATGGGCAGGTTGGCCCGCGAGTGCGGGAGCAGATAGTGTAAATCCAGCGCTGAGTCATTATCCGGCCAATCTGGATAGTTGGCTCATCTGCGGGCCTTTCGATATGCGTGCTGGTCAGGATTTGATGACGCAGTTCGCGCGGTGGATGGAGATCAACGACGTGGACGACTACTTTTTTGTGGGAGCGTCCGTTGACGCGGTAACTTTTCACGGGCTAGCGTGGTCTGGAGTGGACGATTGGGCCGCCTATCACGTTTGGTTTCAGAACGTCGCGGGGGAAGAACAAGTGTGGGTGGGATGGTTGTTTCACAGTGATGCTGATGAAAATCGGGCGGGCGGCGTGTGGCTGGATGATGTAGAGATATGGCGTTATAACACGCCGGCACAGGTTTGCGGAGGGCTTGATCCAGGCTACAAAGGCGTAGTGGTAAACCCGTATGAGTGGATAAACAACAGCGAGCTGCCCATCATACGGGCCGGAGATACAATCGTTGTCGATAAGTTGAAAGCGGCGGGTGCGCATTGGGTGCGGTTAGTCTTCCGGCAGCGGGCGGGCATCGTGCGGCAACGAGAATATGATCGGATCATCGATACATTATGCGCTAACGGTATCAGTGTACTGGGGGTGGTGAATCACGAGACCTTGACACGTCAGGATTATGACAATGCCGCCACGGCGGCTGAATACCGGCAAGCGTTTGCCGCCTCCACGAGTTTTATAGCAAAGCACTTCGGAAACCGCATTACTTATTGGGAAGTATGGAACGAGCAGAATCTAAGAAACGAAGGGCCTTTTGTTGAGCCGATTCGATATGCTCCGTTGCTGAT
>DYJM01000260.1 GCA_020723125.1 Acidithiobacillus ferrivorans
CTCGAAGATTTTCCCATCTTATTTTCATCAGAAGCGGCAGGAGCAATATTCCTCCCAGGATGATGATGTTCGACCTGCTTACGCTCGTGACGACGAGCGCAATGCAGAGGACGACGCCGGTTGTTGCAAGCGTCTTTAAGAACCGGTTCTCGAGCGTCCGTCTCCAGGTCAACAGCAATAACAGGTACATGATAATCACGCCCATCACCGTGTTGCGCAGGGAGGTCAGGTAGACTGCATCGTCCAGGGAATAATTGAAAAGGATTGGATAGAATTGAAAAAGGAGCGCCCTTTCATCCATTTCCAGGATGGCTCTGTAGTATTCCGCCAGGAGGTTTTGCCCTTCTGCGGCAAAGACGATCACCATATACGCGGCGAACAAAAACACGCCAAGCAGGGCGGCCCAACCTGCCAGCGGGATGAAATCCCCCCGCCGAGCGATTTTGAAGACAAGGATACTGAATGCCAAAAAGCAGCCAAAATAAATGATCTGTTTGGCAAGAAATGGAAGGATCAGCAACTGATCGCCCGCCCACAAGACGCTAACACAATACCAAAGCATATAGAGACCATAAAGCCAGACGAACAAAGATCCGTAACCCAGGAACAAGCCTCTCCAAGCAACCTTCTTTTTCTCGAAAACCGCCGCGCCGAACGCCAGGGCAAGTGAAACGTGGACCGGTTTCAAGGACAACCCGGAGATGGTCAGCAGCGTGACCCACTGAAAGGGGGCCAGCGTCAATATGATAAACAATGCCAGGCCTGTCGGCTTAAGGAATTTCTTCATTGCATCACGTCAATTATCCAGCCAATGGCTTAGGTCACGATCCAGCAATGTTTCCATCAGGCGAATCTCGTCGTGATAATAATCCAGCAACATGCGATGGGTCTCGACAGGAATCTGGTTCGCCCGGGCCGGTCGGGTTGTTATTTTATTCAGGAAATTGCCCAATCCCAAACCTCGCCCGCCGGTAAAATGAACCCGCATGGGCATCCACCAACGCAAAAGCGCCCCAATCCATTTTTGAAGGCGGACGTTTTTGGGTTGACGGCGTTTATTAATGATAGGAAATTCCCTTCGCCCATCGTCCGGGAGGTTCAAAAATTTCAACGTTTCCTGGTATACGCGGCGGGTGTCGCGGGCAAAATCATCATAAAGGATCGCCATCCATTGCCCTTTTGGCGCGAGGTTCATCAGCCGTTGAAGTTGGGAACCCAGTTTTCCCCACTCGGAATAATACAGCCATTGTGGATTCCTGGCCCCGGGCGGCAGGCGCCTGCCCTGCCGCCGCTCTGCTTCGGCCGCCCACGCTTCCTCGAA
>DYJM01000261.1 GCA_020723125.1 Acidithiobacillus ferrivorans
TACTTCTCGACCAAGGCATAATATTGCTTGACGACATGGAGTTCGATCGCCGTCATCAAGGCAATCAGTTGTACGTCATCGGTAAAACCAGACGCCACTTCCACGGCATTATAGCCTCGATAATACCGTTCGACATTGCGGATATTGTGGTTGTGCAAACGTGCGGCTTCCGGGAGTTGCTTGCCCTGTAAAATGCTCTCGATGATTTGCGCCTTGTGCGTGGTGGTGGGGCCAATTTCATGCACGCGGCCACGATGCGGCAAATGTTTTTGGTTTTGCTTTTCCCACTTGTCTACATCCTGCTTGACCGCAAACAGATCCATGGCGTACAAGGCGGCAATGTCCGCGTATGGTAAAGTAGTTCCTTGAGCGTCGGCTTCTTGAAACAGCCGAGCGGTACGACGGCAACGCAGTTTCAAGCGTTTGGCAGCGTCATTGGCAGTTTGGAGTTCCTTCACATCCTCTTCGGTCAAAACCGAAAGCACAATCGGCTTCAGAGGCAGATTGCCCAGACGTTTCCCATGATATTCCCTGGGCAGATCTTTGGGAACAGCCAACCACACCATCTGTCCGGGTTGCAACCGTTCGTAGGGCTGGCTCACCTGATGAATCAAACGCATGAGATCATCGGTGATGAATTCAGCAATCGGCAAAGCGTCGGAATAGCCGTATTCACTGATGAACCGCTGGCGGATCATGGCGCGCAGGGTCTTATCCCGCATAGGACGAAAGGCGCGTTCGTTGGTTGGACGCTGTTTTTCGAGCAATTGTGTCATTTCCGCCCCCTTTTTTCCGCTAAATCACCTGATTCACGGTCGGATAAGGGGTGGCGGATGCGCTCTAACATGCCTTGATGCTCTGGCGTATCGTACTCTTTGAGCAAAGCCAGGTATTCCTCCACCAATGACTTGGATTGTCCGGTCACCACTGGAAGTTGATGCGGCGGAATCCCCATGGCAACTGCCTGAGCCACGGCCGAGAAATCTTTGAGGTAACGAATGAGACTGGCTGCAACATCCTGCGTGGCTTGCTCAATTTCGCTGTACGTGGCGTACTGCAAATACATTTTCACTGCAATCGCTTTGTGAGACGTGCCACGTCCAATGTCTTGACTATACCCCCGCGTAGGAACGTAGACGTTCTCCTGACGTAGTTTACGGATTATGCGGCGTACCGTGCGCAGGTCGATCCCCAGCAGACGCACAAAGTCCTCCTGGGTCAGTCGCGCTCCCTGCTCGACCGCTTCCAGCGCCATGCGAAACAAACGTTTCTCGCGCAGGGCTGGCACGCCGCCTGTGGTTGAACTGTTAGAAAGGT
>DYJM01000262.1 GCA_020723125.1 Acidithiobacillus ferrivorans
GAGGGTTGGAGGAGTGAAATGACTGATTACGCAAAACGTAATCAGTGCGTAACCAGTCAGCGCGTCCGCGTATAAAAACGTAATCAGTCGTTTCACTCATTACGCTTTTCAGAGTCGCGGGCCGCTGGGTCGCTCTCCTCGCTGTCAGAAGCGTAATCAGTCAATCAGTCACGACCCCTCCAACCCTCCTTACGGGGATTAAAGCCTCTCTGACCCAAGAAGGCAACCTGCCTTCCGAGCAGCTCCGCGCCACGTTTCCGACCTCTTACGGGGATTAAAGCCTCTCTGACCTACACACCACAGACGGGGTACCGTGCGACCGGTCATGCCGGTCTCCGACCCCTTCCGGGGATTCGTGGTTCTTCGTGTTACTCCCCCGCTTCCTGCAAAACGGCCTTGATTAACTCTGTTGTTGCACGGAATCCCAAAGTTTGCAGACGATCAATTTCGAACTGTAGCGAAGGAATCTCGCCGCGCATACGCGCAGCCAACAATATGCCCAATGTCCCCACCGGCCTCAAACCGGCTCGCCGGGCAAAGCGTCGCGCCTCCAGGTCGTCCAGCAAAACATAGTCGGCCTTGAGCGTTTTCGCCAGCACAATAGCTTCTGCTTCTCCCCAATCCAGATCGGCCAGGAGCAATTCCACCGCTTCGGTGTTGGTCACTGTAGCCACTTGCAGCCAAGCGGAAGTAGCGTGTTCGATTTGAACATAGGCAGTATCAGGTTTGGCGCACACCGCTTGCCAAACGGCCTGTGGTATGTAAACACTATCAGCCCCTCGCCGGAGTAAATCCAGATGTCCCACCTTAGCCAGGAACAGCAGTGGACCGGTATCCACGACCCACAAGGTCACTGCGCTAACTCCCGCGCAGCCTGGATTTCGGCCTCGACTTCCTCGTCCCGCAGATTAATGGCCGGTACGCCCACATCTGCCAGACGGCGCAAAAAGTCCATGCGTGTCATCTGCGCTAATGAGGCCGCTTTACCTGCCGACAGCCGCCCCAACTCGTATAATTTGGCGGCGGCGTAAAAGCTGAGCGCCTCGGCGAATTCCCCATCTGACATATGGAGCACTTGAGGCAATCCTTGTGGATAGGTCACTACGGCTTGTCTTTCCATAAAGCGCTTCCCCCCTATAGCAGTGAAGAGTAGTTTACCTCTTCATTACTATAGCACACAACGCCGCGATAGAGCGCAGTGTAGAGATGCGTGCGCGCTAAAACACAGACCTGTCAGGTTTTCTGAAACCTGACAGGTCTGTGTTTCCGACCCCTTACGGGGATTAAAGCCTCTCTGACCGCGTTTTGGCTTGACCA
>DYJM01000263.1 GCA_020723125.1 Acidithiobacillus ferrivorans
GAGTCTGTCAATACCTTTGTGTAAATGACCGTTAGTTGATTGGCACCCGGTCCTCGAAGATGATGGTAAATTGGTTCATGGCCGCTGGCCAGTCCTTGATCGGCATCGTCCATTTCTGGCTGGCATTTCGCAGTGCTAGGTAAAGGATCTTCAGAACGGCATCATCGTTGGGGAAGGCCCGGCGGGGCCGGAGGGTCTTACGCAATGAAGCGTTTAACGACTCTATGGCATTGGTGGTATAGATGGCCCTCCGGATCTCCGGCGGATAGCAGAAGAACGGAGTTACCCGGTCCCAGTTGGCCCGCCATGATTTGCCGATCAGCGGATACTTGCCATCCCACTTGCGGATGAAGGACTCCAGGGCGGTCAGAGCGGCCTCGGCAGACGCCGCCTGGTAAACGGCCTTGAGATCGGCCACCACCGCCTTTCGGTCCTTGTAGGAAACGAACCGAAGCGAGTTCCTCACCAGGTGAACCAGGCAGAGCTGGACCTGGGTTTTGGGGAATACCGATTCGATGGCTTCCGGCAACCCCTTGAGCCCGTCGACACAGGCGATAAAGATATCCTTCACCCCGCGGGTGGCCAGCTCCCCGCAGACCTTGAGCCAGAACTTGGCGCCCTCGGTCTCTTCTATCCAGATGCCCAGCAGCTCTTTAAAACCGGATAGATTCACCCCCAGCGCCAAATAGGCCGCCTTATTGACCACATGGCCCTGATCCCGAACCTTGACCATCAGGGCGTCGACGTAGACGATAGGATACACTGCATCCAGGGGCCGATCCTGCCATTCCCGAACCTCGGCCATCACCTCCTCGGTGACGTTGGATATCAGGTCGGGCGACACCTCCACCTGGTAGATTTCCTTGAGGTGCCCCTGGATCTCTCGCACCGTCAGGCCCCGGGCGTAGAGCGAGATGATCTTTTCATCAAAGCCGGTGAACCGGTTCTGGCCCTTGGGCAGGATTGCCGGCTCAAAGCTGGCGTCCCGGTCACGAGGCACCTCGATCGTCAGTCGCTCATTGTCAGTCAGTACACGCTTCGCGTAGCTGCCGTTCCTTGAGTTGCCGCCGTTGCGACCCTCTGGCGCGTGCTTCTCATACCCCAGGTGGGCGGTCAGTTCGCCTTGGAGGGCACGCTCCAGAATGCGTTTTGTCAGTTGCTTGATTAGGCCGTTCTTGCCGAGGATTTCCTCTTGGGTGGTGTGCCCCTTAAGCAACTCGTCGATAACCGCATCGTTGAAGGCCATATGGCTTCTCTCCTTTTTTCTTGATTTTACCATATTGGCCATTTACACAAAGGATTTTACACTACC
>DYJM01000083.1:0-3503 GCA_020723125.1 Acidithiobacillus ferrivorans
GGATATTGCCGTTTCTGGTCTTGATGTTCTCAGCGGTTTACAATATTCCCTTGTCGCTTTTTTCAGAATTTACAGGATTAACTTTCATACATGGACAAATCATCTATCGCTCTGGCAGTGGGTCTGTTAATCATTGGCGGCTTAACGGGGGCAGTTATCGAACGCTTTGCCATCAATCCTGACTCCGCTACGAGCAGCAGTCTGTTGAGTCTGAGTGGCGCCAAGAAGCTGCTGAATGATGTCACCCACGGCCAGGCCAGCGCCGAAAAGGTTTTTCCTGGCCCTGGAGGTTTGACGGGCATTGAAGTCAGTATGGAAGGTCATCCGACCATTGCTTATGCGACGGCAGATGGACAGTATCTGGTGGCCGGACCGGTGCTCAATCAGCAAGGTCAGGATGCCGCCCATGCTGACATGATCAAGCTGGGGCTCATTCCCAAACCGGCATCGGCTGCGGTTTTGGCTGAAAAAGCCGCGCATGCCGACAGTTTTGTGCTGGGAACCAAAGGACCGGAGCTCACGGCTTTTGTGGACCCTAACTGCATTTACTGTCACAAGTTTTATGAAGAAGCCCAACCGCTTATTGCCGCAGGTAAATTGCGCGTCCGCTATGTGGTCGTGGCTTTCCTGAAGCCCAGCAGCGCCGGTAAAGCGGCGGCTATTTTGGGGGCCAGTGACCCTGCTGCCGCCATGGCGGAAAATGAAAAAGGCTTTGATGAGGCAACGGAAGAGGGCGGTATTACTCCTGCTAAAAATCCTTCGCCCGCGACCCTGGCAGCGGTAGAAAACAATACCAGGCTGCTGAGTGAAAGTGGAGAAGTGGCGACCCCGACCCTGATTTATTGTAATGCCCATAATCAGGCCGTTCTGACACATGGGTTGGATCGTTCAAGTCTGGCCGATTTTGTCGATCATATCAGCAGCCTGGAAAATGGAGCTTGCCGCTGATGACTGCTCAAGATAATAACGCGGTTGTTCATCGCGAAGATTATCAGCCGCCCCTTTATCGGATAAGCGAGGTCGCGCTGAATGTTCATCTGGACCCGGAAAACACCGAAGTGGAGGCCCGTCTGCATTTTCAGCGCCTGACTGCGGGGCCGGTGTCCGAGTTGCATCTGGACGGCGAATTCCTGGAACTGCTGAGTGTTTTGCGAGATGGTCAGCCCTTGGCGGAAAATTTGTTTCGTGCTGATGCGACGGGTTTGACCTTGTTGAACCCGGAACCGGAGTTTGTATTGGAAACCCGGGTAAAGATTCATCCCGCTGCCAATTCGACCCTGTCCGGTTTGTACTTTGCGGGTGGGCAATTTTTGACGCAATGCGAGGCAGAGGGTTTCCGGCGTATCACCTATTATCTGGACCGCCCGGATTGTCTGGCCAAATTTACGGTGACTTTGCACGCTTCCCGAAAAACCTGTCCGGTGTTGCTGGCCAATGGCAACTGCATTGCCCAAGGGGATGAAGATAACGATTGGCATTGGGCGCGTTGGGAAGATCCTTATCCCAAGCCTGCTTATTTATTTGCCATGGTAGCCGGTGATCTGGCCGTACAGCGCGATGTTTTTGTGACACAATCCGGCCGGTCAGTGACGCTGGAAATTTATGTGGCCGAACGGGACCTGGGAGCCTGCGATCAGGCCATGGAAAGCCTCAAGCGAGCCATGCGCTGGGATGAAGAGGTTTACGGGCGCGAATATGATCTGGATCGCTACATGATTGTCGCGACTGACAGTTTCAACATGGGGGCCATGGAAAACAAAGGCCTCAACATTTTCAACTCCAAATATGTGCTGGCCAGTCCTGAAACTGCCACCGATACGGATTATCAGGGTGTTGAATCGGTCATTGCCCATGAATATTTTCATAACTGGACGGGTAACCGGGTAACCTTGCGGGACTGGTTTCAACTGAGCCTCAAAGAAGGTTTGACGGTATTTCGGGATCAGGAATTCAGTGCCGACATGAACTCACGCGGGGTGCAACGGATTGGCGATGTGCGCCGCCTGCGCTCCGCCCAGTTTCCTGAAGATGCGGGTCCGCTGGCGCATCCGGTACGGCCCGATGCCTACTCGGAAATCAATAATTTTTACACGGCGACGGTGTATGAAAAGGGTGCGGAACTGGTGCGCATGATCCATACCCTGCTCGGCAAGGAAGGTTTTCGGCGGGGGACAGATCTGTATTTTGAACGACATGATGGTCATGCGGTCACCATCGAAGATTTTGTGGAGGCCATGGAAGATGCCAACCACTATGATCTTTCCAGTTTTCGGCGCTGGTACTCCCAGGCTGGAACACCACAAGTAAAGGCCGAGGGAAGTTATGACCCCGCGAGTCGTTCCTACACGCTGACCCTGCAGCAGTCCACCCCCGCCACGCCCGGACAGTCAAACAAGGAGCCGGTACCTGTTCCGGTGCGCATGGCTTTGCTGAACACCCGGGGAGAAAAAGCGGTTCTGGATAAAACAGGCGCAACCGAAAAAGTAATTTTATTGGAGCAGGCCAGTCAAAGCTGGACTTTTGAGGACTTGCCCGATCCGGTGATCCCTTCCTTGCTGCGAGGTTTTTCCGCGCCGGTGCGGCTGGAAATTGCTCTCGATGATCAGGCGCGCAGTTTTCTGGCCGGTGTCGATGATGACCCTTTCAATCGCTGGGAGAGCACCCAGGAGTTGGCCCTGAAATCTTTGCTGGAAGGGGTAGAAAATCATAAGAAACTTGAGCTGTTGCCTGCGGCTCTGAAGCAGGCGCTGTCCGCCACCTTGGAACAAAGCCAGATGGATCCCGCCTTTCGTGCGGAGTTGCTGACTTTGCCCAGCGAGGATTATATCGGTGAACAGATGCAGGTCATTGCGGTGGATGCCATTCATCAAGCGCGGGAGACCCTGCTTGATACGATTGGTGCACATTTTCATGATAAATGGTTAGGGTTGTATCAGGATCTTGCCGGCACTTATGAGCGGGATGGGGCTTCCATTGGCCGTCGCCGTCTTCGTAATATGGCCTTGAGTTATCTGATTCATAGTGATCACAGTCGTCAGGAGGACATGACCCTGCATGCGCGTCAGCAATACGTGCAGGCCGATAACATGACAGATCGTCTGGCGGCTTTTCAGTTGCTGGTGCAGCATCCCAAACATGATGCCGAAGACATCCTTCTGGATTTTTATCAGAAATGGCAGGATTATCCGCTGGTAATCGACAAATGGTTCGCCATTCAGTCCATGGCACCGCGTCCCGATACCTTGCGCCATGTACAGCATCTTTTGGTGCATCCGGCCTTTGACTGGAAGGTGCCCAATCGGGTGCGTGCGGTGTTGGGTGCTTTTTCCATGAATCCGACTTTGTTTCATGCGGCTGATGGATCGGGCTATGCTTTTTTTGCCGAGCAAATCCGTAGGCTGGATGATATCAACCCGCAAACCGCTGCCCGCCTGGCCACTCCCCTCAGTCGTTGGCAACGTTATGACAAGGTCCGCCAGCAAGGCATGATGAATGCCCTGCAA
>DYJM01000083.1:3603-8508 GCA_020723125.1 Acidithiobacillus ferrivorans
GGCTTCGGGATGATCCAGCAGCATTTTGCCGGCAGCCATCAGTTTGCGGTCTTCGCGCTGTAATTGGGTTTCGCTGAAATCCTGCAGGTTTTTGGCGTGGGTCAATGGATGTCGCATTAAACTGGCCCAGAGTTTCAGCAGGATGGCGACCAACTGCGGTAATTGTTCGGCTTGCTGAGGTGCTTGCGCGGATAAAATGCCCTGCAAGGGGGCGGGGTCCAGGGTCATGGTCGCGGCAATTTCGGTCCAGTATCCCACCAGGGCTTCATAATCACGTTTTTGATTTTGCTGGTGAAACCATTCCTGAAGCGCGAGGCGGAAGGGTTGCAATAGATTGTCCGGGTCGAGCACACGGCAAAAGCGCAAGGTTGCTCTGAGGCTGCGCACGCTTTTGCGCAGGTCGTGAAAACTCCCCGCAGAAGTTTTGGCCCAGTGTTTGCGTGTTTCGTGAATAATTTGCTGGAGTTGCCAGATCAGTATCTGGCTGAATGCGCTGCCGGCATTTTCCCGGCGGTGCAGGGGCCAGGCCGTGTCGCGCGGTTTTTCATCGGCAATCAGTCCGGCCAGGCGTAAACCGCGAAACAATTTGCTTTCCTGGTCGGGAATCAGAGGAAGATCCTGACAGAGGGCTGCGCCCATTTCGAGCACTGCCGCTGCATTCCCCTGGGCGAGTTCCAGTTCTACCTCGCGGATGGGTTCGCTCTGGCCTCTGGCCAGAATTTCCCCGCGATCAAGCGCTACAATGATTTCACTGCCATCGGTGTGGGTAACCCGGCTTTCGTGGCGTTCGAAACGGGTTTCCAGAATGACTTGCAGGTCCAGTTCCGTGAAAGGTGCCAGCATGGCGGCGGCTTCACTATCGGTGAAGACGCTCAGGTCGGGCTGCTTACTGGCGACCGGTACATTCCACTCCGGACGTTGGTGCAGTCCGCCGGCGGACTGGCCGCTGGCCTTGAGGGTGGCTATCCAGGCATCTCCTTCGCGGCGCACACGGTAGGCCAGACGCGCGCGCTGCAGGGCGCTATCCCGACTATCAAAATAAAACGCATGCAACTGAAGCGGAGGTTCTTTGCTGATGGCCAGTAGAGGATGTTCGGCAATACGTTTCCAGACTGGAGCCGTATCGTCCATGATTTGTAATTTAAGTTCCTCTTCCACCACCATCTCCCATCACAAAATTCAATATACGTACCCATTGCGGCAATTCATTGCGATTTTCTGCGGCACGCAGGTCGGCAATTCCGGCACCACATTGGGCGGCACGGACGTAAATCTGACTATCCCGCAAGGTCGCCACCACGGGCAGGTTCCATTCGCTCAGGACACTTTGCAGATGCTGGGCACCCCGGGTACGCGCATTCACCCGATTGGCAATCACCCCCATCCGCACTTTACCTTTACGGTACCGCTTGATTTCTTCCAGTTTTTGCAAAAAGAGCTGGCTGGCATCCAGATCAAAAAGGGAGGGGCCGATGGGCACCAGCAGAACCTCTACCTCACCCAGCATATCTTCAAGGCGTTTCTTTTTGAGCCCTGCAGGGGCATCCATGACCACATAGTCACTGGCGGGATAATCACGGAAGTCGCGTTCGGCATCTTCCACCACATTCAGCTTGGGGAGCAGGGGCGAGCGGCGCTTGACCCAGTGGGAAGACGACTGTTGGGGGTCCAGATCGGCAAGGAGAACCGTCCCACGCAGCGCCAGAAGGCTGGCCAGATTGGTGGCCACAGTGGTTTTGCCTGCACCCCCCTTGCTGTTGAGGACCAGCGTTCTAATCATGCCTGGTATTCCTATCTAGCCATGTTGACTGCTGCGATCATAGTGCCGCAGCAGGATCTCCTGGGCGGATTGACAGTCATCTTCCGGGCTTCGGCGCAGTGGTTCATAGCTGCCGTCCGCCTTCATGAGCCAGGCATTGCAGTCATCCTGCAGATAAAGCTGCAGGGTTTCCTCGAGAACCCGGGCGCACAGGTCCGGGTCCTGTATCGGGACGGCGACTTCCAGGCGGCGAAACAGATTGCGCCCCATCCAGTCGGCGCTGGAAATCCACAGCTTGGGATGCCGTCCATTGCCGAAATAATAAACCCGGCTGTGTTCCAGAAAACGACCGACAATGGAGCGCACCCGAATATGCTCGGAAACGCCGGGGATGCCGGGACGCAGGGCGCAGGCCCCGCGCACTACAAGATCAATTTCGACCCCCGCCTGCGAGGCCCGATACAGGGCACGAATCAACTCCGGCTCCACCAGTGCGTTTACCCGTGCCAGAATACGTCCTTCTCTACCCCTGCGGGTTTCTGCTTCAATGGCCTGAATGAGCGCGTTGAACAGGGTAAAGGGGCTTTGCAGCAGGCGCCGCAACTGGGGCACCTTGCCCATGCCGGTAATGTGCATGAATAGGTCATTCATGTCGGCGGTAATGTCCGGGTCTGCCGTCAGCAGGCTCAAATCGGTGTAAATCCGGGCATTGCGCGGGTGATAATTGCCCGTGCCGAGATGACCATAAAGCCGGATGCCTTCTTCCTCCCGACGTATTACCAGAATCATTTTGGCATGGACTTTGTGGTTGACGACCCCGTACACCACCTGTACGCCTACTTCTTCCAGACGTTCGGCCATGCGGATGTTGTTGGCTTCATCAAAGCGGGCCTTGAGTTCAACCACGACAGTAACCTGCTTGCCCGCCATCGCCGCCTCAATCAGTGCGTCAATCAAAGGGGAGTCGGGGGTGGTACGATACAGGGTCTGTTTGATGCCGATGACCTGGGGATCGCTCGCCGCCTGTCGCAGAAAATCAAGGACCGGGTTGAAGCTCTGGTAGGGGTGATGCAGCAAAATGGGCGCTTCACGCAGGCGCGCAAAAATGGTTTCCGGCCGTGAACAGACGCTGGGAAGCCCCGGTACGAAAGGGGAGAAAAGCAGGTCCTGGCGTGGCACCATGTCAATAATGGCCGCCAGCCTGGACAGGTTCACCGGCCCGGCCAGCGAATAGAGGTTATCATCCGCCAGTTCAAAGTGTTTGAGCAGATAATCGACGACTTCGCGGGGGCAATTATTGGCGACTTCCAGGCGTACAGCTTCCCCGAAAGGGCGCATGGGTAATTCGTCCACTAATGCGTCCAGGAGGTTATCCACTTCTTCCTCATCCACAAACAGTTCGCTGTTACGGGTGACCCTGAACTGATAAAAACCGAGAATTTTCAGGCCGGGAAACAGTGCGGTGACGTGTTCGTGAATGACGGAGGAAAGAAAAACAAAATCACTGGGACCCGCCAGATGGGGAGGGATCTGGATGATTCGGGGAAGAATCCTGGGGGCCTGGACGATGGCAATGGGACTGCGCCGTCCGTAAGCATCCTGTCCTTCCAGAACAATGGCAAAATTCAGACCCTTGTTTTGCACTTTAGGAAAGGGATGTGCAGGGTCCAGGCTGAGCGGAGTCAGCAAGGGCATGACTTCGGTCTGAAAATAATTGCTGATCCAGTGCTTTTGTGCGGCTCGCCATTCCTTGCGCCGCAGCAGGCGGATGCCTTCCTTGGCCAGGGCTGGGAGCAGACGCTCGTTCAGGCAGAGATATTGTTCCTGGATGATTTCATGGGCCATTTGTGCAACGGCTGCGATTTCCCGATCCGGACCCAGCATGTCAGGACCCAGAGGACCCGCGCCGAATTTGCGTCTTTGCAGTAATCCGGCCATGCGTACTTCAAAAAATTCATCGAGATTGCTGGAAACAATGGTCAGAAAGCGCAAGCGCTCCAGTAAGGGCACGCGTGGATCATCGGCCAGCGCCAGTACGCGTTGGTTAAAGGCGAGAATACTCAGATCACGATTGAAATACAGGTCTGCATTATCCAGAGATACTGGATTTTCAGCGGATTCTGGCTGCTCGCTTTCAGTCATGGCGTTGGCGCATTCTCTGCTCGGCAGCCACCAATGTGTTTTGCAGGAGTGTGGCTACGGTCATGGGTCCAACTCCGCCGGGAACCGGAGTAATCCAGGCCGCTCTTTTTTCGGCTTCGGCAAAGTCTACATCGCCGGTCAGGCGTCCATCAGGCAAACGATTGATACCGACATCAATGACTACCGCGCCCTCACGAATCCACTGACCGGGAATCAAACCCGGCTTGCCAGCAGCAGCAATCAGGAGTTCTGCGCGCTCCACATGGGCCTGAAGGTTGCGGGTAAAGCGATGACAGACCGTGACGGTGGCCCCTGCCAGCAAAAGCTCCATAGCCATGGGTCGTCCGACAATATTGGAGGCACCGACGATCACGGCTTCCTTGCCGCGAATCTCCAGACCAATTTCCGCGAGCAAAGTCATGATGCCCGCCGGTGTGCAGGAACGCAGCAGGGGTGCACGAAGGGCGAGGCGGCCGACATTGTAGGGATGAAAGCCATCCACATCTTTTTCGGCGGCTATGGCCTCAATGATGGCTTCGGGATCAAACTGGGGGGGGAGGGGTAATTGCACGAGAATGCCATCAATGCTGTCATCAGCATTCAACTCGGCTATTTTCTGGAGTAACTGTTCAGGACTGCTTGCGGTCGGGAGATTTACCGCCAGAGAATGGATGCCCACGCTTTTGCAGGTGTCGCGTTTTTTCTGGACATACACTTCGGAGGCCGGATTGTTGCCTACCAGAACCACTGCCAGGCCGGGAGCTCGACCATGGGTTTTGAGAAACGCACGACTTTTTTCGGCGGTTTCTGCCTGCAGTTTTTTGGCAATGGCTTTGCCATCAATGCGTTGCGCAGTCATTGCTTCCCCTGCGCAGAAGCTGAATGGCCTGGGGAAAGCTTCTTTATCATGAAATGAACCTTATGAATGATCTGCGTCGTCTTGAATACTCTAATATCCCGACATTCTTCTGTTCCCTAGATTTTTTGTCAAGTAAAAACCGGAT
>DYJM01000264.1 GCA_020723125.1 Acidithiobacillus ferrivorans
ATGCCCGCAGCATGTTCGCTTATTCCATCTCTTATCTGTTTTTGCTTTATACCGCCCTGATCCTTGGTAAATTGGTGATGGGTTATGGCTTCTTCTGAAACACGCCGTGGACGGGTGAAAGGCCCGTCCATGAGTCCGCAGGAAAAACGGGCTGTCAGTGGCCTGAGCTTTATTTATGTCGCGCGCATGCTCGGCCTGTTTATGCTCATGCCCGTGCTGGCCCTTGATAATGATCAGCTACGTTACAGTACGCCCCTGTTGCTGGGTCTGGCTATTGGGGTTTACGGGCTTGCCCAGGCCGCTCTGCAATTCCCTTTTGGGGCTGCTTCCGACCGCTTTGGTCGAAAAAAAGTGCTGGTTTTCGGGATCATCCTTTTTATTCTGGGCTCCTTGCTGGGCGCACTGACCCACAACATTTATGGCATTATTCTGGCGCGGTTACTGCAAGGTGCCGGTGCCGTGTCCTCGGTGCTTCTGGCTACGGCGGGAGACCTGACCGGCGATCAGCATCGTACCAAAGCCATGGCAGCCATTGGTGGCAGTATTGCCGTTGCCTATGTGCTGGGTATTGCTATCGGTCCGGTATTTTATGGACTTTGGGGCTTGACTGGGGTTTTCCTGGTTGCGGCGATACTGGGGGTGCTGGCACTCTATCCGCTCTGGAAAATTATTCCACCTATTGCGCACGCGCAGCAGAATCGTATGGGTAGCTGGGCGGATGCCATGAAAATGTTCCGCCATCCACCGGTACTCACCGCCAGTGTTGGAATTTTCATTTTGCAGATGGTTCTGGGTGCGAGCTTTGTGGTGCTGTCTCCAGAACTGGTCAATGCCATGCACATTCCCGAAAGTGGCATCTGGGAAGTGTATTTGCCGGTCATGCTGCTTTCGGTGCTGCTCATGCTGTTTCCGGTCATTTATGCGGAAAAAAACAGGCAGCACGGGCAGATGCTGATTGTCAGCGGCCTCGCGATTGCCGTTGGCGCCCTGATCATGGGACTGGAATCCGGAAATTTCTGGCCCGTAGGCATTGGCGCGGTTATTTTCTTTGCCGGTTACAACATTGCTTCGGCCATTTTGCCCTCAATGATGAGCCGCAGCACCCTTCCCGAACAGCGTGGTGCTGCCAGTGGCGTGTATTCCATGATGCAGTTTCTGGGTATTTTTGTGGGCGGCGTGTTGGGAGGCTGGGGCCTTGGCCTTGCGGGAGACCAAGGCGTGTTTTACATTCTCACCGCGGTAGGTGTTATTCTGGCCATCCAGAGCTGGAATGGTAAACGCATGGCCTTATTACTTTCCCCGGATAGTC
>DYJM01000265.1 GCA_020723125.1 Acidithiobacillus ferrivorans
TGCTCTTGGTCGGGCTGTTCCTGTTACTGAACGAAGCACCACACATAGCCCGCGCCAACCCCGGCAACCTGTTCGTCACGCCCGGCGGGGGCGGCGATTGCTCCCCATCTAACCCCTGCGCCCTGCAAACCGTCCTGAGCACAGCCACCAACAGGAAAGGTTCTCCCATCGGCCCGGGAGGCAGCACGCTTGATCCGGACGCTGCGGGGGGCATCTTGATTGACCATAACACCCGCGACATCAGCCAAATTCCTGCACAGTGGCTCGAGGCCGCCAAGCAGAATGTAATTTGGGCATACGGTTCCACCTCGCACGGCACACAACTCTGGACCGGGGCCGAATATCTCAGTGCCCAGGTCTCCCCGCCAACGTATAATTTTCTCAAAGATTGGCGGACCCCACCTGCGCAATCCACGCCGCCTTATCTGCGGATGGGCTACGACAGCAGTTGGAGTTGGGATGCTTCCGGTTTCCTCGATGACGCTCGCGCAAGGCTCAATGCCGCCCCAGAAGCCACAGCCTTTATGTGGTCGTGGTGCGGGCAATTGTCCGATTCTTCCCTGCCCCATCCCGATACCGTCAACGCATACCTGAGCGCCATGCAGCAACTCGAGAGCGAATATCCCAATGTCACTTTCGTCTACATGACCGGCCACACCGACCGGTGGAATGCAGACCTGCTCAATAGGAACAACAATCTCATTCGCCAATTTACAGCGGACAATCATAAGGCGCTCTATGATTTTGCGGATATCGAGAGTTACCTGCCCGACGGCACGCCTTACGAGACGCCCAATGATGACTGTCCGTGGTGCCAAGCGTGGTGCACAGGTGTACCCGACGGCGTAGGAGCCGCGGTCTGTCGCTCGTGGGCACGGTCATCGCCGAATGGATGGGCGCCTCTAGCGGCCTGGGACGGGTGATGTGGCTGGCCTATGGCAACCTCAACCTGCCGCCCATGTTCGCCGCCATCTTTGTCCTATCCCTTTCGGGCATGGGCGCATATGGATTGATTGTCTGGCTGGATAAAAAAGTTATCCGCTGGGAAAACCAGGAGGAGTTTTGAACATGACCTTTCGCCGCTTCTTCCTTTTTGCCCTCTTATTTTTGTCTGCTTGCGGGATGTCTATCCTGCCTCAGATACCATCCCCGCAAGGGACTCCGCCCGCGCCTGCCACTGTTTCCCCAACGTCCCTGACCCCGACAACAGACACCCCACCGTCCGATGTTGTCACCGTCCATATCGAACAGAACGTCACGCACATATACCTGCCTCTGGTATCCAACCGTTCTGGCGTTGTTACATA
>DYJM01000266.1 GCA_020723125.1 Acidithiobacillus ferrivorans
ACAGGGATCATGACCATTCATCATGAGCCCGTGGTTTTTCACTGCAACCATTACAACCGGTTTTTGCAATTAGTCGTCGAAGACTGCCATTACATAGACTATCATCCGATTTTGATTGGCTCTGCTGCAGAGGTCAGTTTCCGGCAGCTCCGACAGGTATTTCGCGAAAACCCGGCATGGTCCGTAGCAGAACGTTTGGCTTTCGCAGAGGCCAATTATCGTTTCTGCGGATTTGGAGATCTGCCGCTGGCTTCACTTTCGGGTCACGCAGAACCCGATTGCCTGCTCGTCGAAAAGCACTCGCATTACGGAGTGGCCTTACGCCTCAATTATGGCAAAAGACGCTGGCCCGGTGAACATTTTGACCTCGGTTATGCCATGGGGGCCTTATCGGCGGTTTATGATTGTCCTTATACCGGCAAAATCGGCGATACCGCCCTTTCAATGGGGGCTGAGACGACCGAATTTCAGCTGCACATTCGCGATGACGGGAACCCATTCCCATTGGACACCCCGGAGATTCCTTTGGCCAGGCTGCCGGAAGGGGCTGAGCAGGTGCCCGCTCGGCATATAGGCCTGCATATTGATGAAGCCGCCATTATGGCGGCGGTAGGCACGCTACCCCTGGCGGGGGATACCGACGGTTTGATCCCCGCCTTTGGCGTCTATCTGACCCGGCATTATGCCGATTACTATAACCTGGTTTCTTTCCGCTTTGAGCGTGCGCTTCAGGAAGCGCTCAGCACACATCGTTATCTGGGTGAAATGCTTTGGTACGAGTATCCGGCCTTGTTCTATTACAAGGAAAAGTTCCAGAACTTACAGGGACAAGCCCTCGCCAGCACCTTGTTGATTGAAGCAGGCCATATTTGCGGATTCAACACCATGGGCGGGATTATGCGCTCCGATCCTTGGTATCAGCTCATTGTGCCGCAACTGCAATGCCGTGAAGACTGGTTATCGGGCATCATCGCGTGCATCAACGCCTTGGGCTGGGGCGTTTGGCGTATTCAGGAAATCATTCCCGATGAACGCCTGGTCTTGCGTGCCTGGTATCCCTATGAATCACTGGGGCATCTCCGCGCTTATGGCGTTTCTGATCATCCGATCGACTATCTGATGACGGGAATCGGGGCTTCACTCATGAACTTGCTGTATACAGCAGACATTACGGCGAAACCGGATCTGACCCTGGAGTTTTATTATCAGGTCAATCGTTCAAAGGCGGGATTCTGGGCCAGACAAACGCGTTGTGTGGCGATGGGCGATCCTTATTCAGAG
>DYJM01000267.1 GCA_020723125.1 Acidithiobacillus ferrivorans
CACCAAGGAAAACCTTAAACTCCCTTTGTGTCCTTCGAGTCCTTTGTGTTTATAAACTCTCCTAAACGAATGACTAGAACACCGTTATCCCCCGCCCAAAACCTTCCTGGCGAAGAAAAAGCTCGGCAAAATTTTCCGCCTGTTTTCCTTATTCTGGCGTTCATCAACCTATTTCTGTTGACCCTCATCCTGTTCTGGAAACCGGTTTTGTCCTTCTACTACCAAGAGCGGGCCGGACGACTATTGCTTGCGGTTGTGCCGCCTGGCGATAATGCGTATGGCGGCTTTGCCTGCCTGCATCCGTTTAGCGAAGACCTCGATCAACGCGCTAGACTGAGCAGTGCAGCGCAATATCTCATAAAAGCTAAGCAGCTGGCACCGAACCAATCGCTTAGTTACTACCTGGCCGGCAAGGTTGATTGCTTGCTGGGAGATTATGAAAACGCCGTGCAGGCTTTCCAACGCTTTAACGAATTGCGCCCCAAGAACCCTTTGGGGTATTTAGAGATGGGTTTTGCCCTGCTGGAAGCCTGCCCGCCCAACGGCAAGTGCCCCAATGGATTAAACACCTATGACACCTGGCGCAAGGCCGGTGTAACGGCTGAAGACTTTTTGGGAATGGCTGAGCAAGCCCGCCAAGCCGGAAACCTTCCCGAAGCCCTGCTCTGGTACCAAAACGCCCAGCGCATGGGGATGGAACTGCGCAGCACGATCGCCTACACCCGTTATCTCATTTCCCAAAAAGCCGGCAGCCAAACCCAAGCAGACCAGGCATTACAATCGGCGGTGGAGATGGACAAGGGCTGGCTGAATGGGGAGATGCGCTTTAGCGCTTATTCTGCGCTGGGAAAACGCTATTATGATCAAAAAGCCTGGCGCCCGGCCGAGAAAACCTTTCGCAAAATCCTTGCCGATTACCAGGAAAGCCAGCCGTTTAAAGCCAAAATTCCCGAAATCTACCGGTTGTTAGGAGACACGTTGGTCCAGATCAGCATCGAGTTTGCCCAAACGGACCGCCTCGCGGAGGCGCTGCAGGCATACCAGACTTCCTGGGAGCTGGACCCTAGCCAGGGGACGATGCCGCTGGTGAACTTTTTGGTGAACTATAAAAAAGATTACCTCACTGCCGAAGCTGTTTTACGCCAATCGCTGCCGAATTCCCCCGATACAAATGCCTGGCTGAGCTGGTCGAACCGGCTGGGGGAGATATTGCGCAGCCAGAAACGCTGGGAGGAAGCCAGCCAAGTTTATCAGGGCATGCTGGAACGCGACCCTCA
>DYJM01000268.1 GCA_020723125.1 Acidithiobacillus ferrivorans
GGGGAAGTGCCGGAACATATACATGGTACAACGCGGTGAACCAGTGTGCGGCTCTAAACACGGCCAATGGCGGTGCGGGCTATGCAGGCAGAACCAACTGGCGGCTGCCCACCGCAAGCGAGCTGGAGACTCTGCCCAATTACGGAGCAAGCAACCCGGCGATAGACACGGCATATTTCCCAGCCACGCCGGCACAATATACCTGGTCATCGACCACATATATCGAGTCGCCCGATCTCGCGTGGAGTGTCTACTTTGACGGTGGCTACGTGGACGGCTACAGCGGTAAGACGGTTAACGGTTATGTCCGATGTGTTTCGTCCGGATTGTCCGGGGCTTCTTCTTTCTCCAACGGCAATGGTACCGTCACGGATTCTGCCACCAATCTGGTGTGGCAACAATGCAGTGCTGGTTTGAGTGGAACAAACTGTGAAAGCGGATCCGCAGAAACAAAAACCTGGCAGAATGCCATGGCCTATTGCGAGGAGCTGAATCTGGCTGGGAAAGAGGATTGGAGGTTGCCCTCTGCCAATGAGCTCAAAACCATTGCGGACAGAAGTACATCTGCTGCACCCTATATCGACGCGTCGCATTTCCCCTCGACCGCTTCTGGTTATTACTGGTTATCGACCACACATCTCGCGTCGCCCGATAACGCGTGGTATGTCGCCTTTGACAGTGGCAACGTGAGCCACTACCGCAGTAAGACTTATAGCCTTTATGTCCGTTGTGTTAGGTCGGCTCCTTGACATTTTGACTTTTTGGTTATCAATGTCCCAAAGGGCATATCGTGACGCCTCGATACATTTTGGCCAAAGGCCAAAATACTCGGCATGGGCCTCGACCCTTCTCGGCCGTGGCACGTAGCGGGCGGTGTCCCCATAGCCGCCCGGTAGAGGCACCCCAATTGCAGAGACGCCCACCACCGTGGAGACGCCCACAGCGGGCGTCTCTCTGGTGCCACCCGCCACACCGCCGCTGGATTATGTCACATTTTTGGGCGGAAAAATAACGCTTTACGGGTGTATAGTATTTTATATGATGGAATGACGGGAGCCACCCCCACACGAGGGATGCGACAATAAAAGAATGACATACGGCGTTATGGATGTCTTGTGCGGTGACGTCCCATGGATGACATATCCCGCCGTAAGATGGACATAATAGAGACGTCCCCCGATGGATGCCGGGATTATGTCACATTTTTTAGCGGGAAAAAAATATGCTTGACGTGCGTATAGTATTTTATATGATGGAATGACGGGAGCCACCC
>DYJM01000084.1 GCA_020723125.1 Acidithiobacillus ferrivorans
GGTAGATAACAAAAATAACCACATTATGTCTCATACTCACAGTTTAGTATCTAACAAGCCCCAGGGCTAACCCATGCGACATAATAACACCTGTCATTTCGATGTGCCCGCCAGGCGGACACTCATTGTCCCCACGCGAAGCCCCTAAAATTTTACACATTCTCGTTGGATTTTAGCACTATCATCCGTCGATAAAAGCGTGGGGACGGATATGAAAATACTGAAAGCAATACTCGCTGCCGCAATCGTTACGTCGCTGGGAGCGCAGGAGCTCACCGAGAGCATCGCCCCGCCCAAAAGGGTCATGGAAGTGCAGACTTCTGCCGGCGTTATGCTCCCCCTCGGAGAAATCGCGTCCATTCTCACGCCCGGCTATGGCGCCAATTTGCGGCTGGCAATAGACATCCCCGATTTTTCTGCCTTTCGGGGAGATTTTGCCATCAGCGGACTCACGGGAGTTTCGTATTACGGCACCGGCGTGGAAGAATTTGAGGCCAGCGTGCTGCTCATTCCTCTGCTGGCCGGCCTGCAGATGCGCTACCCCATTACGGCCCAGCTCTCTGCCGGGGCAGAGCTCGGTTACGGAATTACGTACGGCCAGATGAACAAGACTTATAACGAAGAATTTTATCCGGGCATCACGGAGGAACAAAAAACGGAGACGGTTCAGGTGGCCGATCCCACCTTTTCTGCCGTTTTATCTGCCATTTACCAGAACCAGAAAGATCCGTGGCATGTGTACGGCGAATTTCAGTTTTTTCACCAGAGCGAAACAGTCCAGGGAATGTTCTTCAACATTCTCCTGGGCGTTGGTTACAGAATATAATAAATTCATACAGTAGGATCAGAAGGAGACAGCATGTACCACTTCACTAAAATCGCAGCAGCCCTTGCAGCAGCCCTCACTCTCAGTTCCTGTTCCAATAAAATGTACGAGCGCCTGACCGCTGACGCCCCCGAAGGTTACGAGCGCCCCGCCGATCCTCTCATTACCTCTGTGGGCACTACGACGGTGGATGGCACCTACGGTGCGGGGGAAGTTATTGCCATAAGCATTACCTATGATACTCCCGTGGTGGTACAGGGTTCTCCTTCCCTGCTACTCAATTCGGGCGGTGCTGCCACGTACTCTTCCGGGAGCGGAAGCAACGTCATCAATTTTACGTACACGATTGCCATGGGGGAAAGTTCTTCTGATCTGGAAGTTACCGAAATTTCTGGCGGGAACATTCTCCACGCCCAGTACGAGCAGATTGCCGCTTCTCGCGTTTTGCCAACCGCCGGCTCTCCCTCTTCTTTGTCTGGCTCCAAAAATATTGTCATCGATGCAGTACTGCCCTACATTGCATCTATTTCTACCAGCACCAGCAATGGCGCTTACAAGGCGGGGGATGCAATCGATGTAACCCTCACCTTTAGCGAAGCGCTAACTCTTTCTGGCGGCACGCTCGACATTACTCTGGACACCGGTGCCATCGTCTCTATTGCTGCATTTACCAGCCAGACAACGGCTTCTGGAACGTACACCGTTGCCAGCGGAGAAAACTCCTTAGATTTAACCGTGACCGCAATCAATCTGTCTGGTGGGGCCACCCTGCAAAATGCAGGCAGCGAAAATGCCCTGATAGATATTCCCGCAGCGCAAAATCTCTCTGACAATGCGAGTATCGTAATCGACACCATAGCCCCCGTGATAAGCTCTATCACCTCTGCCACTGCAAACGGCAGCTACGCAGCTGCGGCCAATATTGACGTTACCGTGAATTTTTCCGAAGCCGTTACACTCGCGGGCGGAAATCTTGTCGTCACCTTGGACACCACGGGAACAGCCACCATCGGCACCATCAGCGCGGCGAACACCGCTTCTGGAACGTACACCGTTGCCACGGGTGAAACCTCCGCAGATCTCGCAGCTACAGCAATGGCGCTCTCTGCCGGAACCCTCACCGATGCTGCCGGCAATGCGGCGAATCTTGCCCTTCCTGCCACCAATATTTCCACCGGCTCTGATATTGTCATCGATACAACGGTGCCCACCTATTCCATTAGCTATAACCAGAGCGGCAACACGGCAGGCCCCTTTGTCAATGGAAGTTTGCAGATTACCGTGACTTACTCGGAGGCAATTTCTCCCGCACCCACCCTGTCAATTGACCAGCAGGGCAGCGCGGATATTTCTCTGGCCGCCATGGATTCTTTGGGAGGCAACGCGTACCGCTATACATACGCCATACAGCAAGACGATGCCTCTGCCTATATAGACGGCAACGCAACGGTTGCTGTTTCTGCTACTTCGGACGCTGCCGGCAATACCGCCACTTTGTCTGGTTCTAATACATTTGAAATTGTCACCATTGCTCCTACGTACACACTTTCTTTTGAGCAGGGCACTAATACCACCGGCCCCTTTAAGGCGGGCAATGTAACTGTTACAGCCACGTTTTCGATCGCCCCCACAGACACTCCAGCCATCTCCATTAACCAGCCGGGAACAGCCGACATTTCCTCCGTAAACATGAGCGGCTCTGGCACGGAATGGACGTACACCTATTCCGTAATTGCCAACGATGGTTCTGCCTATGTAGACGGCCAGGCCACAACCAGTGTGGTTGCCCACAATGCATCTATCGCAGCCATCCTTACCGGTTCGGGAGATTTTACCATAGACACAACGGCACCCACCGTGAGCTATGCCATTGGCAATCCTGCAACGGGAGCCTATAAACAAGGACAGTCTGTTCCCCTGGAAATTGTATTTTCGGAAAACATATTGCTTACAGGTGGCTCTGCTTCCCTTGAGCTGTCTGATACTGTCGGCACGGCCAGTTGCTCTTCTGCTGCTGCCGCGACGCTCAGCTGCACGTATGCCGTCGCCGCCGGAGTAAACTCGAATGATCTGAATTACGCCGCAACCAGTTCACTCACACTTGACAGTGGCGTGTATGTTCGCGATGCCGCCGGCAACAGCGCGGTGCTAACCCTGCCTGCGACGGCCTCCGCAGATTCTCTGGCCGGACGGAGCGCCATCCGCATTGATACCACGGCACCAACATTAAGCGTTGTCAGCATTGCCTCTGACAACAACCATACCGAAACAGCCAAAGCGGGCGATACCATTACGCTCAGCTTTAACTCTGCCGAAAACATTTCCACACCCACCGTGAGCATAGCCGGGAACACCGCAGCCGTGAGCGGAAGCGGAACCTCCTGGACTGCAACTTATACCATGCAGGCCACCGATTCTACGGGGGCGGTTGGCTTTAACATAGCGTTTACGGACATCGCGGGCAATGCGGGTGTTGCGGTCTCTACCACCACAGACGCCAGCGCCGTAACGTTCGACAAAACGCAACCGATTATTGATACGGCGGCTCTCGAAAGCGGAAATACCTACATAGACATTACATTCAACGAAAATGTATACACCAATGCCAACGGCAGCGGAGATCTCGATGCCGCAGATTTTGCCATTGATTTTCAGCAAAATGGAGGCCTGGCCACGGCTGCCTCTATCAGCAGCGTCACCAGGCAATCGCAAAGCGTGTGGAGAGTAAACCTGTCCCTCACGGGAGCTCCCGATGGCAACGAGACGATAGAAGTCTTTCCTGCGGCCAATGCCATTTATGATTACTCCGGAAACCTCGCATCGCTTACCGCAACAACCGGACTCATGAACCTGAATGCCACCAATATTGCCAACATTATGGGCGGAACTCTCGAAGCGAATAACGCGTATGTAGACGTAACCTTTGACGAAGGCGTTTACGGAAACAACTCCGCATCGGCACCGGTAGATGCAGCCGACTTCCAGATTCTGTTTACACAAAACGGCGGCAATGCTACGGCTGTAACCGTGGCCTCTGTCACCAATGACTCCGGAGGTGCTCTTACCGGCAACGAAACCACCGTGCGCGTGCTGCTCTCTATAACAGGCACACCCTCTGGCGTGGAGTTTATTGAAATCCGTCCAGCCAATGGCAGCAGCATCTACTCCTCTGCCGGAGGAGCCACACCAGCCACCAACTCTACGGGTGTAAAAGTCCTCAAAGATAAACTGGCCCCCTCCGTCGTCAACGTTACCTCTTCGTCCGCGGATGGAACCTACGGAGCAGGAAGCGTGCTCACCATCCAGGCTGTATTCTCCGAGGAAATTACCGTTGCATCGGGTACGCCCACCCTCACACTGGAAACCGGCACTGTAGACGCAGTGGTAGCGGCCACGTCCATTACCAGCGGCACGACGATGAACTTTACCTACACGGTTGCCACGGGAGAAACATCTGCCGATCTCGATTACAAAGCGACCGATTCTCTCGCTGCCAACGGGGCCACCATTGCCGACGCGGCAGGAAATGCGGCCACGTTGACGCTTGGCTCTCCTGCCGGAACGGGGTCACTGTCCGCCAATAAAGCCATCGTTATAGAGGGCAATCCCGTCGGCATTGTCTCTGCCGCCACCATGGATGTCGATGCGGATGGGCTTATTGATCACTATAAGCTCACCTTCTCCCGCAATGTAGACGATTCCACCTTTCCAGGTTATGTGGATTCTGCCACTATGGGAAATGTCATCACCAGCTGGGATGTGTTCAATTATACGGGCGTGCGGCTGGATCCCACCGTGGCAGCCGACACAGACGACGACAACATTCTTTATCTTGCCTTTACAGAAGGAGCCACACACGATACCGGCCTTAAGCCCAATATCACCACGACAGCCTCCCCCGGGCTTATCGACTACCTGGGCAATGCCATGGGCCAGCTCTTTACGGCAGATCTCGCCGAGGCGGACGGCGCATCTCCCGTCGTCGTTTCTGCCAGTGGAACCGTGGGTGGCACTTCGCTTAAACTCACCTTCTCGGAAGTCGTCTACGGAGACGCGGGAGCCCCTGACTGCAGCAGTGGCGGCCAACTGGTTGCCTCTGATTTCAGCTACACCAACACGTCCGGGGGCCATGCCTCTTCGGTTAGTGGCATGGATTCTGACACCTGCGCGGACGACAAATCGGTAACGGTAACGCTCAATGCGGCTCTCGCCTCTGCCGATGCCGTAGATTCTATCGCCCTGACTGCCAATGCTTACGACGCGTCTAACAATGCAGGAGCTGTTGCTGGATCTGCGCTCACGCTGACCAATGGGCCCACTCTGCTCTCTGCTGTTGCTTATCAGAACACCACCATCCATGTAACCTACGATGCAGCCATGGTGGCTGGTTCTGCTACCGGCACGGCAGAATGCTCTGGTGCATCCGCCTGTTTTGAAATTTATAAAATTCCGGGAATAACCATCACCTCTGCGGTGGCCGCCGATTCCGGATTTAACGCTACTGCGGGAACAGCCTCCGCGTATTTTATTCTCACATCTTCTTCCATGGAAGAAGGCTCTCTGTACACGCTCACAATTCCCGCCGGTTCTGTCCGCAGGAATTCAGACAACGTGGCCATAGAGAATATAAACAATACGGCCAACTTTTTTGGGGACGGTCTGCCTCTCGTATCCGCCACCTCGAACTCTAACTGTACCGACGTATACGTACAGTACGACCAGGCCATGACGACGGGATCCGGAACGGCTGCTGACAATGTCGATGAGCCAACCAACTACCGCGTAATCCAGTGTACGGGAACCTGTAATCCGCCCTATGACACGGCTTCTACAACTCCCGTCGGGGCAAACACGGCATCGTGGAACAGCACGACAGAAGTGGCAACCGCTGCGTTCAATACCATGCACGCCGATGGAGTCTACACCATTGAAATCCTGAATGCTAAAGATACCAACGGAAATCCGGTGGGCACAGGGCTTACCACCACAGTAAACGGCTGCGCCTCTCCCGACACGGTAAAACCGGTTCTCGTGAATGCCTCTGCTCCCGATGCCAATCATGTGCTGCTCACTTTTTCGGAAGCCGTGGATTTATTAACCTCCGATGTGGCCGGCAACTATTCTATCACAGGGCTTACAGTTTCTACGTCAGAGCGCCAGGGCAACCAGAGCCAGGTATTGCTTACGACCTCTGCCCAGGGCGGCGCATCGTATACGGTGACAGTGAACAATGTGACAGATCTGTATTTTAACGAAATTAACGAAAACGGAGTGGATAACACGCAGCCGTTTATTGGCGCGGGCTCTTCTGGAATTCCGCAGAACTTTGACGGCGGCCCTGTGTACGAAGATCCATTTAACGATGCCGTTACAGCCGGGCAAATTGTCCGCTACGATGGAAAACTTTACGTTGGCCCATCCACAACGCACGGAGCCATTTTTGAAATGAGCTACGACATGGGTTCGTCCACTACGATTACCCTGGACGCAGACCCCTCTCTTACAGGAGCCCAAAGCTTCCTCGATGTGTTGTCACAATATAGCGTATACAACAGTGACAATTCTGTGGAAGGGATTGATATGCTTTACTCCGCCTGTATAGGTGCCACACCTACTTCGCTTACAGGTACGGATTGTACTGCGGCAGGTGGAACAGAAAATTTGTTTATTGGATCGCGAAATCTGCAGGGAATGTATAGATCTTTTTGGCACACTTCCAATAAATCGTCCAGTGGTCTCACCTTTGTTTTTACGGAAAAAGGAAACGGTTTCGATGCTGGAAATGTGACATTTCGCTCTACAGGAATGTTTGCCTTTAAAGATCAGTTGTTCTTCGCATCAGCAGCGGAAGGCTGTGGTGGAGGGCGCATCACGCGAATCTGTCTTAAATCGGGTGGCTGCGCCGACGGGCTGGCCGAAAATAGCAAAGTAGAGCTCATAACCTATTATCTGCGGCGATTTGGCCAATGCGGAAATCATGATGGCGGCATCGAGCTCGAAAATGGTACCCAGAGGAGTGGCAGGAATGAACTCGTCGGTGCGAGTGCATTCTGGGAATACGATAACGACGCAGCAGGTACCAATGAATCGCAATTTTATATAGCCAACGGAGGAACCTACCTAGGAACCCTGGATACAAATCCACGATCTGGCAATAGCGACGGTGGCGTTTTGCGAACCAAGCCAGCATATTCTACGACGAGCTCTCTGCCTGGACAATGTTCCGGAACAGCTAACTGCGATACATACTGGGAAGATATAACTCCCGATGCCAACGACAAATGGTCACTCTATATGAGCATTCCGTATCCCCGCAATGCTCAAACAGACGGAGTCTGCAATACCTATACAGTTGGTGGAACAGAGGATTGGGATTGCATCAAACCCTGGAATGTGATTACCCCTTCCATGAAAGCGATTCCCTATTTTAGAACAGCTCCCAATGGAGATCTCTATATGGTGCGCAACGCCTGCTCCGTAACCACTGTTTGCGAAACCAAGAAAACTCATAACCCGCCAACTTCCTGCGATATAGCCCAGACTGGACAGGTTTGCCCTCTTGGCTACGAAATCCCCCAAATCTGGATGCTCCCCAAAGCAGCATCTGGCAGCTATAGTACGGCAACAGACTGGGTACTCGTGGCAGAAGCAGGCAGCAGCGGACGCTCGGACATGAGCGGCAACACAGACCCGGCGGAATGCGGCAGCGCACCTAACAAATGTTTATCTAACAGCCATATTTCCATGCTGGAATTTAACGGCGACTACATGTATGTAGGCTTTGACAACCCAAACCATGGACTCAATATGTGGAAGGTAGACATGAGCACGGTGAACAGCGGAAGCACTCCGACAGAAACGGCATTCACCCTCGTCTCGCCCGGCTTTGGCATTGGCGACAGCAGCAATACGCGGATCTTTAACCATCTCACCATTAACGATGGCTCTAAAGATTATCTGGTGGTTGTAACGCGGAATGGTTCTAACGCGATCAAAATTTACCGGACGAATAACGACTAAGGTTTTGGGCCTGCGTTGCAGGCTACTCAAGGCAAATTTGGGGTAGAGCCCCGCCCCGCATATATCCCTATCATAAAATCAAATTTCAGATAGGTATATGCAAGGGAGGGGCGGGAGGGAACGGCCCGCTTCAAGAAAGCCTATTTTTACAATACCTATAGCACAGGTGCCAGATGGCACCTACTCAGGGTAAATCACAACTTCGTCCACTGCGTGACGATGTAAGCTCGGTACACCATTGCTTCGCAT
>DYJM01000269.1 GCA_020723125.1 Acidithiobacillus ferrivorans
ACCACTTGGCCCGCGCCCAATTATACGCCATTACAAAGATAACGGCGATGATGCCCACGATGATCACATTGGTTACTGAGATACCGACTACGCCTTTGTCCATTGGTCCACTCCTACAGGATTAAAGTTGGCACAATTCTTGCCTTGCTCCCCTCACTTATATCATTTACAGGTGCGGGCGTCAATACTTTTTTCGGTGCCTGATAGGGCTGACACAAAACCGCCTCGTGGCCTTGTAAGACATACCAAAACCAGTGCTTAGGGACCGCTTCGGGCACGATCTCGGGACACCCCAAAGCCTCGGCCAGCTTTTTACGATCGTCTGGTAGCGTCAACGTAAAAATATAATACTGATCTGACTCTGTAAGACAAAACGTACTGACCCAGGCAGGGCGTTGTGTCGCCGCCAAAACGGTAAATCCCATCTCACGCCCCCGCGTCCACAAGCCAATGATGCCCGGGCCTGCCCTGCCGTTTTTATGGAGCTGGTACAGCTCATCAATATACACCGTGCAAATTTCATGCCGGATAACCAGATCATCCAGCACCGCGTCTAACTCGTAGGGATTCGCGAGCATCTCCGCTTCCGGTCGCCAGAGAATGCCGCCCTCCCATTCGTCGGGCACTTTCGAGACTGTGGGCCAGCCGCGTTCTTGCGCCGCTTTACCAAGCGACGCGCTCCACTTGGTATCCACGGCCAGTATCGGACCCGATACGGCATCCAGCAGATGCAAGCCTAAAAATGACTTGCCGCTGCCCGTCTTGCCGACCAGCAGGCCACGGCTACTGCGCTTGAGGCTGATTTCCATGCGGCGTACCTTGTAGCTGTTTGGCCTTGCGCACCTTTGCTTTGACCGCCTGCACGCGCGGAGCGTATATAGAAAACGCCACAACGGCCAGTGTAACCGTGCTGATTACGCGCGGGTCTGTGATCGGATTCCAGCCCCAAGCATCTGCGCACTCCACAATCGCTTGTGATAACGCTTGCGATTGATGCGGTTGTAACGCGATTTCCGGGATACCCAGCACCGCGGCAGCGGCGCTGTGTACCAGATTAAGAACGTTACTGGTAGCGCTTACACGATCAGCGACGGACGCTTTCTTGCCTGCTCTTTTGGTTCTGGGTTTTCTTCCACCATCACTTCCGCTTCCGTCACTTCCGGTTCCGGTGCCGGTGCCGTCTCCGCTATCTCCTCGACTATCTCCATCGCTTCCAGCTCCGCTAATCTCCGGTACACTTCCGACA
>DYJM01000270.1 GCA_020723125.1 Acidithiobacillus ferrivorans
GCGTGATCGGTCAAGCCTGCAGCCATCATGGGCGTGCGTTGCTTCCATTTGCGACTTGGAAAGTTGTCGAGCCGAACGCACAAACTCTTGTGAGGTTTGGCCAGATTGTAGTAAGCGTCTTCCCAAAGGGCGGCGGCGCGATGGTTGCCCAGTTCTTTGGAGAAAGCCAGTGTTTTGCGGGTCTGCCGACCATTGAACATGCGGCTGGTGAGGTTGCTGCGCTCAATGTAGGCAGTACTGCCACCCAGGCGTTTGAGCAGTTCCTGCAGGTCGCCAAAGATGGCTTTGAGTTTTGTACCCGTAAAATGTCCGCGCTCATCATGTTGTTTGACCATCTGCAAGTATAGCCAGTCCTTGCCCGGCTGTTTGCAAATGACTGGGCGTCCGCGCCCGCTATATTCCGGCGTCAGTCCATAAACCGCGAGCATGGCATCGTCAATGCCGCCCCAACCATCGGAAATGGTTGGCGGGGGGGCATCGGGGTGTCCGCGGCGTTTCAAAATCTCAAAAACGCTGCGGCCGGCTTGCGTTTCATCCTTCTCAACCGCAGTCGCCACGCGCAAGCGGCTATCCATGTCCAACATGGTCGAGCGAATAAATTCTCCGGTGGTAGGACTGCTCACCGAAGATTCACCGGTGGGCGCGCTTTTTTTATCCTTGTTATGGACAAACAGCCACAGTCCGTCCAATTGACCGCGTTGGATCTTGAATTCCTTCAGCAAAGCCTCGCCCACTGCGTCGCTGTGCTGTGCCGCTTCTCGTAACCAATTCAAAATCGTCTCTTCCTTGAACCCTTTGACGCGGGTCAAACTACTGACCCGGCTGCCTTCGGCAAGAAATGCCAGGGTTTCCAGAATTTTCTCCGCGGGCGTACGTTTGCCGTAAAACATCGTGCCTTTGGTCTCGGTGAACGTCTAATGACAGGTTTTGCACTCGCGCCGTTGAACACCTGCCTTGGTCTTGCCAGCTTTGATAATATTTCGCTGACTTGGACTTTGTATTTTCTGATAATCTGGGCATTCCTTGTTCGGACAAAAATCTCCGGGCTTGGCTAATCGAACCACGATGCCTCCAAAACGCAAAGTTTGCCCATCTATACCACTTTTCAACCACACCCGAAAGGGTGACTACCTAAAAACACAACCCGGCAAATACACCTGCCGGATTTTGTTTTTGGTATCTATAACCATGCCGCGAACAGTCTCAGGATTCTGGCATCTCCATCTCTTCTTCCATCGGGCTC
>DYJM01000271.1 GCA_020723125.1 Acidithiobacillus ferrivorans
CGAACGGATCCGCCTCGGGATCGAATGGTCTGATTTTCGGTGCCAATCGTATTCGCTTGGGCGTCAAGGGTGAAGCAGTTCCTGGTGTGACGTACAATATCGAAGCAGGTTGGGATGGCGCAGCAATATCTGGTGACAACCCAAGCGCTCCGAACTCAGGGAATTTGCTGAACGACGGTCTCGGCAATGGCGGTAATGCCTCCATCATTAACGCATGGTTAAATTATGCGCCAGTACCTTTTGCTCAGCTGGAAGTGGGTAAGTTCAAGTTACCGGTGGGTAACGAATATGTGAGTAAGGCAGGTAATGAGTTGCCTTTCGTATTCCGTAGCATGGCCCAGTCCCTGCTTCCAGGCCGGTCTGCAGGCGCTATGATCCATGCCAATGACGTGATGGGAACAGGTGTAAACTACGCAGTAGGTTTTGCTGATGACACATCCCTAGATCATTACAACGCTTATAACTGGGCTGCAAACGGTTCCATGCCGTTCGGAAGCGGCCAGAGTGGTTACTTGAATGGTAGCGGCAACTACATTGCTTTTGCCCGCTTGGGCTATGACTTCATGGGGCCACTGCTAAAGGCTGAATTGAGCGGATCACGCATGAGTCTTGGCTCTACACCTAACGGAAATCCTATCCCACCCGACGGTTTGTCGCGCACGGCCATTTACACTTGGAACGTCGGCGTGCATGGCGGCTTGATGGGTATTCACTATGTGGCTTCTTATACCAATATGACCTCCGGTCGTAGCTTCGGCACCTACAATATGAGCAACAATGGGTACTACGACAACCACGGCATGCTAGCCACCGACTGGAACGTAGGCTTAGGCGTAAATCTGCATCAGATGACATTGACGCCTTCCTGGTTGGACATTGAGCCTGCAGTACGTTTCGACTCATTCAGCATCAACGACCACAATGGTTACGATGCCAAGATCGACAACACGACTGTTGGATTAAACTATTTTGTTAATCCCAACAATCCGCATGCCGCCGAGGTGCAGTTGAATTACATTATCCCAACTGCACGTCAGGGTAAGTTTGGCGTTTATAATGGTACCAGCTACGGTGGTGTATTTGGTTCGAACGGCGCCCCCATCAATGGCATGGCCTACAACACACTGATGTTGCAGTTCCAGGCTGGATTCTGATTAGTTAATCAGTAAAAGATGGGCCGCTGCCGCAATGACAGCGGCCCGTTTTAATTGATCGGCATGTCATACAAAAAACAAAGCGTA
>DYJM01000085.1 GCA_020723125.1 Acidithiobacillus ferrivorans
GTAAAAATTTCGCGCGCGCGAGTGACCGCCTGGCTGCGCCTGTAAGCGCTTTCTGGTAGGATGGGCCGATGCAGCTTTGGGATAACAGATGCATAGGTCCTTACGTTCAGCGAAAATAGGCAAGCAGATGAATTTACAGCGTAGCTGGAATGCACCCAGGTCATTCGCCCATGACTGATTTCCGCAGCGCACCTGACTGGCATCGCACGCATCTTTCAAAACCTTTAGCTGATGGCTGACAGCCGGGGGCATGCGCTGGGTGCAGCCATGTTGGGGATGCTGCTGGATGGCTATGACCTCAGCATCATGGCGGTGGTTCTGCTGCCGCTGAGCAGTGCCTGGCATCTACAGGCTACGGAAACCGGCATTCTTATGGCCATGGCCCTGCTCGGTTCCCTGATCGGCGGATTATTCGGTGGATTTTTCACGGATCGTTTTGGTCGCCGCCGGCTGCTTTTTCCCAACATTTTTCTGTATGTACTGGGGGCTCTGGTCAGTGCTTTCAGTCCGGATACCGCAGCACTTTTCGCGGGCCGATTTATTACCGGTCTCGCCATTGGTCTCGACTATCCACTGGTGGCCACCATCGTTGCCGAATACAGCCAGTCGGCGCAGCGCGGAAACCGCTTTGCCCGGGTCAATCTGGCCTGGTATGTCGGCGCACTGCTCTCCACGCTTGTCGGCTGGGCGCTGCTATCCACTGGACCCGACTCCTGGCGCTGGATGCTGGGCAGCGCCATCGTCCCCGCCCTGGCCTTGCTCTGGCTGCGTCGTGGCCTGCCGGAATCACCGCGCTGGCTGGTGCGCAAAGGGCAGCATCAGCAGGCGGAGGAAGCCCTGGCGCAGCTACAGCCAGCTTATTCGCCAGCGCAGCGGCAGGCGGAACTCGAAAGTTTTCAGATTCAGCGTCAATCGTGGCGCATTCTCCTCCGCAAGGCCTGGTTGCGACGCCTTTTTCTCAGCGTTTTCCCCTGGTTTTGTCTGGACGTGGTCGGCCTCGGGATTGGTCTCTATTTTCCCGTGGTGCTGCGTGATAATGGTCTGGCCAGCAGTAATGCCGCTGCTGCAGCCATCAATGCGGCTTTTCTGATCATTTCGGCCCTCGGGATCATTTTCATTGTCTCCCGCCTGGATCGCTGGGGGCGCATTCCTCTGCAAAGTGCGGGTTTTGCTCTGATGTCCCTGGGACTGGCCGTATTCGCGCTCTGCTCCTGGACCCATTGGATCATGGGCGTATATCTGGCCGCTGCCGTATATTCCTTTGGGGTGGGCATTGGTCCCGGCGTCACCGTATTTGCTCTGGCAGTGGAAATCTTCCCCACTGAATTGCGGGCCAGCGCCGCTGGTCTGGCAACGGCCCTGTCGCGGCTGGGGGCCTTCTTTTCCGCCGTGCTGTTTCCGATTTTTGAAAAAAGCTGGGGGATTCCTCTGGTGCTGGTAGTTATGTCGGTTGTTGCCCTGCTCGGCTTGCTGGCCACCCTGATTTATGGCGTGGAATCGCGTATGAAAAGCCTGGAGGAACTGGAAAACCTGGCCGCTAAAAACTGAAGCTACTCAAAACTCCAGGTGCGGACGATACGCAAAGGCGTCGGTGGGGATTGCCACAGAGCCGGTAAGGCTGCAAAAGGTACCGCAGCGCGAATAAGGGTTTCCACCGCTTCCACCAGGACAACATTGCGTGAGCCCTGCAACATGGAAATTTCCAATAAATGTCCATTTGGAGCAATGGTTACTGCCACGACCACCCGTCCTTGCGGCAGCGGCCCATGCCCCGGCGCAAACAGCTTTTTCTGGGCGAGCGCCATGATGCGTCTTTCCCAGTTTTTCAGATAGAAGTTATAGGCAGCCTGGCGCTCTGCCGAAGAAACGGCTGGCATCGCTTGATGCGTCACGGCGTCCACATCCGCCTGGGGACGCGACACGCGCGGATCTGCCGGGGCACTGATCCGGGGCTGATGAAAAGCAGGCGTCAGGGAAATTTCCACCAACGAGGTAAGCGGATTACTTTTGGCCAGGGGTGCGGCCAGACCCAATAACAGATAGATCCAGACCAACAAATTGACAAACAACGAAAACAACAGCCAGGGAAACAACTGGTCCATGTCACCGGCGCGCAACCGGAAAATCCGGCCAATGGCAATAATAGCTACTGCACCATACCAGCGCAGGCGAAATAACCCATCTTCGAATAGGCCCTCAGATTTTTTCTGGCGCACATTCCGGCCAGGACGCGCTGAGGACGCTTTTACTCCAGCCATTCCGCCGCATCCAGGGCGTAATAAGTAATAATGGCGTCTGCCCCGGCGCGTTTCATGCCCAGTAAGGATTCCAGCACGCTGCGCTGTAAATCCAGCCATCCCGCCCGCGCGGCTGCCTGCAACATGCTGTATTCTCCCGACACCTGATAAGTCAGCACCGGCAGATCACAGCGCTCGCGCAAATCCCGCACCAGATCCAGATAGGGCATGGCGGGTTTGACCATGACCATGTCACAACCTTCAGCAATATCCAGATCCAGCTCGCGGAAAGCCTCGCGGCGGTTGGCCGGGTCCATCTGATAGGCGCGACGATCGCCAAACTGGGGGGCACTGTCGGCGGCATCCCGGAACGGCCCGTAATAGGCGCTGGCATACTTGACCGCATAGGACAAAATACTGACCTCGGAATGACAGGCCGCATCCAGCGCCTCACGGATGGCCATCACCATGCCATCTACCATGCCCGATGGCGCCACCACATGCACCCCCGCCTCGGCATAGGAAAGTGCCTGACGCTGCAGATTTTCCAGGGTCGCATTATCATCGCGATCGCCTTCGGCATTGAGAACGCCGCAATGACCATGATCGGTGTATTCACAAAAACAGGCGTCTGCTATGACCAGCAGATCGGGGTAGGCAGCGCGGATGGCACGGGTGGCTTTTTGCACCAAACCCTCGTTATCCCAGGAGGCAGAGCCGCAGGCATCCTTGCAGCCTTCAGCAATCACACCAAACAACAGAACCGCCGAAATACCCCGGGAGACCGCTTCTCCGCAAAGCTTCAGGGCTGAATCAATACTATGGCGAAACACCCCGGGCATGGAAACAATATCGCTGCGGATACCCTCACCTTCCACCAGGAAAATCGGCAGGATAAAATCCGCTGGAGTCAGCTGATTTTCCCGCAGCATGGCACGCATGGCCGGATGGCGGCGCAAACGCCGGGGCGAATGTCGTAAGGAAAGACTATTTCTAGACATCAGCAACTTGCTCCCGACTTTTTGCCCAGACTTCCAGAGCCGCCATAATCCCTTCGGTACTGGCTTCTTCAGCTACCCAGGGGTCCGGTAAACCTACCGCAGTAATGGCTTCTGCGGTGAGCGGGCTGATGGCAATCAGGGGGGTATTTTTCAACCAGCGCTGGCCGAGCCCGCCAATCATTTGATAAAAGTTATTGAAAATTTCAGGACTGGTCAGGGTAACGGCATCCAGTTCACCACGGGCCCAGGCGTGCAGGAGAGGGGTTGGATTGGCACCCGGCAGGGTGCGGCGATAACACAGGACCTTGTCCACCTGCGCACCACGTTCGCCCAGCACCTTTTCCAACAATTCCCGGCCCTGATCCCCGACAAAAAGGGCGACGTGGCGGCCCTGCATTTCCGTCAGTTCAGCACTGTTGAGCAAACCCTCAGAGCTGAATTTTTTGGGCACCAGATCCACTTGCAGGCCAAATTCCCGAAGAGCCTTGGCAGTTTCGCGCCCCACCGCCGCAACACGCGGCCCCTGGGGCCAGATTAAATTCCGGCTTTGCAGACGACTCAGGGCAAAAGCTACCGCATTGCGGCTGGTAAAAATCACCCAGTCGAATGTATCCAGCCGATGTAGGGCGTCATCCAGAGACTGCCAGTTTTCCGGTGCTTCAATCTGCACTGCCGGAAACAGAATCGGCCGCGCAGCAGCAGCTTTCAGCGCTTCCACCAGATCTCCTGCCTGCTCGCGGGGACGGGTAACCACCACCCCTTTGTTCTGTAGTAATCCACTACTCATCATGTTTGAATTTCCTTGATAATTGCGGCAGCACCCTGGGCCAGTAGCTGGTCAGCCACCTCCTGGCCCAGCGCCACCGGATCCGTACCACTGGCTTCTGCCCGCAGCAGGCGGGAACCATCAGGACTGGCTACCAGCCCACGCAGGAACAACTTTTGTCCCTGCCATTCTGCCAGTGCCGCAACCGGCAAGCGGCAATCTCCACCCAGAATCCGGTTCATACTGCGCTCCGCCAGCACACACTGCCAGGTAGGCTGATCCATCAAGGGCTGCAATAATTCCCTTGTTGCCATATCGTCTGTGCGGATTTCAATGCCTACCGCGCCCTGCCCCACTGCAGGCAAGGACTGCCCAACCGGAATGGCGCAGGTAATCCGTTCATGAAGCTGCAGACGCTTCAGACCCGCCACAGCCAGGATAATCGCCGAATATTGACCTTCGTCCAGCTTGCGCAGCCGGGTAGCGACATTACCCCGTAAATCATCCACCTGTACTTGCGGATATTTTCGCAATAATTGTGCGCGGCGCCGCAAGCTGGAACTTCCCACCCTGGCGCCCGGCGCAAGTTCCTCCGGATGCTGGACCGTGTTACTGACGAAGGCATCGCGGACATCCTCCCGCGCCATGATGGCGGCAATTTCCAGACCCTCCGGCTGCAGGGCGGGCACATCCTTCATGGAATGCACGGCAACATCCACCTGGCGCGCCAGCAACGCTTCCTCGATTTCCTTGACGAACAGCCCTTTGCCGCCCAGGGAATGCAAGGGCGCGTCCAGCAGCACGTCCCCACTGGTACTCATGCGGATGATTTCCACCTGAATATCCGGATGGGCAGCATACAGGGCATCCCGAACATGTTCAGCCTGCCAGACAGCGAGAGGACTGGCACGGGTACCAATTCGAATAAGCGGCATCATGGCGGGATAATCATCCTGGAATAACACAAAAGAGCAGGAGCCAGACCCCTTGGCAGGGCAACTTCTCCCGTCAAGGATAATGATGTTTGACCAAAGCAGCAAATAACATTGAAATACGCTTTAACTACAAGATACAATCGCTGCAAATTTAACAGGAGCTCGAAAACATGCGTCACCATCAAATCTGGATAGCCGTTGCAATGACTGGTGCCCTGGCACTGACGGGCTGCGCCCATAATGTAGGGAGTGGCAAACCCAGCACTGTGGGTGCTGTTGCTCCGGTCAATTCCGCTGCAACTGCGGGTTACAATGGCGAAGGCGTCAATAGTCAGGATCTGAATGCCAATGGCCCCATCGGCGGGGCCAACAGCGGCCTGACCGCTGCTGAACTGGCTGCCCTGCCGCAGCATTTGCGGGTGCATTTCGGCTTCAACAGTGAAAGCATGGATGCCCATGCCCAGCAGATTGCCACCCAGAATGCCCAGTTCATGGTCAATCATCCCCATGTCAAGGTCCGCCTGGAAGGCAATACCGATGACCGGGGCACCCAGGAATACAATCTGGCCCTCGGCGAACGCCGTGCGGAAACCGTGAAGCAGTTCCTGGAAGCTCAGGGAGTCAATGCCGCGCGCATCAGCACCGTGAGCTTCGGCAAGGATAACCCCCTCTGCACCACCAACGATACCGAGTGCTGGGCAAAAAATCGCCGCGTTGATTTTGTGTATAGTGGTGGCTATAACGGCTAAACAGCCAAGGAGTATATGTTGATGAAACGCTGGCAATTGCTGCCTGTTCTACCGTTATTGTGCCTGAGCCCGTTTGCCCAGGCAGAATCCACGAGCGACCGGGTCCTCCAGCTTCAACAGCAAATGGCGGTCATGCAGGGCGAGTTGAGCAGTCTCGTTGCAGTTCAGCAAGCGGATAAAGGCTCACAAAGCGCTCTGGCCAGCCTGCTTCAACGTACCCAACGTCTGGAGCAGGAGGTTCGCAATCTGCGTGGGGAAGTAGATACCAAAACCCATGATCTGCAGACCGAACAGCAAGCCACGGCCAGCAAGGTGCAGGCTCTGGCCGCACAACTTGCGGTGGCTACTCCAGCAACCGGCATAACCGCCAGCACCAGCAGCGTGCCGACCAGCACTTCTACCGTCAGCACGCCTGCGGCAGCGGTGGCCAGCGCGGCCAGCAATACGTCCGCACCGTCCATTCAAGGACTGGGACAAGCTGATTACCAGCATGCCTTCAATTTTCTGCGGGATGGAAAATATGGAGATGCCGTCACTGGCCTGCTGGGTTTCATCCAGAAATATCCACAAAGCAGTCTGGTGCCGGATGCCTATTACTGGCTGGGCCAAGCCCAGTACGTACTGGGGCAAAATGATGCGGCCCTGAAAAGTCTGAATGTGGTGCCTACCCGTTTCAGTCAGAGCAGCAAGGCTCCCGAAGCCATGTTACGCATGGCCGAGATTTATCAGGCCATCGGCAAAAGGAACCAGGCAACCGTGGTCCTCAATAATATCCTCAAACAATATCCCAGCACCCCGTCAGCACAAAAAGCGGAAGCACAGTTACAGGCTTTGCCGTCTCAGTAAGGATGGACGAACGGCTTCGCATCACCGAAATCTTTCATAGCCTGCAAGGGGAAACCCGCAGCGTAGGTCGGCCTGCAACCTTTGTGAGGCTGACCGGCTGCCCCCTGCGTTGTCAGTACTGTGATACGGCTTATGCGTTTCATGGTGGTGAATGGCAGACTCTGGATGCCATCATGGATGCGGTGCGGGCAGGTGGTAATCGTCTGGTCATCGTTACAGGTGGCGAGCCTCTCGCCCAGCATGATGTTTTGCCGCTCATGACCCGGCTATGCGACTCCGGCTACGAAGTTTTTCTGGAAACCAGCGGTGCCCTATCCGTCGAAGCGGTAGACCCCCGTGTTATCAAGGTGCTGGATCTCAAAACTCCGGATTCTGGCGAGTCAGACCGTAACCTTTGGGCAAACCTGGCCCGGTTGAATGCCCAGGATCAGATCAAGTTCGTCATCTGCAGTCGCCGGGATTATGACTGGGCCAAGGAAGTTCTGGCGCGGGAAGACCTGAGCCAGATCTGCGAGGTCTTGTTTTCCCCCTCCCAGGGAGAAATGTCGCTCCGGGACCTGGCCGACTGGATACTCGCCGACCAGCTTCCGGTGCGCCTCCAGATTCAACTGCACAAACTCATTTGGGGCGATGTCCCGGGACGCTGAATGGTGCCAGACATGATTGAAGCCAAACCTGCCATTGTGCTGCTTTCCGGCGGCCTCGACTCCGCCACGGTCATGGCGCTGATGCGTCGCGATGGTTATGCCATTCATGCCATGTCCTTTGATTATGGTCAACGCCATAAGCAGGAACTGTATTACGCCGGACTGGTGGCGCAAGCCATAGGAGTGGCCAGTCATCGCACCGTGCATATTGATCTGGCCGCGTTTGGCGGTTCGGCCCTGACGGACGCCCAGCTTGCGGTACCCGAAAGTGGCGTCGTCCCCGGCATTCCCATTACCTATGTCCCGGCGCGGAACACCATATTTTTATCTTTTGCCCTGGCTCTGGCTGAAGTAACGGGGGCACAGGATATTTTCATCGGAGTCAACAGCCAGGATTACAGTGGCTATCCTGACTGCCGTCCAGAATTCATCAGCGCCTTTGAGAAACTGGCCCAGGTAGCTACCCGCCTCGGCGACGAATCCAGAGGACCACGCATCCACGCGCCCCTCCAGCATCTCGACAAAAGCGAAATCATCCAGTTGGGAACCCAACTAGGCGTCGATTACAGTTTGACCCGCTCCTGTTACCAGCTTGATGACCAAGGCCGATCCTGCGGCCGCTGCGACAGTTGCCGCCTGCGCCACGCCGGATTCCTGAGCGCCGGAATTGCTGATCCTACGCCTTATCAATAAGCCTAAAAACGGCAGTTGCCGTGGGTGCTTCTTGCTCCGTTGTTCCTCGCCTGTTGTTCTAGGGCTCATCCTGCTG
>DYJM01000086.1 GCA_020723125.1 Acidithiobacillus ferrivorans
AAGGGATCAGTGCGCGTTATACACTGATCCGGATTTTTTCCTCTCAGGATTTGCGCAGCGGGCAGGTCCTGATGCCGAAGAGTGTGTAGGCAGGACACCAACCGACCAAACCGGTGATCAAGGGTAAGAGTCCCAACCATCCCCAGGGGGTTTGCGGTCCGACAAAAACCAGTGCAATGACAATAATTCCGACGATGATCCGAATCAACCGGTCGGCCATTCCTTCGTTAAACAGCGTAGAAACAGACATTTTGGACTCCTTGTTAAGCCAGCGGAGATTTTCATCGTAGGCAACCCGCAGGGGGTTGTCTGTGACTTTCTCACCGAGACGAAACAAATTCCGAGTTGGCTAATTGTTGCAATCCCTGCATCTGGATAATTTCAATGTGGCCTGACCCTCGCCGGATCCATCCCCGCAATGCAAATTCTTTGAGGGCACGGCTGATGACTTCCCGGGCCGACCCCAGCTCGGTGGCCAATGCCTGATGGGTAATGTGGATGATCTGGGTATGCTTTCCCAGGTCCAGAAGTTTTCTGGCGAGGCGAATATCCAGACGGGTGAAGACGACTTCTTCGACCAGGGTGAGTAAATCGGTCAAGCGATTTCCGTAGGCATTGAATACGAATTCCCGAAAAAGGCCGGATTGACCAATGAGTTGATCAAAAACCGATTTGGGCAGGCTGATCGCCTTCACGGCTGTTTCGGTAATACCCATGGCGGGATAGGGGCGATGACTGAACAGGCAGGCGGTAGTGAGAATGCAGGATTCACCGGGGCCAATGCGGTACAGGACGATTTCGCGCCCGCCTGCAGAAATCTGTTGCACCCGGATCTGGCCTTCCAGCACCAACAAATATTGGTTGCAGGGAGTGCCAGCGTGAAAAATGATTTGATCCGCCTCCCAATGCAGTGGATAAGCCTTGTTGAATAACGCCTTTTCATTGTCTGGCGCTGCAGTGAGTGAAGTAAAATGGCTGATCCAGTCGTTCAGGGTAATGCCCGTCCGTGTGAAAGGGAGTCATGATGCTACTACAGTGGCTATTTTCTTTGAAATGTTTCGGGTGACGCCATTATAGACTCCTGAAAAATGTCTCTTGCTGGCTGGATTCAGTGCTTGTGTAAATGATGCATGTCCGGCACATGCGAGTGGCTGTGAGTGAGGGGCTCGTGATGATGCGGATGCTCATGACGGGTTCCTGGAGTAACCGGAAAGGCATGGGCGTGTTGGTGATGGGCATCGTGGCTATGCATGTGGGCATGATCCATGGCTTCATGGGAATGAACATGGTCGTGGCGTTCATCCAGATGCATCCAGATGCCCCAGGCCATCAGTGCTGCCGCGATCAGTAGTAGCGGGGTGACCGGAGTGCCCAGGATGATGACGCTGAGAATGGCCCCAAAGAAGGGAGCGCTTGAAAAATAGGCTCCCGTGCGGGCGCTGCCCAGATGGCGTAAGCCAAGCACAAACAGGGCGAGGCTGACCCCGTAAGCAAAAAATCCCAGAATCATGGCAGCAATGGCATCGGGTAGAGCCGGTACTGCGCTGCCCAGCCATAAGGCGAGTAGCAGATTGACGCTACCCGCGACCCAACCTTTGTTGGCGGCAATCCAGCTGGAATCCGTCAGGGAGACTTTCCGGGTCAGATTATTGTCTACGCCCCAGGCAAAGCAGGCGGCAATGATGGCCGCTGCTGGCCACAACTGTTGGATATGAAATTGCAGTGTTCCGGCACCGGGCCAGCTGAGCAGCACCATGCCGAGCACAATGGCGAACATGCCCCAGGCAATCCGACGATCAAAGTTTTCCTTGAACACCCACCAGGCCAGCAGCGTGGTGAATACGGATTCGGCATTGAGCAGCAAGGAGGCATTGGATGCTGCCGCGCCCCGCAGTCCGAACATGAACAGCACTGGTGCGATGATACCTCCTGCCAGTACGGAGGCTCCAAACCAGAAGGTGTCTGCACGCGATAAATGGACGCGCGGACTGCGGCGCAGTAGCCGATACACGCTGAGCCCCAGGCCGGAACCCAGATAAAGCAGGGCCGCGAGCATCCAGGGGCTGACCGACGCCAGGAGAATTTTGGCCAGAGGAGTGCTGGCACCAAAAAGCAGGGCGGAGAAAATCGCTGCCGGGATTCCGGGGCGAATCAGCTTCTGGATAATATTCATGGAATTATCTGCAAAGTCATGGCGTAACCCTGGAAGGAATCAGGAATCATAAAGAGCATCGTTATTGCAGGCAAGACGGATAATTTGCCGTGATTAATGGCGGGTTGGATTGAAGTATGATCTGGTGGAGGCCGGCCAGGAGATCAGACACTGCCTGCTTCGCCCACCGTAATGACCATTTCGGCAATTTCTCCCAGTTTTTTTCCTTTGTCCATGGCGAGCCGCCGCATGCGCCGGTAGGCTTCGGCCTCGTCAATCTGCAGGTCGCGCATGAGGATGCCCTTGGCTTTTTCAATTTGCTTACGTTCGGAGAGGGCATTTTGGGTGTCTTTGAGTTCTTTGCGCAATTGCCGATATTCGGCATAGCGGAGCGCTGCGACCTTGAGAATGGGGGCAATATCCTGGGCGGAAATGCCGTGGGCAACATAGGCGGCCACCCCGGCACGAATAGCCCGCCGCATGGTGTCTTCATCTTCAGGGGCGCCCAGCACCACGACCGGTAGTTCCAGGGTTTCGCTGAGGAAGACGATGTGTTCGAGCACGTCCCGTTCAGGACTGCCCGCTTCAGCGATGATGACATCGGGCTGCAGATTTTCCAGACGTTGCCAGGAAAGTGCTGACCAGCCAAAAATATCCACGACGATCTGCCCTTCGCTGGCGAGGGCTTCGCGGAGGATTTCTGCACGCTCCACATTATTGTCGATCAGGACGATGCGATGCATGGGCTCATTGTAGCGCTTGCAGAGCGGCCTGGATGATGATTTCCGATTCGCCGATGGGTCCTTCTACCTGGATGAAGCAATCGGGTAATGTTACCTGCACCTGCTCAAGAAGTGCAGGCAGATACTCCTGTAAATGACGACCGCTGCTCCAGAACAAGGGAGATATGCGAAAGTGGCGCAAACCTGATGCATAGGCTGAGTGCAGGGCCTGCTCCAGAGACGGTTCCCACATCTCCAGATAACACAGAACAATCTGTCGCTCGGGATGGGCTGACTGTAATTTTTCGGCGATCTGCTCAAAAGGTTTTCGCCACTGGGGGTTGCGGGAACCATGTGCCAGCAGAAATTGCACTTCGGTCATGCGCTTTTCCTTATGGATGTTGCAAGCGTTGTGCAGGTAAAACGGCTTCACCGGGAAACCACGCGCAAATATCGGCCAATTCCACGACGGAACCAATAATGAGAATCGCCGGACTGCCTAGCTCTGCCGCCTCGATGGCTGTACTGAATTGCTGCAAGGGCGCCTGTACCTGTTTTTGCGTGATGGTCGCCCATTGTACGGCAAGACAGGGCGTTTCAGCAGCCAGACCGCCCGCCATCAGGCCCTGACAGATATCGGATATGCGTTCGATGCCCATGTAAATGACCAGGGTGTCTGCGGCCTTGGCATAGCGTGACCAGTCTGGAGGATGGCTCCCTCTGGCTTCGTGCCCCGTCAGGAAAATGACCGACTGACTGCGATGACGATGGGTGAGCGGTACGCCGGCATAAGCCGCTGCTGCCATTCCGCTGCTGATGCCGGGGATGATTTCGTAATCAATATGGGCGGCACGCAGGGCCAGACATTCTTCGCCTCCGCGCCCAAAGAGAAATGGATCTCCCCCCTTCAGACGGACCACCTTCAAACCTTGTTGGGCAGAACGGATCAGATGTTCGTGAATGCGTATCTGCGGGGTGGAGGCCTGTCCGCCACGTTTGCCCACTTCCACTTTTTTACACCCAGTTGGTGCCATGTCGAGTAAACCGGGATTGGCGAGGGCATCATAAAAAATGATATCAGCAGCCGCAATGCGCCGTGCGGCTTTGAGGGTGAGGAGTTCCGGGTCGCCGGGGCCGGCACCGACAATGGAAACAGGAAATGGGCTTGTGCAGGTTTGCATGGGAAGACTCCAGTTCAGGCTGCGTAACGGGAAAAGTGATGAGCAAGATGATGACGCGCACTGTCCATGTCCGCGCAGCGCCCACTCAGGCAAAGCAGGCACAATGCCTGATCGACCAGAGGCGAAGGCAGCGGCAAGTGTCCATTCAGGACGGCTTCCATATGGCGACAGGTAGCCGAAATGTCCGGGTTTTCGGGTAGTGCAGGCATTCGCTGCAGGGGCTGCGTGTCTTTTTCCATCCAGAGAACCGATTCACCCCGCTGACAAACATGCAAATCCGGACGGCGTTTGGGATTGGCAAAACATTCTCCTTCGCTTCCCCGCAAAATGAGTGCCGTACTTTGTTCCCGCTGGAAATATTCCTGCAGGCGCAGCAAATAGGGCGGATGGGTGACGCCGGCACAATGTACGGCGGGGTTCTGGAAGGGATTAAAAAGCTTGACGACAGTATGTACGCTGGAGCGCACCCCGAGCTCTTGTCGCAAGGCCAGCATTTTGCCCAGACCGGGATGGAGGGCATCCACCGGCAGGTAACTGAGTCCCTGAAGATGCAGAAGGGTGTTGGCCTGCTGGCTGTTTTCCGCACTGGCCAGTCCAAATTCACGGAGAATGTCGGCACTGAATACCCGCCCGGATGGATCATGATCGGCCCAGAGGAGATCATGGGCGTCGCGCTGCGCAGAGAATCCGTGCATCAGTACCGGCACGCCACAACGCGTCAGGGTCATAGCCAGCAGCGGCAAGAGATTGGCCCCACGCCGGGTGCCGTTGTAACTGGGGAAAATTACCGGCCGGCAGCTGTGCTGGAAAGCGATGGATTCGATATTTTCTTCCAGAGCATGGGCAAAAGCACGTAATTCCTCGACACTTTCGCCCTTGATGCGGTAGGCCGTCCACAGGGCACCCATGGCCAGTTCCGGTAAATCGCCGTGCAGCCAGTCCGTAAACAGTTTTTTGGCTTCTGCATAGTCCAGGTCTTCTGCGTGTTCACGGCCTCGGGCGACACGGCCGATGAGGCTGGTCATATTCAATCTCGCCGTCATGATGCCTCCTGATGGACGATGCGAATCATCGTCATGATTTCCGGTTTGCAGGAACCACATTCACCGCCGGCACCGCAATCCCGGGCGATTTGGCTCAAGGAGATGTTGCCCGCCGCAATGCTTTTCCGCAGTTGTTCTTCATTCACGCCCGTGCAGGCACAAATGCCCCGTGAGCGTGTCCACGCGGCCATATCAGCAGGCACTTTGGGCGCAAAAAGGGCATGACGGTAAGCATCGACATCGGTGCCGCTCAGCATCAGTTCGCGGAGCCAGTCGCGGGTTCCGTCTTCACCAAACAGGCGCACAGCCAGCAGTTGCTTGCCCTGCATACAGAGGCGTTTGCGCACATGGCGGCGGGCATCGTCATAATCCAGCACTTCCAGACCATCCATGCCGAGCGCCTGGTCCCAGGCATGAATATCTTGTATGGCCGGGGCCTCTTCTCCAGCTAGACGTAAAATGAAACCTTCGCGCTGATCCTGACGTATTCGGCTCAGGCTGGCATAAGGAAAGTGTCGGGCAATACGCTGTGCGGCCTGAAAATGCGCTGCGTCGCTGTGCAGGCGCAGGAGCGTGCCCTGCCAAGGGAAAACGGCCGGTTCTATGCGAACCGCAGTGTGTTTGAACTCGGGCTCCCCGGAAACGGGATCAATGGCGGGCAAAGTGAGCTGGTTGCAGAGGGCAGCAGGTGCAAAGCGCCGACCAAAATGCATGGGGGCAAAAACCAGCCCTGGCTGCAGGTCTTTTTGAATGCGCACGCGAAATACATTTTCGCCACGCCGACTGATGACCCGGGCCAGATCCTCGTTTTGGAGTTTCAGGCGTTGCGCATCTTCCGGATGTACTTCCAGAAAAGCCTCCTCGTCGCTGGCAAACAGTGCAGGGACTTTGCCGGTACGACTCATGGAGTGCCATTGATCGCGCAAGCGGCCGGTAGTCAGCCGGAGGGGATAACGGGCATCAATGTCTTCGGCGACTCCCTGAAATTCCGGCGCATGAAACCGGGCACGACCACTGGGAGTAGGGAAAATACCATCACTGTAAAGGCGCTTTTGCCCGCTCCTGGCTCCCGTCGGGAAGGGCCATTGCTGTGGTCCCTGACTATCCAGAAGTGCAAAGTCCAGACCGCTGATGTCCAGATCCCGCCCCCGGGTGCAGCGCTGATATTCGCGGAAAATACTGGCAGAGTCCGGAAAATCGAACAGACGCTGTGCCCGGTCATGCCAACTGCTATCGTGATGATCGGGGAGGGGATGCTGGAGTTGATCCAAAGCTGCTCCCAGGGCAAAAGCAAAATCCCGATAAATCATCCAGTCGGGACGCGCTTCTCCGGGAGCGGGTACGGCTTTGTGCAGATGACTGATGCGCCGTTCGGAATTGGTGACCAGCGCTTCCCGTTCTCCCCAACTGGCTGCGGGCAGGAGCAGGTCACTGTAGTCGGCGGTTTCGGTGCCGAGGTAACTGTCCTGCAAAACGACCAGCCGGGCCCGGTCAAGCGCTCTTTGAACCTGCTGTTGATCGGGCATGGACAATACCGGATTGGTACAGCTGATCCAGATGCTTTCAATTTCGCCTCGCTCCACTGCCTGAAACAGGGGGACAGCCGTATATCCGGGTTGGGGATGAATGTTGGAAATCTCCCAAAGTGCAGCTATTTCAGAACGGTGCTCGGGATTGGCAACTTCCCGATGACCGGGAAGCAGGGCGGGCATACCTCCGGTTTCCCGGCCACCCATGGCGTTGGGTTGTCCGGTGAGACTGAAAGGCCCGGCCCCGGGACGGCCAATTTGCCCGGTTGCCAGATGCAAATTGATGAGGCTGCTATTTTTGTCGGTGCCGTGACTGGACTGGTTGAGCCCCTGACACCAAAGGGAAAGAACGCTGGGCGCTGTTCCAAAGGCCTGGGCAGCAGCGCGGAGCTCCGCTTCGGGAATATGGCAGATTTCGGCGACCCGCTGCGGGGTATAATTCTGAACCCGCGCCTTGAGTTCCTCCCAGCCTTCGGTATGGGTTGCGATATATTCCCGATCAATGTGATCTTCCCAGATCAGGATATGGAGCATGCCGTGGAAGAGCGCGACATCCGTACCCGGTTGCAGGGGTAAAAAAATGTCAGCGATGGATGCCGTGGGGGTGCGACGTGGATCCGCAACGATAATTTTGAGTTCCGGGCGGCGCAGTTTGGCGGCTTCAATGCGCCGAAACAGAATGGGGTGGGCATAGGCCACATTGGCACCGACAATGAACAGACAATCGGTTTCTTCCAGATCTTCATAAGCACAGGGGACAGAATCCATCCCCAGGCTACGTTTGTAACCGGTGACAGCAGAAGCCATGCAGAGCCGCGAATTGGTATCAATATGATTGGTGCCAATAAAGCCTTTGGCCAGTTTGTTGGCCACATAATAGTCTTCTGTGGGGAGTTGCCCGGAAACATAGAGGGCAAGGGCCTGAGGTCCCTGCCGGTGGATGATTTCCGCCCAGCACTCCGCCATTTGGGTGAGTGCCGCAGTCCAGGTGAGCGCTGTCCAGTCGCCACTGCTGCGGTCACGCCGCAGAGGTTCTCTGGACCGATCACTGCCATGACAACTGAGATGCAGGGTGCTGCCCTTGCTGCAGAGCTGACCAAAATTGGCTGGATGATCGGGATCGCCGCGTACGCCGGTAATCTGCTGACCATCATGTTCGATGATGACGCCGCAGCCGGTTCCGCAGTAAGGGCAAACCGATTTGCTTTCCAGACGTTGCAGGGGGACGGATTGTTGGGTGCGAAGCAGGCTCATGGGAAGATTTCCTGCAAGCCCAGCCAAATCTGCCCGCCCTCCATACGGATGG
>DYJM01000087.1 GCA_020723125.1 Acidithiobacillus ferrivorans
GCGATCATTCTTACTTCGGCCTCAACACAAAGTTCACGCAATTCCTCCAGGCTGGCTACGCCCTTGGCTTTCATTTTGCTTTTCATCATGGATGTAGCCATCCCTTCCATACCCGGCAACACCATCATCAGGGTAGGCATGGGAACAGGCATCGGCATGGCCGGGTTACCCAGGGGGCTGACGCGCAGGTGACTCAGATCTTTCTTGAGCAATTGCAGGCCGTAAAAGGTGAAGAAGATTTCCACACTGTAGCCCAGGGCTGCAGCAGTGGATGCCAGGATAAAGGGAGGATATCCCCAATCCAGAGTGCCTTTTGTGGCAACAATCGCCAGTTTTTTCTCGTCCATTTTCTACTCCTGGTCAGGCCGTCAGGCCAACCTCATTCAATTATGCTTTCTGGATGAAGAAGATAAATTCGCCGGCTGCTTCGGCTTGCTCCAGAAGAGGATTCTTGGTCTGCTTGGAAAACGCTTCAAAGTCCTTTACCGCACCAGGATCTGTGGCCACGATCTTCAAAACCTGACCGGAAGCCAGCTCACCGAGAGCCTTTTTGGTGCGCAGGATGGGCAATGGGCAATTCAGGCCACGTGCGTCGAGTACTTGATCTTCTTGTACCATGGTTTAACCTCCTAAGGTTATTGATGTCTGAAAACTACCTGCAAGACTGTATCAGGAAAAGGACGAACAGCAAGGCAAATATTTTGATTTGATGATTAAGCACCCCTATTTTAGAAAACGCTAATCAACCGGGCAACTGACTAATAGGCAGCCCACGATTCGCCCAGGCTGAAATTCCACCACGCAAATTAAGCACTTGCCCAAAACCCTGAGCGGCGGCAAAAGCTGCGGCCTGGGCTGAACGTCCACCACTGAGACAATAAAACACCACTGTCTTGGATTTATCCAACTGCTGCAGAGACATCGGCAGCATGTGCAAGGGCATGTGCCGCGCTCCTTCAATGATCCCACGTGCCACCTCAGCGGGGGAACGTACATCCACCAGAATGAACTCATCACCTTGATCGCTCAAGGCCTTGAGTTGATCTGCCGTGATTTCCTGAAAACCGTACATAAGCTATTCACCAAATAATAAAATAATGTCGCACCCTAGCTTACATCATGCGTCCATGCAAGTGTAGCACGCATCATCCATTCTCAACCGCCCAGACGCATCATGAATATCCGTGAAGAACGTTGTGGATCGGTGACAAATTCGTGACGTTCAGGTTTATCCATCCAAATCCTTTCGCGGATTTCATCGGCAATTTCTTCGTCACTACTGCCACCTCTCAGCAACGGTAGCAGGTCCATACCATTTTCCTGGCCCAGACAAAATACCAGTCGGCCACTTGCAGTCAGGCGGACCCGATTGCAGGTGGCACAAAAATTTTCGCTGATGGGGGTGATAAATCCGATCTGTGAACGCGGTTGTCCGGCGAACTGAAAAAGCTGGGCAGGACCATTATCCACAGAACGAAAGACCGGATACAAAGTACCCAGTTCTTTTTCGATGCGTATTCTCGCTTCGCCGGCACTCAAAAATTCAGTGGACCGGGCCGTTTTACCGGCTTGTCCCAGGGGCATGGTTTCAATAAAACGGATATCAACATGCTGCGCCAAGGCGTAACGCACCAGATCAGCGAGATTATGGCCGTTTTCGCTACGCATGAGCACCACATTCAGCTTAATACGGGGAATACCAGCACTGATTGCGGCAGAAATTCCGTGCAGAACCTCTTGCAGATTTCCACCCCGGGTGACCCGGGCAAATACTTCAGGTTCCAAACTATCCAGACTGATATTGAGATTATTGACCCCGGATTGTTGCAGCAATTCGGCTTTGCGAGCCAGTAACAGGCCATTGGTACTGATACTGATTTTACCGATGCCATGATGATGGGCAGCAGCAATCAGAGCAGGCAAGTGCGGGTGTATGAGGGGCTCACCACCAGTAAAGCGCATGTGGCGCACACCCAAGTCTGCAAAAATCCCGATCAGGCGATCATACTCATCGACCTGAAGGTGATCTTTTCTGGCAAAAAAAGGAGTACCTTCTGCCGGTGAGCAGTAGGAGCAACGGAAATTACAGTGCTCCGTAACGGAAATACGCAGGTAAGTAATCTGCCTCCCGAAACGATCCGCCAAAGCGGATTCCCGTGCCGGTAGAGCAAACACTTCCTGCGCCATATCCAATCACCTCAGTAAAACTGCAAAGAAACTATACTAGTCCTCTTTTCAGACTCAGTTCAACACTGCTGCCGGCCATGGTACAGATTGATGACGTGTTGCGCCTCGACAAAAAACAGCCAGCGCTCCACCCCGATGCCAAAAACCACGGACACAATGGCAAGCCATGCGAAAAATAATTGCCCGGTCAGGAAGCCGATGACCAGAGCGGCCACCGGGATAATGAAGGCAAATATGTACATCATGACTTTAATGCTGCGCGCCTTGGCACTGGGCAAGGTATGACCGAACTCTTCCGTCAGAAAAGTACCAAAGGTATGGCCCTGCTCGAGGATACGCACGGTTGAACGGTTGAAACCGGTTGCCGTACGAATGGTCGGACCGTTTGGACGCCCAATCCAGAAATAATAAATCCCTTTCATGACCGCTGCCGCGACCAGCAGACCCAGGGCGATGCCCACCAGAGTCAGCGCCGGTGCTCCCATGATCATCCGTTCGGCAGCCAGAATCGTGGCACCGATGGCCAAACCCATGACATAAAAATTAGCGGGTACAAGGGCCGTATTCCATTGGCGAATGGTTCTGAGCACGGCATAAATCATGCCCTGACAGAAAATGGTAATCAGGCCGATCAAACCGGCCAGATTCGCCAGAATCAAACCTACCGTATCCTGTGTCCCTGCCGTGAAAAATACCCAGACCAGATAAGCAAAAGCAAAAGGGTAATATAACACTGCAAAAACGCCTTCGCGGGCCAACCAGGAGGTGCGCCAACGGGTAAAAGCCCGCCAGGCGTTCTTGGGGTTCGCCAGATGCGCAGTAGAAGAAAGCATGCCGATGCTGACAAAAACCAGCGAGAGAATGACTGCGACCATGGTCTGCAGGGGATTTAACCCGCCATCAATCTGAAAATCATTGATGATGGCCGTCAAGGCCATAATGCCAAAACCACCGCCAGAAAAAAGCGTAAGAAAAATAACTGCGAGTGCCGGATGCATGGTATCTCCTTAACGCTCAACTACGCGGTTGACCCATTCTTTCACTTTACGAACTGCTTTTTTCTTCAGCTCTTCAGTGGGGATAGGGGCATGAACACGGGGCGGCAAATAATGGTTGGTAGGGTTGTAATTCAGTTCGGGCATCAGCTGATAGCCGCCCCGATCACGGACCGCACGACTGACTGGACTTTCCGGATCATCCAGATCACCGAACATTCGGGCATGCGCCGGACAGGTCAGTACGCAGGCGGGTTGCCTTTCTTCTTCCGGAATTTCCATATCGTAAATGCGGTCAATGCAGAGGGTACATTTTTTCATGGTTCCGGAAACGCGATCCAGCTCGCGGGCGCCGTAAGGGCAGGCCCAGGAGCAGTAGTTGCAGCCCATGCACTTGTTCTGATCGACCAGAACAATGCCATCTTCGGCGCGCTTGTAGGAAGCTCCGGTGGGACAAACCGTCACACATTCGGCATTTTCACAATGCATACAGGACATGGGAAAATTGATGGTTTTGTTGTAGGGATAGTCCCCTATTTCAAAATGCCGGATCCGATTGAACCAGACCCCGGATGGCTTGGCGCCGTAGGGATCATAATCGGTCAGTGGCGCTGTGGTGCCACTGGTATTCCATTCTTTGCAAGCCACCGCGCAGGCATGGCAGCCCACGCAGGTGTCCAGATCAATGACTAAACCGAGTCTCATAATAGTCTCCTTGGCACGTCAGGATTTCAGATTGACGGGCTTGTGGGTATGGTAGCGCAGCACGTCAGGTGCCGGGGTATCACCAGGTAAAGGCTTCATGGTTGGGAATACGGGCCAGGTGCCTTCTTCTCCTGGTGCCGCCGGATATATTTTGACCATCAGATCGTACCATGCCGCCTGACCAGTAATAGGGTCGGAATTGGTCAAACGTCTTTCCCCCTGCTTGGCTGGCAGCAGTTCGGAAATCAGATGATTCATCAGGAAGCCGCGTGTTGCTTCAGCGGCTTCCGGCTTCAGGCCCCAGGCTCCGGATTGTTTACCAATGGCGTTCCAGGTCCAGACGGTATCTTCCTGACATCCTTCAATCAGCTTGACCTGCACCCGGATTTTACCGTTGTGACTTTCCACCCATACCCAGCTTTTATCGACAATCCCCATCTGCTCACCGCGCTTGCGGTTCATGTACATATAGTTCTGGGCGATAATCTGACGCAGCCAGGCGTTCTGGCTGTCCCAGGAGTGGTACATCATCATGGGGCGCTGATTGACGGCAAAGAATGGGTATTCTTTTTTGTCCACACGCTGCTGTTCCAGCGGTTCATAAAAAGCTGGCAGCGGATCAAAATAGGTAGCCAAACGCTCACGGTCCACCGGATCCTTGGGCTGTGGACCATCGTAGAGACCCATACCCGCCAGGCGGAAACGCTGGAAGGTCTCGGAATACAGTTCAATAACGATGGGATCAGCCGTCGGGTTGAAACCAATCCGCTGGGATAACTCCAGATATTCCTTGTTGGCAAAGCGATAAAAAGCCATGGACTCCGGCAGGTGATACTTGAAGAACCCCTGATTTTCGATGTAACGATCCCATTGATTGGGATTCGGAGCTCCACGCAGGTGAGTTTCCCCATTTTCTCCACGCCAGCCCGCCAGGAAGCCTATACCAGGAGCACGTTCGTAATTGGTAATGAAATCCTTGTAGCCGGAAAAACGGGGTTCGCCATTTTCCTTGGTGAAGGCCGGGAATTTGAGGCGACCAGCGATTTCCACCATGACTTCCTGCCAGGGACGCACATTGCGGTCGGGCTTGAGTATCGGATGACGGATGGAATCACAAATGGCGTCTGGCTCGGAAATCGGACGATCCAGCAGCGAGATGGCATCATAACGTTCCAGATACGTGGTATCCGGCAGAATCAGATCACCAAAATTGACCATTTCCGAATGGAAGGCGTCTACCACCACCAAGAAGGGAATATTATATTCGCCATTCTCGTCCTTGGATTTCAGCATATCCTGAACATTGGCCGTGTTCATGGTGGAGTTCCAGCTCATGTTGGCCATGAAGAAAATCAGGGTATCAATAGCGTAGGGGTCTTTATTGACCGCATTGGTGACCACCATGTGCATCAAGCCGTGGTTGGCAATAGGTGCTTCCCAGGAATAGGCCTTATCAATGCGCTTGGGCTGACCATTTTCATCAATAACCAGATCTTCCGGTGCGGTGGGGAAACCCAACGGCGAAGACTTGAGGGGCGTATTGGGCGCACTATGCTGAGCGGGTTTGACTGCTGGGGGCACGGGTTTGGGGTAAGGTGCCTTGGATCTGAAGCCTCCGGGGCAATCAATCGTACCCAGCAATACCTGCAGCAAGTGAATGGCCCGAGCTGACTGCATGCCATTGGAATGCGCCGAAATACCGCGCATGGCGTGCATGGAAACCGGACGGCCAATGAACTTGTCATGCTTGCGTCCAGCCCAGTCTGTCCACTCTACATTGATTTCGATGCTTTCCTTGAAAGCCACATGCGCCATTTCCAGCGCCAGCCTTTCAATGGTCTCCGCAGGCACTCCCGTAATTTTACTGGCGTTTTCCGGAGAGAACTCATCGCTGAGATAACGTTCTGTCAAAACCGACATGACTGTACGCACCGGCCTGCCATCGGGGGCCGTATATTCTCCAAACATGGCTCCGGCCGAGCCCGCTTCCATGCCATTGGCGAAGCATTGTTTCTGGAGATCCCAAATCATGGGATGTCCTTCTGCATCGCGCAGAATCAAACCGTCGCCCACTTTACCCGGCGTGTTGACGACCAGGAAGGGCGCATTGGTATAGCGCAGCAGAAAATCCCAGTCGAACTGCTCATTCTGGAGCAGGACATGCACCATGGACAGGGCGAGCATGCCATCAGTACCCGGCTTGATGGGCACCCACTCATCGGCGATGGCCTGGTAACCCGTACGTGCAGGATTGATTCCGACAAACTTGCCACCATGACGCTTGAGTTTTTCCAGACCGATTTTCATGGGATTGGAGGAGTGATCTTCGGCCACACCCCAGAGCATGAAATACTTGGTACGATCCCAATCCGGATCACCAAATTCCCAGAACGCGTGACCCAGCATATACAATCCGGCCGTAGCCATGTTCACCGAACAGAAGCCGCCATGGGCCGACCAGTTCAGGGTTCCAAACTGCTGCGCCCACAATCCGGTGAGCGCCTGCATCTGGTCACGTCCGGTAAAATAGGCGAGTTTATTTGGATCGGTGGCGCGAATATGGGCCAATCTTTCGGTCAGGGTGTTAATGGCTTCGTCCCAGGAAATTTCCTCGAACTCTCCAGCTCCACGCTCGGTACCGGGCTTACGCCGCAGTGGATTACGCAATTTACCCGGCGAATACTGCTTCATGATGCCTGCCGAGCCTTTGGCACAAAGCACACCCTGATTGATGGGGTGGTTGCGGTTACCCTGGATAAATCGTACCTTATTGTCTTCTACAGTGACTTTGATCCCACAACGACAAGCACACATGTAGCAAGTGGAGTATTTGATTTCTTGCTTGCTGTGGTCTTCAAATTCCATAACCGTAGCCATATTTGTACCTCGCGTCTGGCTGTACCAAATCGGGGACATCCCGTTATCGCCGAAATCTTGGCGGAGCGTGCCTGATAAAGCAAGTCAGCGTTTTTGATTTTGTAATAAGTAGTCCTTATTTGCTTTGTGGTCGGGACGATGATTAGTTTAATGGCGCTTAGTCCAAGGAGATGCATTCATGATTCGCAACGATTTCAAAGAACATTCCCGTATTACCGTGACCTGGAAGGATAAGGAAGGTAAATTGCGCCCCGGTAATTTCTATGTCTACGCCCTGCTCAAGGATGCCATGATCGTTCGGGCCACCGACAAAGATGGCCTGCTGCGCAAGCTACCTTATGGAGATGTGCTGCGCGTGGTGAAATTCCAGGATGTGGCTCCCCAGGATCGTTACATGATTCCGGATGAAATTCTGAAGGAAGCCAGCTGGAAAGATACGGATGTCATGATGCGTTATAGCTCCAGCCCGCATCGCGGCAAATAGTTGAAGTTTACGAACGGGCATCTCTTGTCCAGAGGCCCGTCTTGCCGCCTTCCTTTTTTAGCAGGCGGATGTCACTGATGACCATGCCCCTGTCTATTGCCTTGCACATATCGTATATGGTCAGCAACGCAACGGACACGGCAGTTAATGCTTCCATTTCCACGCCGGTTTGCCCTGCACAGTGCACTTCTGCACGACAAATAATACGGGTGGGGTCAGTTTCAGGAATCAGGTCCACCTGAACAGCCGTCAAGAACAACGGGTGTGCCAAAGGGATCAGCTCCCAGGTTCTTTTTGTGGCCTGGATGGCGGCTATTCTGGCAATTCCGAGCACATCACCTTTGTGAATCTGCCCTTCGGTAATGTGGTGGAAGGTGCCTTCTGCCATGTTGATTTCGCCTTCTGCAACGGCAATCCGCGTACTCACCGCCTTCGCGCCAACATCGACCATGTGGGCTTCGCCCTGCGCATTAAAATGATTCAGATTTTCAGAAACCGACATGAATCTGGCACTCCTTTTGCTTACAATTTGAACCTATCCGAACGGCTCTGGAATTTCTTATGAAAACCAAAAGACAGCTCTGGCTGTGGATGATTCTCTGTTGTTTCGCCTTGCCGGCGCAAGCCGATTTACGCTTTCTCTTGCCCCCGGTCAGTAGCCCGGCGGTCATGTATGCCGCATTC
>DYJM01000272.1 GCA_020723125.1 Acidithiobacillus ferrivorans
AAAGATTGCCGGAGTACATCCAGGAATGCCCGGGTACTGTGACTGCTTTCCTTGCGATACAAAACAGAGAGGCGATGGGGAATTCGGGGCACCGTTTCCAAAGTCACCAAACCCGGCCGCAGACCACCACCATCACTGAGCGCAGAAACAAAACTGACCCCTAATCCGCAACGCACGGCGGCCTGGATAGCCGCGAGACCACTCAACTCATAACGAATTTCCGGGTGAATACCGGCCGCTTTCAGGAACTGCGAGGCCTGTTCACGAATGTCGGATCCTTCTTCCCGCCACAGCAGCGGCTCTGCTTCCAAGGACAGCAGAGGCACGGGCTTTCGGGCTAACTGAAGCCAGCTTGGCGTTTCTGGGGCCAGCAGGACAATGGTGCTGTCCACCAGAATTTCTTCTGTCCATTCAGAACCTCTGGATAATGCCGGGCTATCTTCCACGAACAGCAGATCAGCCTGATCGCACCTCTCCCTGGCGGCGCGGCTATTGCTCGTCACCAGGCGCAGGAATACACCTGGATAACGCTGCCGGAATTGCACGATCACCTGGGGGAGAAGGGTTTCAGCGTTGCTATGACTGGCAAGAATCGACAAAGAACCCCGCAGCAGGTCTTTTTTGTCCTGGCAAAGGACGCGAGCACTGCGCAGGGCGCTTTCGATTTGCTCGGAAATGCGCAACAAAGCCATGCCGGTACCGGTCGGCGTGATGCCCTGCGGATTGCGTTGATAGAGCGGCTCGCCGACAACTTCCTGTAGCTGCCGGAGTCGCTGGGAAACGGCGGGTTGGGTCATGAAGAGGGCTTGCGCTGCCGCATGCAGATTCTTGTGGCGCGCAGCCTGCGCCCAGACCAGTAATAACGCGGGATCCAATCGTTCATGCAACATCATCCGGTCCTCCTACGCACCCGGAGTCATCAATCCCCCTGCTGGCGTTCTCCCCAGGAAATCGGCATGGAGTAATTCAGGAGGATTTCATCCTCACCCGGATCCTGTTTTTTGATAAAGGCGTTGGAAATATGCGCAATTTTCAGACCAAAACGGGATTGATTGGCAAACTGATAGTCCAGGCTGAGCTCCAGGCGAAACTGGAAGGTCCCATACAACTGCTTCCCACGGCCCTGATGGTATCCCCCCATCGCCAGTACCGGGGTCAGTATCCAGTGATGCCAGGCAATATCCGTGTAAAACCCGGTATAACCCATGAAACCGCCATCGGTGTTGGCAAC
>DYJM01000273.1 GCA_020723125.1 Acidithiobacillus ferrivorans
CTAGTGCTTTGTCAAGCCTGAATCTTTGGATACAGGTGCTTCAATTTGATGCGCGCATCCGCAGTGGTAAAGCGCCAGTCTACTCGAACGGCCTTCTGGTTTCGTTCATCGGCCCACGCTTGCGCCTCACGAAGCAAGGTAGCTTGATCCGGAATGCGCCGGTCCAGACAGGTTCTAACCAAGGCGCTCAATTCGATCTCAGCCATGTTCAACCAACTTCCGTGCTTGGGGGTGTAGTGAAACTCAAAGCGACTTCGCAGCCGCCGGGCTTCAGCGGGCTCAAACGCTTCGTAAAAGGAGGCGGGACCATGGGTGTTGAGGTTATCCATCACGACAACGATCACCTCTGCTTCTGGGTAGAGTTCATCCGCCAGGTAACGCATGGTCTGTGCCCAGTCCACTTTCGTACGACGCTCGCTCACCCAGATATGTCGTTTACCCGCCAGCGGCTCGAAGAACAGGAAAATGTTGCTCACGCCATTGCGTTCATACTCATAATCTTCGCGCACAGCTTGCCCTGGCTCCAGCGGCAGAGGGTTGTGTACGTCGATGAGCAGTTGCTGGGGCATTTCATCCATACAGACCTGTGGCCGCCGGGGATCATAGGGACGTTGATAAACCTCCAGCACCTCTTCCATCTGGCATACAAAAGCGGCATTCGCCTGTGGAGGAATGCAGTAACGTTCCTTGAGCCAAGGCTTTAGTTCGTTTTTTTTAACACCTGACGGATGGTCTCGTGGGAGACCTGTTCCACGTAACCGGCTTCCACGAAACGATCCCGCAGAAGCCGCAAAGTCCAACGGGCGTGCCCTGCTGGGGGTTGGCTGCAGGCGAGGGCGATCAAATGCGCTTCAGCCTCTCCGTCCAGGCAATGAAGGTATTCACGTTCTGGCTTCTTGCGATTCAGCGCGGCTTCCAATCCGCCCTGGCAATAGGCCTTGCGCACGGCAGTGACGGTCACCGCTGAGACGTCGAAAGCGGCACAGATGGCCTGATAGTTCCAGTTTGGCCCCTCCGGGCTGCTATCGGATTTGAGCAGAATCTGCGCCCGCCGGATCTTGCGCGCTGAGGTTGTACCGGCCGAGATGATCTTTTGAAGTTGTAAACGTTCCTCTTCGGTCAACTTGACAACATATTTGCGGTTCATCCCTTTCACCTCCCATAACTAAAACACCGTTGGGGGTGAAAAGCTGTGAAAACAAATTACCACGGCTGACAGAGTACTA
>DYJM01000088.1 GCA_020723125.1 Acidithiobacillus ferrivorans
AAGCCTGACCGCCACGGCATAGGACCGGGCGAGGCCAGAAAAGACGGCCACGCCCGACCAGTTTGGCCGCACACCATCACGGCCAGGCACCGGCGCAAAAAGACGCGCCGAAGCCTGACCGCCACGGCATAGGACCGGGCGAGGCCAGAAAAGACGGCCACGCCCTACGCTTTCGCCAGGTCCACCATCGTTTTTTCTGATAGGTCCACACCGGTTTTGTAAGAAAACCTGATGGCACGCTTCTTGCTACGCGCGCGGGTACGCGCGCGCATCTAACTATTACTCTAAGAACTAACCGTACATCTCGCCGCCGTAATTGTGGATAACTTGTGGATAACTTTGGTAGTGACCACTAACCAACACAAGCAATAGGATGAAAAAAGCCCGGCACTGACAAAGCCAGAGCCGGGCAAAGAAACACGAAGGAGAAAAGCCGCGTAGCGGCCACATCATGATACAACCACCACCACCCTGCACACCAGGCAGACGCTGCCATCGTCACCGCACCTGTCCACACTGTGCCGCAATCCGGCAAGCCAAGGTCGCCGACCAGGCAGAAGCCCTGCTGGCCGGACTGGACGATGTGCGCCTCTACACCTATAAGGCAACCGGCACATCGACACGCAATATAAAATCAATACACCGCACCGCAAAGACCGATTTCCAACAGGCCCGTGGCATCTGGACAATAGAGCAATCCGCACACGGCCCAGCCCTGCACCTGCATGTGCTTGGCGAAAACCTCACACTCCACCCCCGCCCAGGCCTAGAAATCTACAAATCCGACCCCATCAGAAACATCAGGCACGCAGCTGCGTACCTCGTCAAACCACGATCAGCACCAGAAACCACGATCTATCCAGGCCGCACCTACGGCACATGGGGCCAAGTCACCCGCCACCTTCTGGACCCATCAACCCCGCCACTCCCACACGCCCTAGCCCTAGAAAAAACCCTGGCCGACCGCGCGCCAGTCATTCCAGACATGCAAACAGAAAACATGCTCCGACGCTGGCTCCCAAAACTGCACCACATCGCCAAGCTTTTTGACCCACAAAAACGACCGTTTGAACAGGAAAAAAAAACAGGCAAATAACGATACAAAAAAAGCCCTAGAAAATCCCGTTATGACATATAATAAGGACACCGGAATAATCCGGCACACCAAGGAGAAAACATCATGACCAGAAACGAAATGTTCGATGCCCTGACCAGGGCACACAAAATAAACCCCCACTCCGACCTCGTTAAGCTGGCCTTCAGACTCGGAGCCGAAGCCGTCACCATCGGACGCGGCGGTATGCTGGTCCACATGCCAGACGGCACCGGCTTCCACTGGGAGAGTGAAGAATGACCACTCTCGCCTACCTCCGCGTGAGCACCGACACGCAAGACGCCGCCAACCAGTGGAACGAGATCGTCCGATGGAGCGCATCCCACGACCTGCCCTACCCGGAAAGGGTAGAGGAGACCGCATCAACTAAGATGCACTGGCAAAACCGAGCCATCGCCCAAACACTGGCAACGGCCACAGCAGGCGATACCATCGTCGTCGCCGAAGTCTCGCGCCTGGCACGGTCCACGCTAGAGGTGCTCGAGATCGTAAACACCGCCCTAGCGCGCGGCATCACGATCCACATCGTGAAGACAGCTATAGTCTTCGACGGAAGCATGGGCGCAAAAGTGACGATCACCATCCTGGCCCTGGCCGCCGAGATCGAGCGCGACCTAATCCGGGCACGGACCAAGTCGGCCCTAGACACCCTGAAAAGCCAGGGCATCAAGCTAGGCCGGCCAGTGGGGTCAGGCGGAAAAACGAAGATCGACGGAAAAAGCCAAGAGATCGCACGTCTTCTGCAGGCTGGTGTGGCACAGCAGGCCATTGCACGCCTTCTGGGCGTCTCGCGCGGTACCGTGGACCGATTCATCAAAAACAAAGAAAGGAACGCATCATGAAAACACGAAGGATTTACCCTCCAGAAACAACATGGGCAGATGAAAAGGACCGCATCCGCAAAGACATGCGCCGAGAAAAGATAGGCACCATCATCGCCATCATTTGCGTAATAGCCATCGCCGCCCTTATCATCCCGTAGCACCACCAAAAAAGACCAGCAGCCATGCCAAAAGTCACCGGCCCACTATTCAGCGTAACCGCAACCGGCCAACTGGCCGGGGTCCTCGACTACACCATGAGGGGCTCAAAAGCCGTCGTCCGCCAAAAACGGCGGTGGACGGCCCCGCCATCGCCACTGCAAGCCCTCCAACAAGATGCCATGGCATCAATGGCGGCATGCTGGTCGCAGCAGCCACAGACATACCGTGACACATGGGCCGCACGCGGCCCGGCCTTCAATAAAACCGGCTTCCAGCTTTTCTTCCAGCAATGGTTCATCCAGGCCAGCACATGCACGACCCTCCCGACACTACCGTGACCGATCAAAGCTACACCCTGCAAACAGGGGCAGCAGCCATCGAACAAATCATCGCCGATGTGCTCGCAGAAAGGCACAGCCTTCGCTTCACCGGCTATGTCCTGCGCCTCTCAAAAAACCCAAACCCAACCACAGGGAAAGACCCGTGGCGCCGCTTCACGCACGCACTACTCACCGCCCCCGATCGCGGCGTGGACTGCCGATTAACCATCTGCAACCCGCGCGCATCAGGCAGCATGGGCCGCATCGACGAAGCCAGCCGCCACCGGCTGGCCGCCAGCGGCTGGCGACTACGCAGCCCTCCGCCAGCTAAAATCCTGCACGCAAAGACCTACCTTTTTGGGTCCGGCACCGTCTGGATCGGCTCGCACAACCTCACGCGCGTCAGTTGGACAGAAAACTACGAAACCAGCATCCGCACAAACCACCAAACGATCTATCAAAAGGTCCACGACTGGCAGACCGCCCTGTGGACAAAATCGAACGACCCATGGCAAAAGTAACAAATCAAACAATCCCTGGAGAAATCCTCGCCACCAATGCCTGGCCGCTAGCTATGCTCAACCCCCTAGGCCCGCAATCCGGGACCATCCACCTACCGGGTGGAGGCCCAAATGCCGCATGGGAAAACACCGTCCACTGGCACTGGCAAACACGCGTCAGATGGGCGCGCGCAGTCGTCCAAGCCTTTCCAGGCCTGGATGGCTACGCCACTCACGGCGAACGCCTCGCTTCGCTCGTCGAACAAATGAAGAACAACCAATTCGACCCGCGTTTTTGGAGCCAAATAGCCCCATCCGATGACCGAATCCTGACCAGTTACTACGCATCATCCCCCGTCCCACCCGGTGGACCAATCAACGGCCAGCTTTCCGCGTGGTACCACTACCCCACCGGCACAACTCCCCCGACCCCATACGACAAAACCCCCGGCATGATCTACAACGAGGCCCAAGGCGTGGGAGCAACAGAATACCTCTGCTGGGAGCGCATCATATACACACCAGCCCCAACGCTCGCCGCGCCTATGTACAAACCCCTGGCCATCGTCGGCACACTAGACACCGCACTATGGGCCGACCAGTACCCCACATGGCCAAACTGGCTGACGCAGATCAGCATGGACTGGAAATACCAGACCACATGGCAAGCCGCCGACTACAGTTTCCCGTGGCCGCACAGCGGACACTGGATCAGACCGCCTGCAAAGTACCCCCCAGGCCCTTCGGGCCCATGGACCGGCTCACAAAAAATCAACATCTCACTTGATCCGGTCTGGGAAACAGGCTACAAAAACGGCCTTGCAGCCGGGCTGAACGCCCTTGGCGTCTCAATCTTCACGCCGTTCCGCCTCCCCCAATACAACGGCTACAACACTCGACAAAAGCGCGACATAACCACTACCCTAACAGCCTATCAACTGGCCCTCTGAACAGAGGCATAGGACACCACCATGACCGATTACGACAAGATGAAGGCCTGCAAACCGGGCCTGACCGTACTAGGCAAGCTCAGGATAAAAGACACCGTGGACCCCGTACACGGCCGGTCGTATGTCTATCAGCGCGTGAAGCCAGGCCTTGGCAATGTCACATGCAGCGTAAAGAAAAACCTACAACTTCGCCTAAACCCACCTCAATTTGACCCACAGACCCCCGCCCAACTAACCCAACGGCAGAAGCTCATCAACGCAAACAGCGCATGGCATCTACTATCACCTGGCGAGAAAGACCTATGGCGTGAGATAGGCAAGAACAAACACCTCCCCGGGTACCAAACTTTTATTTCTGCTATGATCCGCTAAGACACTGTTCTTAAAGGGCATCAAATGGCAAAGGTCAAGAACCCGTTTCTCTCAATCATGGCAACCGGCACCTTCGCCGGAATCATGACCGCGAATCGCGGTAAACAAACGCAGGTCATGCGCTCTGCACCCCTTCGACGCTTTGACGGAAAAACCAAGAAGCAAATCTCCGAAGGCACCCCAGCACAGGCCATACGGCGCGCCATCATGCGCGATGCCATCACCGCCTGGCAGAACCTACCAGACCCGCAAAAAGCCATCTACAACACCCGCGCAAAACCCATTCAAATGTCCGGCTATAACCTTTTCTGCAGGGAATGGCTAAACAACCCGCCCACACAACCAGGCACAGATTGGGACGGCGGCACCACCGTCTGGGATAACCTCACCACTATTTGGGACTTCTAAAAATGACCTCACTCATCGACACCACCAAACCCACCGCAGGCCACGCCACAACCGCCAGCGTCAGAGAAAACTTCACGACCGCCAAGACCGAGATAGAAGCCCTACAAGCGGCAGTCGCATCAATTCCAGCAGGCCCGGCAGGCCCAGCAGGACCGCAAGGCATCCAAGGCCCAGCAGGACCGCAAGGCCTACAAGGTGCCGATGGCCTACAAGGCCCGGCAGGCCCAGCAGGGCCGCAAGGTCCCCAAGGCATCCAAGGCCCCGCAGGCACAACGCAACTCAGCCTTCTGAACGATGTGACGCTCACCGCACCAGCAACAGGAGAGGTATTGACCTTCGATGGCGCCACAAACCACTGGAAAAACGCCGCACCAGCAGGCGGTGGCGGCGTATGGAAAACCGTCTTTCTTGGTAATCGAGAGTCGTCTATTTCCTATACATACGCCAGCATCCTAGACACTTACACATCACACTACAACCCAGAAGGCATTTTCAATGCCGACACGGGATACTTAAACGCACCAGCCGCTGGAATCTACCGCTTCAAATTCAATTTTGAATTACAAGCTGGTTATGGCGGTCATATAGCACAACTCGACATAGTCCAAAGCGGTATGATAGTTGGGTCAACTTCTTTTGAACTGACAGGACAGGGCAATTACAGGCAAGACTGGACGTTTACCATGCAATTCACAGCAGACGCAACAGTACGCATCAACAAGCCAAGCGGAACCCAGGTCGCAAAAATCTGGCTTGAAGTAGAACGATTCACAGGGTAAGAAACAAAAAAACCACAAAAAAACCGTTTTCCTTAAACAACAACTTGACAACCTTTCCAATCATAGGGTTACGATGAAATCCCCTAACACCTTCTGAAAGAGGTAAAAAAAATGGCAAAAGTATCCGGTCCCCTCATGTCCGTATCAGCATCGGGCTCCTTCGCTAGCTCGATGGTATTCGCAGGCTGGAAAGGCCGCGCCTATGTGCGCCAGCTGGTCATCCCGATGAACCCGGCAACGGCTGGTCAGGAACTGTCTCGCAATAACACACGCATCACGGGTGCAATGCAGGCCTTCTTCAACCGCACCATTCAGAAGCGCGCAGGTGAAACACTCACCGATAAAGAACTCATCGCCGCCGTCACTCCCTCGGGTTACGCCTGGAACGGCTACATCGTAGGCCAGGCAATCGGCGCAAACGGCACCACCATCGCCGCAGCAAAGACCGCCTATGCAGCCATCACCGCCCAGGAGAAAACCGCATGGGACACGGCTGCTGCCGCCCTGACCCCGGCAATCCCGGCCGTGGCACAGACGGAGGCTGGGGGTGGCTATGTAGCCAACATGCCCGCAGGCGAGGTGCACTTCATCAGCCAATATGCACTCTCCGTGCTGGGCCTGCGCGACGTCCCGGCAGGTACCCCGCCGACCTACGCTTGATCTTTCAAGCTCATGCGTGATAAAACCCCGCTACGGCGGGGTTTTTTCTTGAGAGGAACAAATGGACACAGCAACACTCTGGAACTGGGTACTAACGATTATCACCGGAGCAATCAGCTTCCTGCTAACCAAGCTCTGGTCAACCATTGATATGCTTAGGTATGACATCACCAAGCTAGAGAACTACCAAGCATCCATCGAACCCCAGCTTGCCGAGACCCGCAGACAATTTGACCGCATCGAGAAGCAACTGGAAGAAATCCTGAAAGACCTAAAATCCAAGCAAGACAAACCGTGAGAGGCCAACCATGAACATCATTATAAAACTCGCCATCCGCTACATTCTAAGCCGCTTAAAGGAGGCCTCCACATGGCGTGGCCTGACGCTTATCGGCACATCCGCCGGAATCATCCTATCCCCAGACCAAACCGAGGCAGTCGTCGCAGTCGGACTAGGCATTTCTGGCCTAATAGGCGCAACCTTCCCCGACCTCTAGCGGATGGCAATCGTCCCCACCCTCGACAAGATGGCAGCCGATCCCGTCGAGGTCGCCATCCTGCTGGTCAGGCACTTCGAGGGCTTTTCAGCGAAGCCCTATCCATGCCCGGCAGGTATCCCGACCATAGGCTACGGATTCACCAGATACAGCACAGGCCGCCGAGTAAAACTCTCAGACCCGCCCATGCACCAATCAGATGCAGAGGCCTACCTGCACAACCAACTAACCACCATCGCACACGCCATAAAGCCGATGGCCCCCATCTTTGCCACCAGACCAGAGGCCCTGGCCGCCTCAATTGACTTCGCCTTTAATCTCGGAATCGCGACATTCAAATCATCGACCCTCCTGAAGCGACTTAAAGCCGAGGATTGGGAAGGGGTCGAACACGAGATTCACCGCTGGGTCAAAAGCAAAGGACAAATCATACCTGGCCTGGTCAGACGCCGAGAGGCAGAAGCAAACCTTTTCAGACTATGCCACTCAATAAAACCAGAACCGGAATCGTTCGACAGGCTGGGGCTCGGGACCAAAAAGACGGTCCCGACCCCTTGACCGCCCGCCGACCGATCCGGGGCGCCCTGGCAGACGGCGGTGGCCAAAAGATTCCCCGCTCCGGCTGCAAAGTCGGCCAGGCGGCGCGTCCGGGGCCGGTGACGGTGGCATCCCGCTGACGCAGGGAAGGCACTGGCCTTGCTGGGTCTTTTTTCAGCAAGGCCCGTGCCTGACCGGTCCGGGGGCTTGCCCAGCGCGTCCAGGGGCGGTGACGGTGGCATCCCGCTGACGCAGGGAAGGCACTGGCCTTGCGGTTTCTTGTTTTCGCAAGGCCCGTGCCTGACCGGTCCAGGCTGTACATCGCGTGGCGCTTCGCGATCCGCTTGCGATCTGCGCGATCAATATCGCGCGGCAGGTATTTGCATCGCAGAAGGCTGTCGAGGCCGTGGCGGGTCTCGTAGCGTGCGTGGTGGGCCTGTTCGCGTGGTTGGCTTTGCGTCGGGCTTCGGTGGGTCATGTGTTCGCTTCTGGGGTCTTGGGTGTTGCGGCGGCCGGGTTCGGTCCCGCGCTGGCCTTGGCCGTGGCGGCGTGGCATGGTTTTTGCTTGGGGTGTCGCCGGGTGGGGCCGTGGCGTGGCATGGTTTTTGCTGGCGGCGTTTCGCGGTCAGGTCGGGGCTTTTTTCGGGCCTGTCACGCCTTTTGCTTGCTGTCACGCCTTCCGCTTTTCGCTGTCACGGTCCTTGCGAAAAACCCCGCAAGGACCGTGCCAGCG
>DYJM01000089.1 GCA_020723125.1 Acidithiobacillus ferrivorans
CTCATGATCGATAATTACGATAGCTTCACCTACAACCTGGTGCAGTATTTTGGTGAGCTTGGTGCAGAAGTACGGGTAGAACGCAATGACACCATTGATATTGCCCGCATTGCAAAACTGGCTCCCAGCCATATCTGCATCTCGCCCGGTCCCTGCACCCCCAATGAAGCGGGCATTTCCATTGCCACCATCCAGCACTTTGCCGGAAAAATCCCGCTGCTGGGCGTTTGTCTCGGCCATCAGGCCATCGGTCAGGCTTTTGGTGGCAAGGTGATCCGCGCCGATCAGGTAATGCACGGCAAGACCTCGCCCATCCATCACCATGGTCAGGGAATCTTCCACGACCTGCCCGATCCCTTTCCCGCCACCCGTTATCATTCCCTGATTGTCGAACGCGACAGCCTGCCAGAGAGTCTGGAAATCACGGCCTGGACGGAAGCGGGAGAAATCATGGGCTTACGTCACCGCGCACTGGCGGTGGAAGGGGTGCAGTTTCATCCTGAGTCCATTCTCAGCGAATGCGGTAAAACCCTCCTCCAGCACTTCTTACAGGGAGAAACAACCCGATGATGGTCCGCGACATTCTTGAACAAATTGCCGCCGGGCAGGATTTGTCCCGAGAGCAAGCCCAGCATGTATTTGCCGGAATCATGGCGGGTGACTGGACGCCTGCGCAAATTGGTGCTCTCCTCATGGGCCTGCGCATGAAGGGACAACGGGTCGAAGAACTGGTGGGTGCCACCCTGGCGCTGCGCGCCTGCATGACCCGGGTAGAAGTTTCCACCGATCATCTGCTCGACACCTGCGGGACCGGCGGAGATGCCCTGAGCACCTTCAACATTTCCACGGTATCCGCCGTCGTCGCAGCAGCGGGGGGCGCCCGGGTAGCCAAACACGGCAACCGTTCCATGGTCAGTCGCAGTGGCAGTGCAGATGTTCTGGAAGCTGCGGGTCTGCCCATGGATATGAGCCCCGAAGCGGTGGCGCAAAGCATCGAAAAAATCGGCATCGGCTTCCTGTTCGCTCCGGCGCATCACGGTGCCATGCGCCATGCCGTCGGCCCGCGCAAGGAACTGGCGATTCGCTCATTGTTCAATTTGATGGGTCCCCTGAGTAATCCGGCCGGGGCCCCGCATCAGGTGCTCGGCGTATATGCCGAACGCTGGCTGATGCCACTGGCCGAAGCGGCACGGGAACTGGGCTCCCGTCACGTACTGGTGGTTCATGGTCATGACGGTCTGGATGAAATCAGTCTTTCTGCCCCCACGGACGTTGCCGAACTGAAGGATGGGGTGATTTCACGCAGTCGGATTCAGCCGGAGGACTTCGGTATTGCGCGTGCGCCCCTTGCCAGCCTGCAAATCAACAGCGTGGCAGAAGCATTGTCGGCCGCCGAAGAAGTCCTGCAAAACCGGGCTGGACCGCGCCTGGATGTGGTTTTGCTGAACGCGGGGGCGGCACTTTATGCGGCAGATGTAGTACCCGATATGGCGGTTGGTGTGGTGTTGGCAAGAGACATTTTGAAGTCAGGCGCTGCCTGGAGTAAATGGCAGGAATTACTGGGCAAAAACCAATAAAGGATCCGTATGACGGACATACTCCAGGAAATCATTACCCGCAAACACGCTGAAATCATTGAACGCAAGGCTCGCCTTGGCCTGGCTGAATTGCAGGAATCCGTAGCCCTGAGCGGGCCAGCGCGTGATTTCATCGGCTCTATCCGCAGTAAAATCCGTGCCGGGCAAGCCGCAGTCATCGCCGAAATCAAAAAGGCCTCCCCTTCCGCAGGCATCATCCGGGAAGATTTCAATCCCGTCAGCATTGCCCAGGATTACGCAGCCCACGGCGCTGCCTGCCTGTCGGTGCTGACGGACGAACATTATTTTCAGGGCGCCGACATTTACCTGACGGCTGCCCGGGAAGCCTGCTCCATTCCGGTACTGAGAAAGGACTTCTGCATTGATCCCTATCAGGTCTGGGAAGCGCGGGCCATTGGTGCCGATGCCATCCTCCTCATTGTCGCAGCGTTGTCTGATGAACAACTGCAAACCCTGGAAGAATCTGCCCACTCCCTGGGTATGGCCGTACTGGTCGAAGTACACAACAGCGCAGAACTCCAGCGTGCCCTAAAATTGCGTACTCCATTGATTGGCATCAATAACCGCGATCTGCATCGCTTTGTGACCGACATTGAAACCACTTTGCAGTTGCTCCCACAGGTACCCGAAGACCGCATCGTGGTCACCGAAAGCGGGATTCGCAGCGGCGAGGAAGTCCAGAAACTGCGTGCGGCGGAAGTCAACGCTTTCCTCGTCGGCGAAGCTTTCATGCGCGAAGCGCAACCCGGTGCGGCTTTGAGTAAGCTTTTCAGTTTACATGGCCCGCATATTGGCATCTAATAGTAGGTTGTTGTTCATAAGCAAAAGGGGCGGAGTATGCAGGCACGCGTACAATGGATGGGACCGGGGCAGATGAGCTTTGTGGCCAATGCTGAAAGTGGTCACGCTCTGGTCATGGATGGCTCCACAGAAATTGGTGGACACAACCTCGGTGCCCGCCCCATGGAAATGTTGCTCATGGGTCTTGGTGGTTGTGCGAGCATTGATGTGGTCATGATCCTGCAAAAATCCCGGCAGGCCATCCAGCATTGTGTGGTTGAGATCCAGGCCGAACGTGCCGATACCGACCCCAAGGTATTCACCAAAATACATCTGCATTTTATGGTATCCGGCAACGCACTGGATCCCAAGCGAGTAGCACACGCCATCAGCCTGTCGGCGGAAAAATACTGTTCAGCCAGCGTCATGCTGGGGAAAACAGCGGAAATCACCCACGACTTTACAGTCGTCGACGAATCCTGAGGATGTTTTCATGCTACTGAGTAAAACCAGCGAATACGCTTTACAAGCATTGATTTATCTTGCCGCCCAACCGGAGGGCGAACCGGTGCTGAGCCGGGACATTTCCGATTATCTGCGGGTTCCGGCCCAATATCTGGCAAAAATCCTTCAGGATCTGGCCAAACGCGGGGTACTGGATTCTTTCAAGGGCCGTGGTGGTGGCTTTGTGCTGAGGCCGGGGGCAGACCAGATGAACATTCTGGATATTGTCGAAGTGGTGGAAGGCCAACCCTTCGGCCAGGGTTGCGTGCTGGGACTCAAGGCCTGTGCCGACGAAACCGCCTGCCCGGTCCACTATCAGTGGAAGCCCCTGAAGGCCGAAGTCATGAGCTTGCTCGGCAAGCAAACCATTGGCAGCATGGCTGAAGCCGTGCGGGCCGGTCGTTACCGCATTCATCTGCCGGGGGGTTCAGAACTCCATATCCGGCCGTTGGCCACCAAAAACCCGGCATCCTGAGTTTTCGGGAGGCTTAAATCCAGAGTGCTCCCTGCGTCAGCACCCTGGAAAACGCCGCCATGGCCATCCGCACCGGCATGGGCAGTTTCCCGGCACCCAGGGATTCTGCCGTCTCGGCATGTCCCACTTCATCATCCCGCATCTGCGCCACCACGGCACGGCTGCGATCATCATCTGCCGGCAGGGCATCCAGGTGCCCGTTCAGATGCTCTTCCACCTGATTTTCCACAGCCACCACCAGACCGAGATTGGCTGCACGACCCTGGCGGGCGGCGAGAAAGCCCATGCTCCAGCCCGCTCCGTACCAAAGGGGGGATAAAAGGCTGGGACGACTGTTGAGTTCCTGCAGCCGGGTCTGGCACCAGCGCAGATGGTCTTCTTCTTCGCTGCGGGCGCGTTCCAATTGCGCGCGTAATTCCGGATCAGGGGTACCTGCCGCCTGGCCCATATACAGGGCCTGGGCCATCACCTCACCGGCATGATTGACCCGCATCATCCGCCCTGCCTTTTGACGTTCCCAGGGACGCAGCAAGGTATCGGGCACCGCCCGGCCGGGATAGGGGCGCTTACTCCCGACATGCTGACCGGTCAGGGTACGCAGGGCATTATCCAGATTGGCGACAAGCAAATCGCTGAGCATGATTTCTCCGTACGCTGTTTGTAAAAGCGGATTCGGGTATGATGTCCCTGAGCAGAGAAAGGGTCAACGCTTATGGCAGAAGATTTCTATCAACGGCATATGTTTATTTGCCTGAATCATCGCGACAATGGGGAACGGGCCTGCAACAACAGCGGACTGGCTGACGAAATGTTTCATCTGGCCAAGAAACATGCCAAATCCCTGGGTATTCATGGTGATCATCAGGTCCGCGTCAATCGCTGTGGCTGCCTGGGACGCTGCCAGGAAGGTCCGGTGGCCGTCGTTTATCCGGACGCCGTCTGGTATACCTATGTCGATGGTGATGATGTTCGGGAAATTGTCGAATCTCACCTGCGTGATGGGGTTCCCGTAGACAGGTTGCGCATCTGATGCTGCCCATAGACCGCAGTCATCTGTATGACGGAGGCGAGCTGGCGGGCCTGGAATGTGTTGGCCAGAAAGTTCTCATCCCCGGACCGGCAGGTGATCTGGAAGGCCTCACCGCCTGTCCTGAAAAGGAAACCCGGGGCGCAGTGGCCGTCATTCTCCACCCGCACCCGCTCTATGGCGGCACCCTGCACAACAAGGTGGTGCACTATCTCAGCAGAACCTTCAACCTGCTGGGTATCCCCTCCCTGCGCTTCAATTTTCGGGGCGTTGGTGAAAGCGCCGGCAGTTATGACGATGGCCGTGGGGAAACCGAAGACTGTCTGGCGGTTCTGGACTGGGTGCAGGAAAGGCGTCCGGGTTTTGATGTCTGGCTGGCCGGTTTTTCTTTTGGCGCGTATGTGGCCTATCGGGCCGTACACCGCCATCCCCATATCACCCGCCTGCTGACGGTGGCCCCGCCCGTCAATCTGTTCGACTTCCAGCATCTGTCGCCACCCCGCTGTCCCTGGACCCTGATTCAGGGTGAGCAGGACGAGTTGGTACCGGCCGCCAATGTCAAACAGTGGTTGGCAGGCTTACCCGTCAGCCCTGTGACCCTGCTGCTGCCTGCCGATCATTTTTTTCACGGCAAACTCAATACCCTGCAAAAGGCACTGCTGCAATCCCTTGAGGACGATGTAGCCAAAATGCGCTATACGGGAACAAGCCCCTGTGCTGAATCCCGCTTTTCTTGAACTGAAACATCTGCACAAGCGGTACGGTAACCGTGAAGTCCTGCGGGGGGTGGATTTTTCCATTCCTGCGGGTAGTTGTTATGCCCTGGTAGGCCCCAATGGCGCGGGCAAGAGTACCACCGTACGGGCTATCCAGGGCCTCACCCCCCTGGACGGCGGAGAAATCCGCATGGATGGACAGGCGCTTTCCACCTTGGGAGCAGCGGGTCGCGCCAGAATCGGCGTCGTTCCGCAAATGGACAACCTCGACCCGGATTTTACTGTAGAGGAGAACCTCTGGACCTACGGACGCTATTTTCGTCTTCCCAAATCCAGAATCCGTCAACGCAGTGCGGAATTGCTGGATTTCATGGCCCTGAGCGGCTACGCCCGGCAACCTATTTCCGCCCTGTCCGGTGGCATGCAACGCCGCCTCACCATTGCCCGCGCGCTCATCAACGCGCCGCAGCTCCTGCTGCTGGATGAACCCACCACCGGGCTCGACCCGCAGGCACGGCACCTGATCTGGCAACGCCTGCGGGACTTACGCCGGCAGGGAACCACCCTGTTGCTCACCACCCATTACATGGACGAGGCAGAACGACTTGCCGATCAGGTCGGCATTGTTGATCAGGGTCACATTCTCGCGCAGGACAGCCCCAGAGCGCTGATTGAATCCCATATTCCCGGTGAAGTGCTGGAGTTGCGCCGCCTGGATGGCAACACCCCGGATCCCGAAAACTGGCATCAACAGCAGGTAGCGCTCAGTGAAAGAGTCGGGGACACCCTCATTTGTTATGGGCAGAACCTGCAGCAAGTGCTGGCGCATTTTGTCCATAACCCGGATTACCGATGGTTGCAGCGTCCCGCCAGCCTCGAAGATGTATTCTTGAGACTCACAGGCCGCAATCTGCGTGAGGACGAGCACTGATGTCCTGGCAGGATGCCATTCCCAATCCCGGCGCCCTGGCGGTGGTACAACGCAATTTCGGGGTATGGCGGAAACTCCTGCTCCCCAGCATGCTTGGCAATTTCGGTGATCCATTACTGTATTTACTGGCCTTGGGTTACGGGCTCGGACATTTTGTCGGACCCATGGACGGCATGCCCTACATCACCTTCATTGCTTCGGGCATTGTCGCCAGCAGCGTCATGAATACGGCGAGCTTTGAGGGTTTGTATTCGGCCTTTACCCGGATGAGTGCCCAACATACCTATGCCGCCATGCTGGCCACTCCCTTACGGGTCAGTGACATTCTGGCCGGCGAGGTGCTCTGGGCCGCCATCAAAGGCTTGATCAGCGCTGTGGCCATTATCATCGTGGCCAGCTTTTTCGGAGCCATTCAGGGGCCCTGGGTATGGCTGAGCATTCCGGTCATTCTGCTGTCGGGATTAAGCTTCGGCAGCCTCGCCCTGGTCATCACCGCCATGGCCCGCAGTTATGACTTTTTCATGTACTACTTCACTCTGGCTGTCACCCCCATGTTTTTATTTTGCGGGGTATTTTATCCTTTGCACTCACTCCCCGCCTTTGCCCAGGATATTGCCCAGATATTGCCGCTGACCCATGCGGTAGCCTTGTTGCGCCCACTATTGACCGGACAACTCCCCCGGCACGTGCCTTACCATCTCGGCATTCTACTGCTTTATACCGTAATTCCCTACCTGATCGCCTGGCGTTTACTGGTCCGACGCCTGTTGCGCTGAACCGTTAAGTTGCTCATCGGCAACAGAATGTGCGCTTATAACCATATTGACTATAGAATTAGAATAATTAAATATACGAATGTTATCTAAATGAGGAGAAAGCGTATGAAACCCATTGTTGAATGCTTTTTTGATGAAGCCACGTTCACCGCCAGCTATCTGGTCAAAGAGCCCGAGGGCCGCTCTTGCGCCATTATTGATCCGGTCCTGGATTTTGATTATGCCAGCGGGCGCACTTCGCACAGCTCGGCTGACAAACTCCTGGCGCGCGTCCGCGAGGAAAATCTGCAGGTTGAGTGGATACTCGATACCCATGCCCATGCCGATCACCTCAGTGCGGCACATTTTCTCCGCAAGGAACTCGGCTGCAAAATAGGCATCGGGGCTCAGATCACCCAGGTGCAAAAAACTTTCGCCCAGATCTATAACGAGTCCGATCAGGTCCCTCAGGATGGCAGACAGTTTGACCATCTCTTTGCCGATGGCGAGACTTTCAGCATCGGCAAACTGTCCGTGCAGGTCATGCATACGCCCGGCCACACACCCGCTTGCCTGACTTACGTCATCGGCGACGCGGCCTTTGTCGGCGATACCCTGTTCATGCCGGATTACGGCTCTGCCCGCTGTGATTTTCCCGGTGGCAGCGCTGAAACCCTTTACCATTCAGTCCAGCGTATTTTCGCGCTACCTGAAGAAACGCGCCTGTTTGTCGGCCACGATTACAAGGCCCCGGGACGTGACGAATACCGCTGGGAAAGCACGGTCGCCGAGGAAAAAGCCCATAACATTCATCTGGGCAATCATCGCAGTCTGGCCGATTTTGTTGCACTCCGCCAAAAAAGGGATGCAACCCTGGCCATGCCCAAACTGATTTTGCCGGCACTTCAGGTCAACATCCGCGCCGGCGAACTCCCCCCGAAGGAGGATAATGGCGTCGCCTATCTCCGCATCCCTCTCAATGCGGTTTAAGCTTCCCAAAGCGAACCTGCAGAAACTGGATGGGTTGGCAAAACAGTT
>DYJM01000090.1:0-6147 GCA_020723125.1 Acidithiobacillus ferrivorans
CCTTGTCGCGTGTGCTCAATGGCCGGGCCGCCATTTCTCCAGAGATGGCGCTACGACTTGAGGGTTGGCTCGGTCTTAAGAATGGGGGTCGTGCTGACGTCTGGATCGCCCAACAGGCGGCCTATGATCTTTGGCAAGCCCGTCAGGCGGGAACACCCCATGTCATGCAGGCCGTCATCCGTCATACGCAGGTCGCCTGACGCATAAAGATGGAAGAGATATCCTGCCTCTTGGATGACCCGTCTTACAAAAACCGCCCGGCAAACTGCGCAGGTTCGACAATGGTACAAGCCTGGTAATCGATTCCGGACAATGCCGTAAAATCTGCGAGACTTCTTTCGTTCCCCAGTCCATAAACCCCTAGAGGTCGCCCGGCCACCAAATCACACAAACGTTTTTGCGCCCGCGCTTCGAGATGGGCTACCTGTTCCGCTGGCCGCTTCCACCTGGGATTCCAGTGATGACCGCTGTGGGCCACGTGCATGGGCTTGTACAGATGGTACAGCGGGATGCGCGGAATATGATAAACATCCCATCCATGGGTAAAGGCCCGCAGTGTCAGCCCCTGTTCCTCCCCATGAAAATACCATTGCGGGTCATAGGGCACTTCCTGCAAAAAATCTCCCCGCGTAAAGAAGAACCCCCCCGATATATGACAGCCCTGTACCGGTTGCCGCTCTGGAAGGTGCCGGGAGTGAAAACGTAAGGTCAGATTGTCCGGGGTCAGCCCCTGATCCGGCATTGGCCGGGTAATCAGGGTCGTATCCGGACTGACCTCGCAGTCCAGGGTAATGGTATCTCCCACCCGGCTATATCCGTAGGGATAATTGGACAGAATGGACTTGCCCGGCAATCCGTTGAGAGTCTCGATCAGCAGTGTGTCCCAACCGCGCTCAAAAACCATATGGGAATCTATTTGCAGGGTGTAAGGCTCATTATCGTATAACGACTGGATCACCGCGCGCGCCCAGGAGACCCCGTAGCTTTCCTGGGGCGTGATCTGCATCAGACGAACGGGATAGGCTTGCAGCATGAGCCGGTCGGACTTCGGATTCGTCGTCTGATTCAAGACCCCGAAGACCAGCGCTTCGGGATGATCCGCCTGTTGCAGGGCATTTTTCAGGGTGTATTCGAGCTGGGGATCGGCATACGCCGCTACGGAAACAAAGATCCGGGGCTGCACGGTTTTATCTCCTGTTATCGGATCCATTGGAGCGCGTCGCCAGGGCGTTCAAATCTGCCACGATTCGGGCCACGGGCACCGTCCAGTCTCCGCGCCGTTCCTGACGATACAATCGGTGCGTCGGGTACCAGGGGGTATCTTCCCGTTGCGCCATCCAGCGCCACTCCGCCTCAAAGGGCAACAGCACCCAGGCGGGACGGCCCAGGGCACCGGCCAGATGGATCGGTGAGGAGTCCACCGAAATCAACACATCCATCTGTTCCAGAATCGCCGCTGTATCCTCAAAGCTCTGTATCTCTTCGTCGAGGCGCAGGACTTTTAACCCCTTGGGCGCTCGCTGTTGGGCGGCCGGGCCTTTCTGTAACCCCACAAACGGGATTCCGGTTGCGGCCAGGGGCGCAAAGTCCTGCAGGCTCATGGACCGATGGGCATCATTGGGATGGGTGGGCCGACCGGCCCAGACCAGCGCGACCCGTGGTCGTTGCGCCCCCAGCAGCGTATTCAGACGTTTTTCCCAATGACGACCCCGTTCCGGGTCTGCCTGTAGATAGGGGATTGATCCCGGCAGGTCTTCCAGACGCAGTCCAAGAGACGCCGGCAGGCTCATCAGTTCGGCATGAAAATCAAAGGCCGGAGGCAATTGTCCGCGTTTACTGACCGTCAGATGGGGATACGCCCGACAGGCAAAAGGATAGGCTTCGGCATTGACCTCCAGCAACACCGGACCCGCACAGCGTTCGGCGGCCCTTTCCACCAGACGCAGAAACTGGAAGGTGTCGCCAAAGCCCTGCTCATCATGAATGAACAGGGTCTTCCCCGGTATCGGCTGGCCGTTCCAGCGCGGTTTCTGGATATGCCGGGTGAGGATTTTGGTGTGGGCCAGATCATAGCGGTAGCGATACTCCCGCCAGCCCCGTTCAAAGTCTCCGCTGGCCAGTAACAGCTCTGCCAGATCGTAGTGGGCAGGCAGGTCACCCGGTACGGTATCGACGATCATTTTCTGGATGGCCACCGCTTCCTCCAGGCGTCCCTGGCGGCGTGCCGCGATCATCTTCAGCTTCCATAGCGGAATAGGGGCCGTACCGCCCTGCAGATAGGGCTGTAACAGGGTATCCACTGCTTCTGGAAGCCCGGCGGCAATGAGGGCTTGCCCATGGGCCAGCAGTTCAGGGACAGCACGACGGGTAGATACCTTGCCGGAGGCCATGGCAGGGTTCAATCCGCGTCCACTGCATGGTTCTGTTCCAACGCCTGCAGCAGCGGCTGCAGATACTCCGCATAGGGCTTCCAGCGCCCCACCGCGCGACGGTACAAAGGTTCCCGGACCTGATTGACGCTGGCGGTGCGGACGTTGCCCGGTGTGTTATGAAAGTCTGCACAGGTATCCTCCCAGTCGAGCCCCAGAAACTCCAGCATCCGTCGCACCTGGGTGTCAAAGTCCTCGACGATGGCTTCATAGTCCACGACCATGAAGTGGCTGGCGGGAATAACTTGCTGCCAGTGTTCCAGCAAAGTTTGGGCATTGCGCGCAAAATGACCCATTTCATCGAGCTGATAGGAAAAAGACTGTTCTCCGGAAAACAGCTTGGTATAGCAGGACAATCCCGTATCCACCGGATCCCGCCGCACCCAAATGATCTTCGCCTGGGGCAGGATCAGGGGAATCAGCCCCGCATAAAAGAAATTCGCGGGCATTTTATCGACCAGATAGCGGGTCTTGGGATTCAGCTTGCCGGTTTTTTCGAGATAGGCTTTTCCCAAAGCGCGGAGTGTTTCCGCAGAGGCGGTCTGTAGGGATTCCGGGTAATGTGCTGTGGCAAGCACTTGTTGCAGGGCGGACAGCTCTCCCGCCCCCGTCACCGCCGAGTGGGCGGCGAGAATCCGTTCCACCAGGGTGGTTCCGGAGCGGGGCATGCCCACCACAAAGACCGGCTGTCCGGGTTGATCTTCGGCCTGGGTATAGCCCTGGTTCCAGAGCGCCTGGATCCGTTCATGGGTGAGGGTCTGACAGATGTTCCGGGTCCAGCGGGAGGTTTCTTCCGGATCGTACTGAAACGTCTCGCGTTTCTGACGATTGCCGATCGCAAAGTGCGCAAAGGCCTTTTCGGGATCGCCGGCATCCAGCCAGGCCTTGCCGAGAGCAAAGTGCAGGCGCATCTGTTCTTTGGGCAGGCGTGCGGGATCCGCCAGTAACGCTTCCATCCGGGCGATCTGCGGGTCTTCCGGACGAAATCGATGGATATCCGCCCAGTTGTACCAGGCACTGACGGATTGCGGGAAACGCTCCGCGATCTCCAGAAAGGCGGCATCGGCTTCGGCCTTACGGCCTTGCTCCATATGCAGGACCGCCGCAGCGATGGCCGCATCCTCAGCCTTGGTGCCGGGCAAGTCCACCGCCTGTTCAAAGGCGGCAAGAGCGGCTTCTCCCTGATTGAGGGCTTGTTGCACCAGACCCAAGGCATAATGGGCATCGGCCGACTCGGGCGCCTGGATCACCGCTTTCTGGGCGTCGCTCAGGGCCTCTTCCAGGCGTTCCTGCTTGAGCAGCAGATGGGCGCGGGTGGCCAGTCCACCGGCATGTGAAGGCGCGAAGGATAAGAGAGCATTCAGCCAGCGCAAGGCGGCGCCGGTGTCTCCCCGTTCCTGTTCGGCGGCGGCCAGGTTGATATAGGCCTCCGTCAGATGCGGATCACGGGTAATCGCCTGGCGGCCATATTCCAGCGCCTGGGCATACTCGCCCCGGTCGGTCAGGCGTTTGGCGAGATTGCTGTACGGCTGGGGGTATTCCGGATCACAGGCGATGGCTTCCTGCCAATAGCGTTCGGCGGTTTCTCCATCCCCCTGGCGCAGGCAGGTATTGGCGAGATTATTGAGGACCCGGGGGTTTTGTGGATCGCCGGCATGGACTTTTTCCAGGCAAATGCGGCTCTCGTCGTACTGGCCCATCTCCTGCAGTAGGATACCGAGATTGTTCCAGGCGCCTGAAAGGGTCGGGTCCAGGGCAACGGCCTTGCGCGCGGCCTCTTCGCCTTCCCGCAGCCGTCCCTGTTGGCGACACATTTCGGCGAGGTTGCTCCAGTAGATCGGGGCGGCCGTTGGCGAGGCACAGGCCTCGCGGAGGTATTGAATCGCCCGATCAGCATGGCCGTAGGCGTGGGCCATGAGGCCCAGCAGATGCAGGGCATCGGGCTGTCCGGGCAGGCTGGCCAGGATGCGTTGGCACAGTTGTTCGGCCTGCGCCGCTTGACCCGCCTGCCAGTGGGCATTGGCCCGTTGCAGGGCTTCCGGCAGGGTCATGGTGGGGGCTGCAAAAGGTGGGGTAGGGGTTTCAGACATAGGGGTTCTGCCTTATCCAGGTCGTGGCGATCCATTTTTCTCCCTGAACGACCGGTAAGCCGGCATGCAGGGAAAGCGGGTGGCGCTGACCCGCTGTATCCAGATTCCGAAACAGGACGCCGCAGCCCGTAATCGGGGCCACTTTGATGCCGAGTTCCGGAAAGGCCGTTTCTCCGCCGGCGGCGGGGGTGTTGAGATACAGGATCAGCGTCATTTGCCGGTTTCCTCCCTGGCTCAGCGTCTCGCTGCCTTCCGGGAAGCTATCAAAATGCGGCCGGTATTCTCCTCCGGGGGCGTAATGCAGAATCTGCAGGGGTTCCTGATGACTTACTGGAACACCGGTCAATTGGGCGACACCCTGGGCGATGCTTTGTAGCATCGGATGTTCTTCCCGCTTCGGCCAGCTCATCTCCGAGGACCGGTTGGGAATGGTGATTTGCTGGCCGGAGGCTTCATCGGTCACCGTAGCCGGCCGTAAAGTCTGTTGCCCCACGGCAATCAGTTTCTGGCAATCTTCCGGACTGAGCAATCCACTCCAGAGCGAGAGGTCAATCGCCTCTGCCTGCATCAGTCGATACGCCATGTTTCCTCCATCATAAAAAGCCCGGCACAGGGCCGGGCTGAAGCATTGAACCACATACTCCGCTACAGAGTATTACCAGCGATAGTTGGCCAGCACATCAAAGGTGTTGAAATGGGTGTGTTGTGAATACTGCCCATTATACGCCACCTTCACCGACCACGGATCATTATGACTACCGCGCAGGGTAATGCCCGCGCCTGCATCCAGGGCGCCATCCGGGGCCACCAGCGCGTATTCACTGCTGTTATACAGACCCACGGCCAGCGACTGATTGACGTGCAGCGTGCCCACATTACCCGTACCACCGACAGACACCCAGGGAATCAGGGTGAAGCCCGACATCGGGATGTCGGTACCCGCCCGTAATCCGCCACTGAAGGAGGTGACACTGGTGTGCAGGGCGCCGTAGTCAATATTCAGGTTGGCGATATAGTTCGCGCCCGATTCTCCAAAGCCACCCATCTGTGTATGCACATACTGCACCTTGCCGTAGGGCATCAGGAAGCTCTGACCCAGCGGGATCAGGTATTGGCCCTGTAAACCGGCGCCAAAGTACCAGCCATCGGTATGGCCGCTGGCGGTTTCCAAGGTCTGATTCGTTCCCGATGAATAGATATGTCGCTGACTATTCAGATGGAGATAACCCGCGCCCAGGTCTCCCGATATCCGCAGGTGTCCCTGGGTGTCGATGGCATAAGCAAAGCCGCCAAAGCTGCTGGTGGTGACCTGCTGACGTCCGACTCCGGAGGTCGATGTGCTCGTACCTGTTCCATATCCGGCCAGGGCGACGCCCAGGGTCAGCGTGTGATCAAGATTGACCCCATAACCTGCCATTCCACCGTAATCTTCCGTGGAAACACCGTTGGTGGCTCCAAAACCACCGAAGCCCTTGCCCCAGGTGCCGATATGGCTGTTGGTAAAGGTCGGCGTACCGGAACCACCCACTTGATCGGCACCGTCCAGCAGGCTGGCGACAACGCTCTCGGCGCCCTGGTTGACCGCATAGGTAGAAGCCACGACGGCACGGCCCGTATGCACCAGGTTG
>DYJM01000090.1:6247-6339 GCA_020723125.1 Acidithiobacillus ferrivorans
CTGGTTGACCGCATAGGTAGAAGCCACGACGGCACGGCCCGTATGCACCAGGTTGTTTGACGACGAAATGTGATTCGTCGGCGCGGGGGCCT
>DYJM01000090.1:6439-7799 GCA_020723125.1 Acidithiobacillus ferrivorans
GTGTTGGTGCCTGTGTTGGTGCCTGTGTTGGTGCCTGTGTTGGTGCCTGTGTTGGTGCCTGTGTTGGAGTCGAAGTAGAGACCAAGGTTAGCTTGGCATCATCAGGGCTGTAGCCTACGGTTCCGTGCACGTAGTCCTGGATGGGTGACAAGCCCGTCAAATTCGAGAACGAACCTGACACCCCCTTGCTCGCATGCACCAGATCGTAACTCTCACCTACAGTGTATCCCTGACCAGTAGCGCTGCCCTCGTTAGGCACGATATTCAACGTACCAGCCAGCTGCGCCGTACCGACAATGTTCAACTGGCTGTAATCCGTACCCGCTGTCTTGTCGTTCGGTGTGATCGCCATGGAGAGGGTGCCGCTCGGGCTCTGTACGTAATCACCTGTCAAATTCAAGGTGCCCGGCAACAGGTTCGCAGATCCAGTAGCACTCTGACTTCCCACCGCCAGCACACCATCGTTGCTCACAGAGCCAATAGACCAGGTGTCATTGACCGTCCAATTACCCGTCTTGGTAATCGTCAATGATCCATCCGGATCGTTGATCGGCGTGGCGGAAGTCATAACCGGATCGCCTTCCAGAAGAATGGTCGTCGGTGTAGTACCCGCGTCAATTGCGCCCTGAATGGCACTACCAGATTTGAAAATTAAGGTATCAGGGGTATTTGCAATGTTGATTGCCGTTCCGCCGGTTCCGACAATACTACCCGTATTGGTCAGCGTCGTGCTGGCACCCTCCAGGTAAAGGCCAGTTTTACCCTTAATAAGGCCGCTATTTATCAGAGAGCCAATGGTTCCCACATGAGTGACACCATTAGTAGTAGCTTGCTGATTTGCAATTCCGTAGGCAGTTCCAACAATACTTCCTGCATTATCCAGGACGCCTAAGGCATTGACGTTTATAACGCCGTCGACTCCGCTGCTAATAACGCCCTGATTGGCCAAGCTACCGATGGTTCCGTGCCCACCATTGCCAATGCCCACAAGACCGCCAGAAATGCTGCCTTTGTTAGAGATGGCAGTAATATTGCCGACATTGCCAATGCCGACATCTTTTCCGCTAAGAACACCAGTATTGCTGATGGTTCCAACAGAACCAGCCGATACCGTAGTGACTCCGTTTACTGTCTTTGATTTTCTATTCACGCCAATCGCGCTGTATTCGCTACTGGAGGAGTTGCCAATAATGGTTCCTGTGTTGGTGATGTTACCTATAGTGCCCGTAGGTCCTACTACGATGGGGCTCGCGCTACTTCCCGAAGCGCTATAACTACTGGTGCTACCACTGATCTTATGTACAGGAGTCGGTGCCTGAGTCGGTGCCTGAGTCGGTGCCTGAGTCGGTGCCTGAGTCGG
>DYJM01000274.1 GCA_020723125.1 Acidithiobacillus ferrivorans
CGTTGGGCGTGCCGCTCGAAATCGGCTTTTCCATATCGTCCTCCCAGCCTTCCAGATGCACCATGATACCGAAGTACAGGACGGCGGGGGAATCAGGCAAAGACGGCTCGGTTGTATCAATCACCTTCACTTCATCACAATAAAGGGGGTCATCCAATACCCCATTCATGTTCATATCAACGCAGAAATAGACCTCATAACTACCTGTGGGCAGGCCTTGTATGTTTAACACCTCGAAAGAAGAGATGGGCAACAGCGGCCCTTGATAGGTATGAAAAATGTCGTTCAGGGTCAGGCCGGCATTGTGCCATTGATCCGGATATACATAATAATACCAGTCTCCCCAGGGAGTGTATGCCCCCACCCACCAGTCGGCGCCGGTTTCTTCATTCCCGTTTGGATCAAGGCTGATTTTTACGGAGAGAATGTCCTGTGGAGTAATATTTAAAGGCCCGTTAGAGTCGTTGGCCTTTATGTCCGGAACAGGGGTCGCCGAGTCGAAGAAGCTGGCCATCTCGATGATATAATCAGTGACCAGGGTGGGATAGTCGGCCATGCGACCCGGCAGCCAGAGGGGAAGCGTCGTATCATAGGTCACATTGACGGGGTTGCCGATCTCCTGCCCATTGACGCGCACCCATGGGACGCCGGATACGACCGCGGTGTTGTTCATCTCCAGGGTATGGGTATAGATGCCAGGGGGCTGGGCGTGGTCAATCTCGGCCTGGACGCGCAGATAGTAGCCCCGAAAGTTGCCGATATAGCGATAGGCCTCCCGCTCGCTCCACCATGCGATGTTTTCAGGTGAGGGGTCGGTGATGGTATTCCAGTGGCCGCACACTTGGATTTCCTGCGGTTTGTAGTAAAAAGTTGTGATCAGACTGTTGGAGGGGCCTTCCATATCCACCAGGTACTTGACCGGCAGGTCGGGGAAGCGACCCAGGGCGCCTGCGCCCATGGTAATGCCGTAGGATCCGGTCTGCACGCCGATGTTGCCGGTGTTCACATTGGGCAGCGCAGCCACATGTTCAATGACGGATTTGAGCGCGTTCTGACCTGCAAAACCGTTGCAATCCTCCTCTCCGCCGCTTTGCAGGTTGCCGGGCCGACCGTCACCCCGTCCCGGCGCATTAAAACCAACAACGATGAAGCCATGCTCGGCTAATGCCTGATACTCCGGCTGATTGATCATCGGCGCGCCATTACCCAGTCC
>DYJM01000275.1 GCA_020723125.1 Acidithiobacillus ferrivorans
CGGTATGGCGTCGTGATTGCCCAGCACCGGATAAAACCAGGGGGCATCCAACAGATCCAATGCCGCAGCGCTGTTTGGACCCCGATCCACCAGATCGCCCACGCTGAACAGGCGATCCGTGTCGACATCAAAGCCTACCTGATCCATGAGCTGGTAAAGAACATCGGGATGACCATGCAAATCCCCGACGATAAAGTCCCGACCCTGCAGATTGCCTGGGTGCATGATGACACGCGGGTTCATGAATTTTTCTCCTCCAGTTCAATCACTTGATCCAACTGTACACCAGTCCCTTCTCTCGGGTAGCCGAAGGCGTTGGACAATATGCGCACCGCAGCAATGGAGTAATCCACGGCATGGTGGGTATGCCCATGCATCCACAGCCTTACTCCTTGATCTCCGCTGCGGGCGACAATTTCCTCCATGCGACTGGCATAGGCACCGGATAGATCATCGTGCTGGAATGCCTTGTAAATGGACGCCCAGGCCGGTGCATGGTGGGTGATCACGACCTTGTGACCGAACCATGGCTGGGCGATGGCATCCTCCAGCCAGATTTTGCTGGTCAGATGCACCTCCACGGTGTCCCTCGGCAAAAAGCGCCGGGCACCCCCATGGCAGCGTATGCGCTTATGATCCTGCATGGTCTCCTGTGCCGCTCGCATGGCATAGGGGTCGCCGCCATCAAAATCCGACCACAGGGTAGTCCCGAAAAAGCGGATATTATCGATATCCACACTTTGTCTTTCCAGCAGGGTAAACCGCGTGAAGAGTGCCTTTGGCAGATATCGAGCCAGCCCTTCCCGCCACTTTTCCGGTGCCCGTTCGACGGAGAAACCCCAGTAATCGTGATTCCCCAACACCGCGATAACATGTGGAAAAGGATCAGCCACGATTTTCAGCCATTCAGCCAGCTTTTTGGGCGTGCCGAAGTCTCCAGCCAGAACCAGAATACTCTCCTGGTCTGTTGGCAATGCCGCCAGACGGACGGTCGCCGGTGGATTCACATCCACGTGAATATCGGAAATCAATCGGATGAACATGGTTTTTCCTCGTAAAAGCGATCACCGAAACGCCGTGCAGTGGGCGTTGCCCGGCGTTCTTTTATGCGCGTACCTCCCCTTCCCGTCTTTACCTGCTTGATAATGCCTCACTGCAGGCACTTCAATGGTAGTACCGCGATGCTGTCCCGTTATCCATCTGTGCCCTGGC
>DYJM01000276.1 GCA_020723125.1 Acidithiobacillus ferrivorans
CCTGCGCGGTCGTCGAGCCTGGTCGAGACGCAGGGTCGGGCTTGAGGATGACCTGGTATTGGTAATGCAGCTGGAAGCGGTTGGGGTTCTCGCCGTAGCGCCCGTCGTCGGGGCGGACGGAGGGTTCGACGTAGGCGACGTTCCAGGGTTCGGGGCCGAGGACGCGCAGGAAGGTGTTGGGATTCATCGTCCCCGCGCCGACTTGGGTGTAGTAGGGCTGGGTGATGAGACAGCCGTGCGAGGCCCAGAATTGTTGGAGGGTGAGGATGAGGGATTGGAAGGTGGCTTTGGTCATTTACGATTTCTGATTTGCGATTCTAGATTAGCGAGGGGATTATACCGTGAAAGAAAATGAACAGTCCGCTTCTGTGTTACTGCGAGAGCGGACTGATAGCAGCAAAAAAGCCGCAAGCCAAATAGCCGGTTAGATTGCGACGGCTTGTTCCTTCAGCACATGCGCCCAAAAGGGCATCATCTGGTTTTTAGCGATTTCGTCAGGCGTAAAGCCCTGCGCCTGGACAGGTTCCAAAATGCGCGCCGAGGCGACTCCCAGCATTTCCAGCCGTTCACGCTGGTTGTAATTTGCCCAATCGCTGGAAATCACGATCAGGTCAATATCGCTGCCTTCGCGCGCCGTACCGCTCGCCCGCGAGCCATACAGCATGACCTTTTCTGGCCGAATCCCCATCTTCTCCAGTTGGGCGCAGAAACGCTGGACTATTTGCTTAAGTTCGGGTGGTGTTTGAGCCATTGTAGTAAATCTTCCGTTTTTCTCAGGTAATCCTGCGCCACCGGTTCAGGATAATCCTTCAAGGCGCGCTGTAAATCTTCGGGGTAGCGGATGGGGATGCTGGCCGTGTTGATCTTACCAACGAAAACAACGTGACTGATATGAAAATAGTACCGCAACATTCATGTTGCTTCTGGCAGGCAAGATAAATCTCCCTGGCACTGCCCGCCAGGGCAAGTGTGCGGTACTGGTTTTCATCCTTCGGGGTGAAACCCTTTCATGACTCCACTGCAAAAAGGTCGAAATCTTTAACGCTAAGACGCCGAGCCGCAAAGCCGCCAAGTTTTGTCAATTAAATTTGGGCAAATCGCCGTTTACAAGCGGAAAAAGCGCGTTTTTGGAAACAAAAACTGGTCTGAGTCTACTGCAAAAAGGTCTTTATCCACAAAGGACACGAAGTACACCAAGGA
>DYJM01000277.1 GCA_020723125.1 Acidithiobacillus ferrivorans
TACGCTTTGTTTTTTGTATGACATGCCGATCAATTAAAACGGGCCGCTGTCATTGTGGCAGCGGCCCATCTTTTACTGATTAACTGATCAGAATCCAGCTTGGAACTGCAACATCAGTGTGTTGTAGGCCATGCCGTTGATAGGAGCACCATCATTGGTGCCAAATACACCGCCCGGCGTTCCGGTTCCGAAGTTGCCTTGACGCGCAGTTGGAATGATGTAATTCAACTGAATTTCTGCAGCGTGTTGGTTGTTTGGGTTGACGAAATAGTTCAATCCAACCGTTGTGTTATCGATCTTCGCATCGTATCCAGTGTGGTTATTGATGCTGAAGGAATCGAAGCGTACTGCAGGCTCAATATCCAACCAGGACGGTGTCAATGTCATCTGATGCAGATTTACACCTAAGCCTACGTTCCAGTCTCTCGCTAGCATCCCATTGTTTGTAACATTGTAGCCGCTGACGCCGAAACTACGCCCAGAAGTCATGCTGGTGTAGGAAGCCACATAGTGGATGCCCATCAACCCGCCATGCACGCCAACGTTCCAAGTGTAGATGGCTGTGCGCGACAAACCGGGTGTAGATCCAAGGCTCATACGCGATCCGCTAACTTCTGCCTTTAACAACGGCCCCATGAAGTCATAGCCCAAGCGGGCAAAAGCAATGTAGTTGCCGCTACCATTCAAGTAACCGCCCTGACCGCTTCCAAATGGCATTGCGCCATTTTTGGCAAAATAATAGGCATTGTAGTTATCCAGAGAGGTGTCATCTGCGAAGCCCACAGCGTAATTAACACCTGTCCCCATCACGTCATTGGCGTGGATCATCGCGCCTGCAGACCGGCCTGGGAGTAAGGATTGAGCCATACTACGGAATATGAAAGGCAACTCATTGCCTGCCTTGCTCACATACTCGTTACCCACGGGCAGTTTGAACTTGCCCACTTCGAGTTGAGCAAAAGGTACGGGCGCATAGTTCAACCAAGCGTTAATGATGGAGGCGTTCCCGCCATTTCCAAGGCCATCATTCAGCAAGTTGCCACCGCTGTCACCGAGACCAGTAGTGCCGCTGATCGCAGCATTATCCCAACCCGCCTCAATGTTGTAGGTCACACCAGGTACTGCTTCCCCTTTGACGCCCAAACGAATACGATTGGCACCGAAAATCAGACCATTCGATCCCGAGGCGGATCCGTTCG
>DYJM01000091.1:0-3724 GCA_020723125.1 Acidithiobacillus ferrivorans
GACCAGTGCTGGTTATGCAACGGTCTATAACGAAAAGCGTAATACCCATAGATGACAGGTAAACGCCAGTATTTCATCCATTCCTTAAGGTACTGTCATAAAAGTGTCATATTGGCGTGCTATGGTGGACGCTTTACAACGGCTTTGATGGCGAGATGATGAGTAACCTACTCAGTGCAATAGACGACGAACAAAAAGTCACCAGGCGGCATCGGCGGATTCTCTGGGCTTCTGGGCTCGGCATTTTTCTGGATGGTTATGATTTGAGTATCATGGCTATTGTACTGATTCTGCTCAAACCGCAGTGGCATCTGGGGCCAACTGTGCTGGGATTGCTGGGTACTGCGGCGCTGGTGGGCGCACTGATTGGTGGGCTTTTTGGCGGTATTATTGCGGATCGATATGGCCGCAAGACGGTTTATTTGATTGATATTGCGGCATTTTTCTTTGCGGCCTTGCTCTCCGGATTTGCCTGGGACATCACCTCTCTGGTCATTTTGCGCTTCATTCTGGGCCTTGGGGTAGGCGCAGATTATCCCTTGAGTTCCACTTACATTGCGGAATTCATGCCCAAAAACAAGCGCGGGTCGGCCATGACCTGGATTTTCGGGTTATGGATGGGGGGCGCGTTGCTATCCAGTCTGGTAGGGCTGGCATTGCTGCATACTGGCCCGGATGCCTGGCGCTGGATGCTGGCGTCCGGCGCAGTGCCGGCGGTGTTGGTGCTCTGGTTGCGGCGCAGCCTGCCGGAGTCGCCGCGCTGGTATATTTATCGCGGCCGCCTGCAAGAAGCTGCACAGGTTTTACGCTGGCTGGTGCCGGATGTGGATGCCAGCGAGCGGGAACGTCTGGTTCAGGAAACGGCTTCCAGCATGCAGGCCAGCCGCAATGTGTCGTGGACCATGCTGTTCAGTAAGCCGTATTTGCGGCGCACCATTTACGCCTGTGTGCCCTGGTTCATGATGGATGTCATGGGCTATGCCCTGGGTATTTTTCTGCCCTTTATGCTCATGCACATGGGGCTGAAAACGCCGGAACAGGCCATCATCGGGAATAGCTTTTTTACGGCCAGCTTTGTGCTGGGCTGGATTCCTCTGGCTCTTACGATTGACCGCATTGGACGGCGCCGTGCCCAGATTTGGGGTTTTCTGGGGGACGCCATCAGCCTGGGCCTGGTTGGGCTTTTTGCCCTCTCCGGCGAGCCGCCTTTTATTATTGTCGCGGCAGGATTGATCATCTGGCAAATCGCCAACAGTTTTGGACCGGGCAATACCACCTGGATTATCCCCACTGAATTATATCCAACGGAATTACGGGCCACAGGCCACGGCTTTGCTACCGCCTTCAGCCGCTTTGGTGGAGTGGTCAGTGTGTTTTTCCTGCCCACGCTCCAGGCCGAATTGGGTAATGGCGGATTATTGTTGGTGCTGGCGGGGGCAGGATTGATTGGGGTGCTCACGACCTGGTGGCTGGGTTCGGAGATGGCAGGACAGGCTTTGCCGGAAATGCTGGAGCCCAGCAGTCAGCGAGCTGCCTGATGATTTAACTTAACCTAACGGCAACTGCCGTTTTTCAGGTCTAACGCCAAAGACCCGAATCCGGAGTCAGGGGATCAGCGAAGTGCCAGCATCAAGCACATCGCCTGTTGCTGAAGCGGTATCGGACACTGCGGCGCAGCCCGCCAAAGCTGCCAGCAGACAGAGTAAGCCCAGGAAACGGGACAAAAATATCATGACAGTTTGATTCCTCTGTGAAATCGCAACAGGATGCTATATGGCCGTTCCCCGTGCGGCATTAATATGGCAAAAACCATCTTGTTCAAAAAGATCAGGCAACTCCAGCAAAATCTCGCGAAGCAGTTCCGGCCCCTTAAAAACCAGACCCGTATAAACTTGCAGCAAACTGGCCCCCGCCCGGATTTTTTCATAGGCATCTGCCGCACAGGAAATGCCGCCTACGCCGACAATGGGCACCTTACCCGCAGTTTCCCGATACAGTTGCGCAATAACCGCATTGGCGCGTGACCGCAGGGGCGCACCACTCAGCCCTCCCGCCTGCGCATATTCGGGATGTCCGGCAGGACGACCAATGGTGGTGTTGGTAGCAATGAAACCATCCACCAGTGGCTGGTCGCCTTTGCCGAGTTGCGCCATGGCACCAATATCTTCGGGATCAAGGTCCGGAGCGATTTTCAGGAGCAGGGGCAGGGCTGGACGTTGATGTTCGGCGGCCAGGCGTTGATTGGCAGCCGCCACTGCAGCCAGCAATTCCGGAAGGGCATCAGCACCTTGCAACAGTCGCAGCCCCGGCGTATTGGGAGAACTGACATTCACCGTCAAATAATCGCCATAGGGAAAAAGCACTTCCAGGGCGCTGACATAGTCCGCCGCCGCACGCTCCAGCGGCGTATCCTTGTTTTTGCCAAGATTGATCCCGATGGGAACGCGATGGGGATGGGGGAGGGCGCGCAGACGTTCAGCTACCGCAGCAGCCCCCTCTCCGGGAAAGCCCATGCGGTTGATGACGGCCTGGGAAGACGGATAACGAAACACCCGGGGACGAGGGTTGCCGGATTGGGCGCGTGGTGTGACCGTACCGATTTCCACAAATCCAAAACCCAAGGCCGGCAAGGCCGCCGTTGCGCGGGCATCCTTGTCATAACCAGCCGCCAGACCCACGGGATTGCGAAAATTCAGTCCCCACAAGCTTTGCTGCAGAGCAGGGTTCTCCACCGCAAAATGTTCAGATACCCGTTCCAGACTGCGGGGCATGCGACCCAGGTTTTCCAGCGCCATGATACTGAGTTGATGGGCCTGCTCCGCTTCCAGCGCAAACAGTAATGGCCGCAGCAGCGGATAAATCACGCCCAGTCCCTGGGGGTCAGGAAGTCTTCCTTCAGGCGGGCCTCGGGGCTATCTGCCGGTGCCTCCCAGTCATAATGCCAGGCGGCGAGGGGGGGCAGGGACATGAGAATGCTCTCGGTGCGCCCGCCAGATTGCAGGCCGAACAGGGTGCCCCGGTCATATACCAGATTGAATTCCACATAGCGACCCCGACGGATCAACTGAAAATCCCGCTCGCGCTCACCAAAAGGAGTGTTGCGGCGGCGTTCGGCAATGGGCAGATAGCTCTCCAGAAAACTGTTGGCCACCTCTTCCCAGAACGCCTGTAAAGTATCGGCATCCCCGCTGAGGTCATCAAAGAAAATGCCGCCGACCCCCCGCATTTCCTGGCGATGTTTGATGGTGAAATATTCATCACACCACTCCTTGAAACGGGGATAAAAATCGGGGCCATGCCGGTCGCAGGCGGCCTTGAGGGTTTGATGAAAATGCCGGGCGTCTTCCACAAAACCATAACACGGGGTGAGATCAGCTCCGCCGCCAAACCACCACACGGAACCCGCCGCAAAAAACCGGTAGTTCATATGGACAATGGGCACATAAGGATTGCGGGGGTGCAGGACCAGCGAAACACCCACTGCCGTGAAAGGTTGCCCCGCCAGCTCAGGACGCTGCGCGGTGGCCGAGGGTGGCAGTTTATCGCCATGCACCCTGGAGAAATTGACCCCCCCTTTTTCCAGCAGATCACCGCCACTGATGACCCGGGTACGCCCTCCACCACCACCGGGCCTTTCCCAGAGATCCTCGCGAAAACGGGCGTGACCATCCGCCTTTTCAAGAGCCGTACAAATGCGGTCCTGAAGCTGGAGAAGAAACTGTTC
>DYJM01000091.1:3824-7635 GCA_020723125.1 Acidithiobacillus ferrivorans
CCCAGTCGGGCATGCAGTACCGGAAGACGGTTGCCAAAATAGCGGCGGATGGTCCGCAAGTCACGGGCGGGTCGCTGGCCAGCGCGATTGGCACTGGTTGAGACAATGGCGCTGCCAAAAGCCCGGGTCAGAGCGCGGACACCGGGATGATGGCTGACCCGAATGGCCACACTGGGGTGCCGCCCACGAATCCAGACTGGAACCTGCTGACGGGCGGGGAGCACCAGGGTGGTCCCCGGCCAGTATTGTTCCAGCAGTGCCGGACTGATGCCCTGATCCGACCAGAAGGTGGCAGTTTCGCAGCGGCGTCCGGCAATGAGCAGAACGCCCTTGTGTTGTGGGCGTTTTTTCAAATGGAGAATGCGGCGCAGCGCCCGCCGTTGCCGTGGATCACAACCCAGCCCCCAGACCCCTTCGGTTGGATAGGCAATGACCCCACCCCGACGCAGATGCGCCACCAGTTGGCGTAATTCCTGACGACGCGGAGTATGCCCTGGCATACGTCTCAGAGCTTTCTAGTCACGGCGTAAGCCCAAATGACCAATATCCTGACGGAACTGCACCCCGGACCAGTGGATTTTGGCGACTACCGAATAAGCACGATGCTGGGCAATGGCCAGACTATCGCCCAGCGCGGTCACACCCAGCACCCGCCCACCGGCCGTAGCCACATGACCATCCACACTTCGGGTACCCGCATGAAACACCTTGACGGTATCCGTTTCGGCCGCAGCGAGTCCGGCAATGGCATCCCCTGTACGCGGATGCTCAGGGTATCCCTCTGCAGCCATCACCACGCACAAGGCGCTGCGCTCGTCCCAATCCAGCTCAGGCGGTAATCGCTCACCCAGGGCAGCCAGCAGCAGGACCGTATAAAGATCCGAGCGCAGGCGCATCATCAGCGGCTGGGTTTCAGGATCGCCCAGGCGGCAATTGAACTCCAGCAACTTCGGCCCATCCCGGCCAATCATCAGGCCGGCATACAAAAAGCCGCAATACGGCGTGCCGTCAGCCATCAGACCCTGCGCTGCAGGGCGCATGATTTCCCGCAGCACCCGCTCACTCATGGCCATGTCCAGCACCGGGGCAGGGGAGTAGGCACCCATCCCACCGGTATTGGGCCCCTGGTCACCATCCAGCAACCGCTTGTGATCCTGAGAACCGGCCAGAGGCAGCACCTGACCATCGACAATAATGGCGATAAAGCTGGCTTCCTCACCTTCCAGAAACTCTTCAATGATGATGGGGCCCCACTGCAGAAACTGCCGTGCTGCGCTTTCTGCTTCCTGCATGCTACTGGCTACCACCACGCCTTTGCCTGCAGCCAGGCCATCGGCCTTGACCACCACCGGCAGCGGATGCCCATGCAGGTAATCCAGAGCATGGGCAGTGTCGGTAAAACGCTCGTAACGGGCGGTCGGCAGTCCGTGGCGCATCATGAAAGCCTTGGCATGGGCCTTGCTGCCCTCCAGCATGGCCCCCGCCTGATCCGGCCCAAAAACCGGAATTCCGGCGCGGCGCAGGGCATCTCCCACCCCCGCCACCAGAGGCGCTTCCGGTCCAATCACCACCAGTTGAATATCCAGGGCATGAGCCTCAGCCACCACCGCCTGAGGATTGTTGGGATTCAGCTTCAGGTTGAACAGCTTCTCTTCACCGGCCGTGCCAGGGTTACCGGGCGCGCAATAGACGGTCTCGACCCGTTCTGATTGGGCCAGCTTCCAGGCGATGGCATGTTCACGACCGCCGCCCCCCAAAACCAAAACCTGCGCACCCATAAATATCCCTCTTAACCGTGGCGAAAGTGACGGACGCCGGTAAACACCATGGCCATCCCGTGCTCGTTGGCGCTGGCGATGACTTCTTCATCGCGAATGGAGCCACCGGGCTGAATAATGGCTTTCACCCCGGCAGCGGCCGCCGCATCGACTCCATCCCGGAACGGGAAAAAGGCATCGGAAGCCAGTGCCGCGCCGTGCAAATCAAAACCCAGATCCAGTGCCTTGGCAGCCCCGCAGCGGGCCGCATCGACCCGACTCATCTGCCCCGCGCCAATACCCACGGTCTGCCCTTCACGACCGTAGACAATGGCGTTGGACCGCACATATTTACCGACCCGCCAGACAAAGGCGAGGTCACGCTGCTCCTGCAGGCTGGGCGCCCGCGCGCTGACCACCTGCCAGTCGTCTTCCATTTCCATGGCCTGATCAAATTCCTGCACCAGCAGACCCCCACGCACCCGCTTGTAGTCCCAGCCCGGACGCTGCCAGGCGTGACCATCTTCAAAAGCCAGCGCCCGCAGGTTTTTCTTTTTGGCCAGAATCAGGCGGGCATCGGGCAAAATGGCCGGAGCCAGTACCATCTCGACAAACTGATTACTGATCAGTTCAGCGGTCTGGGCATCCAACGGCGCATTAAAGGCAATGATGCTGCCAAAGGCCGAAACCGGATCACCCGCCCAGGCGCGCTGAAAGGCACTGAGCAAATCCTGACCCAAAGCCACCCCACAGGGGTTCCCATGTTTGACCACGCAACAGGCCGGTTCCGAGAATTCCATGACCAGAGCGACGGCCGCATCGCCATCGCCAATGTTATTGTAGGAAAGCGACTTGCCCTGCAACTGATGGGCATCGGCCAGCCCTCCGCCACGGCCATCGCGGTAAAAAGCCGCCGCCTGATGGGGATTTTCGCCATAGCGTAATTCCTGCACCTTCTCGAACTGCAGGGAAAGGGTCTGGGGAAACTGACTGTGCTGACCTTCCACATTACGGCTGGACAAATAGTTGGCAATGGCCCCATCGTACTGGGCGGTATGGGCAAAAACCTTGGTCGCCAGATGAAAACGGGTAGCCGCCCCCACGCCGCCGTGGCTTTGTTCCATTTCCTGCAGGACGCGGGAATAGTCATCAGGATCAACAAGAACCGTCACGCCTTCCCAGTTTTTGGCCCCGGCCCGGAGCATGGTCGGCCCGCCAATATCAATGTTCTCAATGGCCTCTTCCAGCGTGCAGTCGGGGCGCGCCACGGTTTCGGCAAACGGATATAAATTGACGCAAAGCAAATCAATGGGGAGGATGTCCTGCTCCGCTATTTGCCGATCGTGCTCAGCATTGCCGCGACGGGCCAGCAGACCGCCATGAATTTTGGGGTGCAGGGTTTTCAAGCGGCCCTCCAGCATTTCCGGAAAACCGGTGTAATCGCCCACTTCCTGAACGGCAATACCGTCGGCCATCAACACCTTGGCGGTTCCACCCGTAGACAGAATTTCCACCCCGAAGTCGCGCAGTCGCCGTGCAAACTCCACCACCCCGCGCTTGTCAGAAACGCTGATGAGCGCCCGTGTTATTTCACCCATAAAGCCATGTCACCTTTGCCAGCCTAAAATTAAAAAAGGTACGATCAGGAGACCTGTCGTACCCAAACCTCCTGATGGAGGGAGCGTTCTTACTCGCATAACGCAAACTGCGTCAACGGAATACGTCTATTGTAGAAGAGCCGCGCCGGGGATGCAAGCTGAAACCCAACATCACCCATGGCTACCCCTGAAGTCTGAGGAGCCATATCACTGGCAACGGGCAGGGAAGCAGATGCCGAGGGTTTTGCGGCAAGTGGTGGAGTGGGTGTCGTGGTAGATCATCGCTTTTGTAAGCAACGCAGCCAAAGAAAAGGCGCGTGACCTCCTGGAAGGGGTACCACTGCTCCATGATCCAGAGTGGCCAGATATTGTTTGGCCCAAGGCTGTTCAATAAGCCCCATCCCGCTTCAAAACTACCTTGATGGTGCGGAGCAAAATCACAATGTCATACCAGAG
>DYJM01000278.1 GCA_020723125.1 Acidithiobacillus ferrivorans
GCATCGATTAGCTGTCCGTCCCATCGCACGCGCACATATTGTCCGCGGCTATACACGACTGTGCCTCTATGGCCGCGCAGGTTGATACACTTATACGTAATGCGATCTCCCGGCCTAAAGTCCGTGCCTGGCTGACTGGCTGCTATTTGTCCACGCCAATCCTCCTCGATTTGTGCCTCTCTGATGGCGAGGCACTGCGCCTCATACTCGTCAACCAAATCGCGCATTTTTTCACCTCGTTTGTGGCATTGCCTCATGGCCCATCCATGGGCCGCGGTGCTTAATCATCATTAAGCAATTCGCATGGCAAGTGGCCGTATTTGTCAGGATCAAACCCTGCGAGTATTTTTGCGGCTGCCAGCGCATCATCATCGTTGATTTGGCTGTCGTTTCTGTTCCGCAGATCCCTAGCAGCCATCTCTGCCACGGCGCGGCGCAAACTGCCATCAACCAGGACATTGTCTGACTCGTCCGGTTCCATCACTGACGCATATGCCGTGACGCTGCCAGAGGCTATCAGGTCGTGGATCGAGAACGCATTTTCAATCCACGTTTCAGCATCCCATACCTGGACACAGTATCCGTCGTCGTACGGGCCGAACGTCCGATTGATCATCTCCTGCAATTCGTCACTGGCAGACTGCGCGTCATCATCGAGCGATCCGGTGTGGTTGCTGCCGTCCCACTCCACGGCATGCCCGGCGTGCACACGCTCAAATAATGCAACTACGTCATCGCGCCGCAAAAAATCCGCCAGCGCGTCGCCGTTGGCTGCGGCGCAGATGCTCCACCGGATGGTGCGTTTATGCCACACGTATGCGGTGACTGCGTTACCAATCTCACCACTGTAGTCGGCACTGACGTTGCCGTCCTCGTCCATCTCGATATAGGCAGGCTGCTCATGAGTCTGCCCCGGATATTTGCAGTACAGCGGCGCTTTGCCGATCAGATTGCTGGTGTCGATGTTGATGCTCATGATATTTCTCCTAGTAGATGATCCCAGGCCCCGCCTGGTCTAATAGATCAGCAAACGCTTCCGTCTGCGTGTTCTCCAGCTTAACAAGCACGAAGCCCGCAAGCCGGTTTTAGGCCACCGGCTCGGGAAGGTGTCCCTTAGCAACCCACCCCCATCCCGAGCATTTCTTGTCCTCCCATGCGCCTTCCGGGATTTCCGCCAAAAGGCGGGCTTCATCG
>DYJM01000279.1 GCA_020723125.1 Acidithiobacillus ferrivorans
GCCGGTATCCAGAATCCATTTCCACTCTCCGGATTTGGCCCGCAGGCGATGTTCTGTCCGATAAATAGGACTGCGCCCTTCCTGATGATCGATCAAACTGGCCATCACGGTCTCAAACTCATCCGGATGCATCAGTTTCTCCCAACTGCGTATATTCGGCTCAATTTCATCCAGCGTGTAGCCCAGCATCTGCGCCCAGCGCTCGTTGCGCACGATCTTACCGCTGGGGATGTGCCAGTCCCACAGTCCCAGTTCGGCCCCTTTCAAGACCAGTTCCAGACGTTCTTCATTGGCTCGCAACGCTTCTTCCGCCTTTTTCAATTCGGTGATATTCACCAGATACCCCAGGTAATGAGTAATAGCGCCGGCCTCATCCCTCAGAATGGTGGTGTAGTCCAACACCCATATCACCTCATTGTTTACACGGACAAGCCGGTAGGGCTTATGCTCAAACCGTTGTATCTGATTTTCGCTGTGGATTTTAACTTCTTCGGCCACCCGCGAGATGTCTTCCGGATGAACGATATCAGCATACAGGACCTTTCCCGATAGAAAGTCAGAAGCCGTATATCCCAGCAAGTCCCCTGTATTGGCCGATACATATTCCACCGGCCATTTTTCCCGATTTTGCCACTTGAAAACAACGACCGAGCCGCTGACAAACATATTCTGTTCCTGTTGCAGCGCGACCTTTTCCGCCCGGAGACGGCGAAGCGCATTTGTCAACAGATACAACAGCGCTGCGATGACCAGAAGACCGGCTATGGATGCCGCCAGCGCGCCGACAAATTCGGAATAATAGCCGCGGATGGTGGCGTCATCGTGGTAAGAGACGATATACGCCGCCTGTTGGCCCTTAACATTCTTGACCGGGAAGAAAACCACCCGCCGCGCCGCGTTGGGCGCTTTGGCCTCGACCGCAAAGCCTTCGCCGGCCCCCAGCCGCTCTTGTATTTTGGGTCTCAGGATCGCGTTGATGGCTTGCAGCGTATCGTCGGCGGCATAACTCTGTTCGTACAGGTAATCATCGCTGAGGTCGCTGGGCTGATAGTTCTTTTGCTCAGCGGCAAAAGCCTTGTCTTCAACGAGCTGGCGCTGAATCATAAAGGCGTACCGGTTGTGAAACTGCCTGTCGCCATATTTTTCCGGCCGGTGAAACCGCAAAAAACTCTCGCTGTTGGGCAGGTGAA
>DYJM01000280.1 GCA_020723125.1 Acidithiobacillus ferrivorans
TTTTCTACCGTACATTGATTAGGAAAAAGATCAGCCATGAGGTACACTTGTGTTCAAACACACAACCAAGAACAGGAGGGTGTCATGACTGATCGTCAGAAAGTATATCACAAAGTGTTGAAGACGCTGAAAGAACAGTTACAGATGTCGCATCAAGGGCACGTGGTTACCTTAGCGATGATGATTACTGGGATTGTACTGAGTCGTAAGGCCCAATTAGCCGTGATGAGCGAGGAAGTGCCCAGCGCGGCGAAAGAACAGAGTATTGAAATGCGGATGCGGCGTTGGGTGAACCATGACGACATTGATGTGGAAGTGACCTATATGCCCTTTGCCCAACAGATCCTGATGAGTCTGGCGGATAGCCCACTGGTATTGGCGATGGATGGGAGTCAAGTCGGGCGTGGGTGTATGGTGTTAATGGTGGGCGTAGTCTATCGCTCGCGCTTATTGCCCTTAGCGTGGGTGGTCTATAAGGGAAAAAAAGGGCATACCACCGCCACGCGGCATATTGAAGTGTTGCAAAAGGTGCTGCCGCTGCTCCCGCAGGACGCCGAGGTTGTTTTGTTAGGCGATGCCGAGTACGATACCACGGAGATGATGGCCTGGGTGCAGGCCCAAACGAATTGGGCGTTCGTACTGCGTACCGCGAGCAACCTGTTAATCCACGACGGGGCGGCCTGGCAGCCGATTGGGGAAGTAACGGTCACGCATGGGCGATTGCGCATCTTGCCTGACATTGCCTTTACTCAACACGCTGCGTTACCGGCCAATTTGGTGGTTTGGTGGGGACAAGAATATGACGCGCCCCTCTTCCTGATTACCAATCTCCCCACGGCCAGTCGGGCCGCGTGGTTCTACCGGCGGCGCTTTCGCATCGAAACCTTCTTCTCCGACCAAAAAAGCCGCGGTTTTCATATTCATCAGAGCCATTTGTCCGATCCGGCGCGCTTAAGTCGCTTGTTACTGGCCGCCTGTCTCGCCTATGTGTGGATGATCGGCTTGGGTCTATTCACCTTAGCCTCCGGCCAACAGACGCTCATTGATCGCACTGACCGGGTGGACAAGAGCGTTTTCCGTTTAGGCTTGGACTGGCTCAAATACTGTCTGAAGAAAAACAAACCTTTCCAAGTCTTGTTCCGGTTTCAACCTTTACCCAGTAATGTTAATGTACGGTAGAAAAATC
>DYJM01000092.1:0-2380 GCA_020723125.1 Acidithiobacillus ferrivorans
AGGAGAATTGCGATGAGAGCGAAAATCAGGACTAACGAGGTTGGGTGGGTAATTGTCGAATACGATTTTGAGGATTACAACGGACCAATTCGGATTGAGCGTACCTTTAGCTGTCCGCCAGATGGTGGGTATGTTCTGGAGAGATACCCGAACGGTCAATGGAAACAGGTCTGCGAGCGTTTAGCCGGTATGGGTAATACGCTGTCGTGTTCCAGTCGTGATGAGCTATTACCACTGATTCGTAGGGAATACCGCGCCATGCGCCGTATCGAAAAGCGAGAAGCGATGGAATTGGAGGCAGCCCTTTTGCGTGGTGACACTCAATACATGGTCCGTCTACTGAACGAATCAGTACTGGATGGGGGAGGTGGTAGAAAATTGTGATGATCGTTAAAAATCGTTGATTGAAATTCGACAATCAGTTAAACTAACCACGTCAGAAAAAATCTGACTTCACTTGTGAGGAGCGTATCATGAAAACTCAACCAAAAAATGTAACTCCCGCTGTAGAATCTCCTGAGGTGGATACCCCTGCCAATGGTGTTTCCATGGCTGGAACAGCCCTGGAATTTGAGGTGGTCAAATCGGTCACGCGCCCTGTGCTTCGTTTCGGTGCTCAGCCCGAATATGTGCGCATTGAAGGTCCGATGTACAAGGGCGAGAAAATCGAAAAAGCCAAATACGACAGCGTGCCCACGTTGTTGGACGTCATCAATCTCAAGACCGGCGAGGCCATGGTGATGGTTTGCGCCACTGTTTTTGTCTCTGAGATAGAGCGGGCCTATCCTGATGGGAGTTATGTCGGACGGGACTTCCAGATTCGGAAAATCAACACCGAAGGGAAGAAGTACGCGATCTGGTCCATCACGGAAATTCGGTTGAAGTAGCAATCGAAAAAAGCCCCCGATTTCTCGGGGGCAATCGTCCGCTGTGAGGAGTTGGAGATTTACCGATGATGCCACTTTCTTGCATTCAATGCGAAAGTGGCTTCTTTTTTCTGTGCTTTCGTGCCGTGTTTTTTGAGCGCCAGTAGTTTACTCGTCGGGATTTTCTCCCCGGCATGGGTATGAGTCAACCGACGCAGCCGCCCTTTGTGTGAGGGTTTGATATGGATGTAAAGTTTAGCCATTATTCGTCTGTTCGGCCACTTTGGCCTTGAGCGCATTCAACCCCTGCAAATAGAACTGTTGTGCGGCATTCCATGCTATCTGTTCCTGTTCGGAATTCGCCGCGTTGACCTCTTGGTCGATGATAACTGCCAATTGCTCCGCAATGCCGATTAGCGAGAGAATCGTTGCCACACTCATTTTTCCGCCCCTTGATATGGTGCCGCCAGTTTGATCAGTGCGTTGGCTGCCGCGCTTACCGTAGAGGTCAATGCCGCCGTGGGCGTCGCCGCTGTGCACGCCGGGGTAATGATCGCGGCATCCGCGAGGGCCTCTCTTTGCTGTGCGTGGGTGCCTTGGAGTGCCAATGTTGCCATGGCCGCCCCGGCTGTAGCACACAGACTGCCGATGGTTTTCTGTGGGACGTGGGAGGTTGGTAGTCCGGCGCAGCCTGCCATGGCCAGCACGCCGACCGAAAGAAAAAGCCGTTTCATTTGGAACTCTCCGTAGTGGTAGGAGTGCTGTTTTTGGGATTGGTCCCCAGTGCATGGCCGCCAAATAGGCCGGACAGCCCTATCAGCACTTGATCTAGTACGGCGCTGGAATGTCCGGTGATCTGGAGTGCGACATAGGAGGCCAGGGTGCAGATAAACAGAACCAAACCGATTAGGTTAGACGGGATTTGCGGCATGTCAGACGTCCTCCATTCGTGAATTGGGTGCCCGGGTATGCGCGGTGTTATCCGTTGCTCGTTGTTGCAACAAAATTTCCATCAGCGTTTCCAGTCGGACGATTCGGCTATTGAGCTCGCTCTCTATTTTCGCCACTTTATAGGCAACTTGTACCAGCACTCCGCCTACCGGTATAATCAGACCGGAGAGTAGTAGGTGCAGTATTTGGAGATTATCCATGCTAGAGTGCGCCCCCGCTTCCGTTGAACCGCGCTCGGATATCGACCGTCTGCTGTCCGCCATACGTGCGGATCGGGAACCGGCGATAGATAATCTGGCTAGGCGATGGGGCCATGTTTTCCGCCGCGACGGCGAATTGATCGGTCTGCTCGCCATTCTCCCGTATATCGAAACTGCTGGGAGCGTGTACTATACCCGCCGTTCGTGTACATGCCATGTTGCCCGCATTGTCCTTCTGCACCCTATTCCCCTATCGGTCGTACTGCGTGCATTTTATACTAGCACGAAATGTGCAATGTTTGAATTCCCTTTGAAACTCACCTCTCAGCCCATCCCCGAGGCTATCCGTTTCAATGAGCGCCT
>DYJM01000092.1:2480-7489 GCA_020723125.1 Acidithiobacillus ferrivorans
AGCGCCCATATCGCGCCCCCGACAATCACCAGCCCGAAAAATACCAGAACTGCATTAGCGGAATTGCATTTCAACCACGGGATAGGGTCAAAAATGCTGAATGCGCAAGCGGCCGTTGCTGCCTGCTGATTCACGGCATTTTTCGCGGATTGTGCCGTATTCCCGATGCTGGAATATCCCGGGGGAATAGGCTGACCAGCCGGGATGACGCTAAATTCGCCCGTCTGGTTATTGATGATCTGCTGATATGGTGTGCTGCTCATCGTCGTAGACGATGTCGGCACCGAATTGATCGTGGCCAGAACGGAGGAACCATAGTCGGGTTGATTGCCGCCGTATCCGGCCGCCTGTAGCGCGTTGGCGAACGCTGCCGGATTATCGGCCAGCCCCGTTACTCCCTCGGACTGTAATGCCGCGATATAGGCGTTGATCCCCGCGTTCATGGTTGGGTAGTTCACGGCTATGCCGTGGTTCATCACATTGCCCGGGTTATTGATGCCCGCGTAATGCGTGCCCCATCCCGTTTCCAGCGCCCATTGTCCGAGCACTTCCAGCGGGCTATTCCCGGTTGCCTGGGCGGCTGCGGTGGCGTAGGCTAGATTGGACTGCACGAAATTTTGTTTCTGGGCTATCATGAGATAGTGCCGATGCTGCTATACCCCACGAATCCAAAGAGGGGCATATAAATTTGGCTATTTCCCGAATAGTGGAAACTGGGAATCGGAACGGTATAGTTGAGTGTCTGAAACGCCAGATTAGGAGCTCCCGTAGGCCCGGTTCCATTCAATATTCCCGGATTGGTCGTCCCGGCAGGGGAACTGGATAGACCGGCTAGGTAGTCGCAAATTGGACATGATCCTGATCGCTGTCGCGGTTTTGAGCGCATATATAGCCACAGCACAATGACGATTGCGACGATGACGATTGCCGCAATGGCTCCGTTGTGTTGTTTATCGCTAAAAGGTTTCATCAGAGTATTCCAATAGACCCATACGGGCTGGAAACTTTCAATCCTGCCGGTTTCCACTGTGCGTTGGCCTGAGTAACGCTCGCCGTGGTTCCTCCAATGCTGGTGAAAAGGTTGGAGAGAGTATTGTTCTGTGCCACGGCGATAGTAGAAAGGGCATGGTTAGCAGCGTTCTGCATATTGGTCATGGCGGCTAATCCCGCCAATTCATTTGTACCGGCCGCATTCAATGCCGTTTGAGCAATTGTGGTTCCTGCCAGATAGTTTGCCGCGTAGGTATTGGTAACAGCAGACATCACGGCGTTCGTATTGTTGGCACCTAGTTGTGCGATGCTGTTGGCCATGGATGCCCCGGCCATCATTGCCGCCTGCTGATTCGCCGCGTTATTGGTCGATTGCGTGGCCGCCAATTGATCCTGTAGCTGGGCCATGCCGAGGTTATATTGCTGTGCGGACGCCTGTTGTGCTGCACTGATCTGTGCCATCTGTGCGGCATATTGCGTATAGGCCGATAGTGCGTTCGCCGCGCCCGTCCCGGTGCCGGATGACGACGAGGATGAAGAAGAGGAGGAGGTGAAAAAATAATAAAAAATCACCATGGCGATGATCCCCGTCCCGACCATCACCACCATGCTCGAAACTTTATAGCCCCCGATGTCGATTTCTTTTTCCATGGTTGCCTATTTCTTCTGCTTGCCGGAGTTGTTGGCGAGAATCTGGTAATTGCCCACTGCCGTATTGCCAAGGTAGTTCATGGTGGCGTTGCTTGCTGCCGTTGCCTGGGTAACGGGGGCCGTCGTAGCCATACCAAAATTATAAACGCTTTGCGTCAATGCGTTGCTGCTGTTCCCCATGAAATTATAGGCGTTGCTGCTCATCTGTGTTACCGTAGGCAGATTGGCGGTCAGATTCGCAAACGCGGTGGCGGTCGAAGCATCGATCTGTTCAACGATCGGCGCCATGGCCTGCGCGTAGTTGATCGGAGTAGCGGAATAGTTGATGCTCGTGCTCATTATCCACCAGCCGGGATAGGCGCTTTCACAATGCCCGGGATCATACCCAGATACAAATTCGCCTCCATGTTCACTGGGGGCAGGATGTATTGCAAATTGTTGATATACCGCATGTTCGTGTCGTAGAAAGCGTTACCCATCTGCGTCGACCCATTGACCACCATGGTCGGCATCAGCCCGAATTGTGGCTGGTTGCCATTCGCGGGTATTACCCGGGTTGCGGTCTGCAACGGAGGAACAATCGGCGCATAGCTCGTACCGATGGGGAGAGCGGCGGTGTGAGCCATATCAGCCCTTGGACGCGGCAGTCAGCAGATTCCCGAAACCGGTAAACGTGCTGTTGAGAATTCCGGCGGTATTCTGGGATTTGATGACCACGGCCAGCATGGCCAGCCCGATAACCGCCATTGCAATGGCCGTAATATCCCTCATTACGTCGTTCATTCCGTCATCTCCTTGTACGATTCCACAGCGTTGTTTTTGATCTGTGGCCAGTCGTGCACCAATATTCCCAGAAACACCAAGAGCAAAAACGGCTTACCCAATTTTTCCGTGTCCTTATTCAAGGCCAGTACCCCCAAAACGATAATGGCGATGATCCACGGAATAAAATGCGGTAAATCCTTCTCCAGTAAGAGCAAAAGAGCATGACCGTTGCCCATGATGCCAACCGCTAAAATATACACTCCAACTACTAACAAAATGACGGTTGGCATCAGGGTACCGCTAATCTCGACTGCGCCGCGTTGCTCGCGGGTTTCACCAATCGGATATATTGCACCATGTCCCCATTGATCAATAGGTACAATATCCATCCGATAATGATTGCCGATAGGAGCATCGTGGTCATAGGTTCCTGAACCTATGAATGCCGTACATTCCCGAGACGATCAGCAATGCCACGGCCATGATCACGAATACGAAATAAAAACCGGGCTTATCCAGGGGGGAACTGCCTGGAGGGTTCATGATCTGCTGCGGCGGCTGCTGATACGGCAGCGTGAATTGTGGGAAGCCCATTTTACACACTCAACCCTGGCAATGGCACGCCCATCGCATACGTCATCTCGCTGGCGACAACCAGAGACGCGCCGCTGTTGACCACGGACGGGTTGACCTGTATCTGGTAGGACCCGAAAACCTGCGTGTTGATCGGATCCGCCGTGTACGGGAAATAGTACCTGCCCGGGATGTCGTCCGCCCCCAGTAGATTGCGCTGATGGACGAGTTTTGCAGCAGGGTCCCAAAAACGGACCGGAGTTGCGCCGTTGATGATGATCGCCAGATTGTTGAGATCGCTGCCGAAATTCATGGCACTGCCGTTGATGAAATCCAGCAGTTGCGAATGGATCACGCGGGCTGCCGGAAAATTGGTCAGATTGTCCACGCCCACGCTCAAATTCTGGGGGGTCTGAATGTCCTGAATCGAATACGCGGTGGACAGACTGATCGTGGGCAGGGTTTCTGGGGCAAACGAAACCGGCATCAGAAACGACCAGTAGGGAGTCACATAAACATTCCCTGCGGTCATGGTACCCGCGCTGTATGGTGCCAGCGGGTTGGACGCGCTCACCAGATTCGTAATCGTCTGCAAATTCACCTGACAGGTGCCGTTCGAGGTCTGGGTCAGGAGTGCGCCTACCAGAGAGGACGGGGAGGCTGCGAACGGAACGTGGAGCCAAAAATCGATAGTCGCCGACGAATTTACCGCCGTAGGGAGGTCATACAGCAAATTCGCAGTGTCGCGGTTGAACGAGGTAGGGACACTGTTATACGGCCGCCCCTGATGATAGCCATTGAGAGACTGGAGACGGCTGGCGCTGGTATTCGTCCTCGTATTCCCGTACCAATCGGTGGTGGACACATTGGTAATGAGTCCTGCTGCTCCCACCGGATTGGCGGTGGCGGCTGCGGTGATATTGAGCTCGCACGTGATGTGCAAATCCACGCCGGTCATAATGCCGGCAGTGGGCATCGACAGGGTGATGAGCTGCCCGAGGGGCGCGTTGGCGCTCTGTCCACGGCTGTAGTAACGGGTAGCGGTCTGGAGGATATTGACGGCAAGTTGCGCGTCCTGGGCCATCAATTGCGCCTGGGTAGGCTGAGAGGCTGCGGTAGCCATGATTCACGCCTCCCAGTTGTTGAGCCCGGCCAATCTGAGGCCGCGATTAATCAACCACACGCTGACAAATGCAATCAATGCGATACTTACGATGTCTTTTCCGTCCATGTTTTTTCCGCTCCGTCGAATTGGTGATACCCTGATAAAGAGCTATATCAAAAAATAACGAAACTGTCAAGCAATAATCGTGCCGGAGCTGTTTTTCGTTTTAAAACGCCTGGCAATGTCGTGGCGTGGAACGGGCCCGTACTCGGTCAACCGATTGTCGCGCGTATCGAACCAGCCCCAGAAATGGGGCTCGCGCTGACGCCGTAATTCCGGGCATTGCGTGTAGTCGATGACACGCGCCCAATCCCGATCTGCCCGCAATGTGAATACCCCAAAATAGGTGGATTCCGTGTAGGCGTACTGCGTGATATTCGCCGGACGTTGAGAACATCCTATAAAAGGCTGACCCCGCGCTCGGCCCCGCGTCAATAGGGCCATGAGGCCGGGCCCGCATTGGCCATTCCCTTTGCTCAAATAGAGCAATTCGTCGACCATGACCCCGACCACTTGCCCGGATTCGCAAATGTCGAACAGTACCTCATCCAGAGACGATTGGTCGTAAAACGACGGATGCGCCACCACCACGCGCGATTTCCGCAATCCGTCCTGAACCGCGCCCACGTCCCATTCGACACCCGGGCCGAGGCTCGACAATAGCGGATCATATTTGCTGTTGAGTACGACCCACTGCCCGGGTGATCGCGACAATAGCCACGCGGCCCCGGTCGTTTTGCCGGAGCCCGTGGCCCCCAGAATCAGGGCGCGTTGATCGGGCAGGACACGGGGGAGTGCCCGGACATCACCCATTCACGACCCCCGCTGGAGGTTGCGGAATTCGCCGCGCCGCTTTTGCCGCCTG
>DYJM01000093.1 GCA_020723125.1 Acidithiobacillus ferrivorans
CAAGAGCGGGAGATTGTAACTTAGAAGCGGTCGAAGCACCAAGCAAAAATTATCCGCCGAGGCACAAAAAATCAGTGCAGAGGATGTTCCGGCGCAAACAGCAAGGCCACTTCCTCTTCACCAAAGCGGTATACTTCCTGACAATATTCGCAGGTAACCACTATGGCACCCTCACTCCTGAGGGTTTCTTCTGCTTCCGCTTGCCCCAGGGAAACCAACATGCGCTCCACCTTTTCGCGGGAACAGGAACAGGAAAAAACCAGGGCTTGTGGCGTATGCAGTCGTACCGCCGAATCGGGGAAAATTTCCGGCAGGAACTGTTCCAGTTTTGCCTGCAGCAGTGACTGATCCGAGCCAATGGCGATGAATCGGGTCGCCAGTTCCCAGTCTTCCGCAGCCAGCACGCCAGGCAGACGTTGCAGAAAATAGCCGCCCGCCTGCTGCCGTTGGGGATCAGCGACCAGGCGAAAATACGCGGGGGACTGCATGGATTCAGCAAAATAGGCATTCAGGGAAAGGGTGAGACTTTCGCGCAGCTCAACCAGACCCTGATAACGATCCCGATCCATGCCCATGTCCACGGTAATAGCCAGCAGGGCCTCGGGCAAATGTGACAAGTCCACCGAGACGCCCTCCTCCCAATTACCATAGGCACGCATACCTCCGGCAGCCGTCATTTCCGCGACCAGAAGCTTGAGCGGACCTTTGCTTTGCGCCTGAATAATCAGACGTTCATAATTTTTCTGGGTGGTGGCCAATAAGGCCAGACCAACCAGCGCTTCGCCCAATAGTTGGGCCATGTCATCCTGTCCCTTGAAGTCCCGTAATATCCGGGCATAAATCTCGTCAAGGCGGCAGCGCGCGCCGCGTAATGGTAGGGTTTCCCAGTAAAAGACCTGTGAAAAATCAGTCATGCTCATCCTCAAAATGCAAATCTTCCAGCCCCGTTCCCATCAGTGGCTGCAAGGCGCGCTGAAGCTGCTTGAACAGGCGCGGATCATGGGCTTCCTGTTGCGCCAGCAGTTCTTTCATGTGCTGGCGTTCTGTGGGCTTGCCAAAACAGGCCGGACAGTTCTCATGAATGACGGGTAATTTTTGTTCTTCAGCATGCTGGCGCATCTGTCGTTCGCGACAATACACCAGCGGACGAATGACCCGCAAATCTCCTTCCCTGACACGATAATGGGCTTTCATGGTCCGCATTTCGCCATTATAAAACATGGACATGAAAAAGCTTTCGGCAAAATCATCGAGATGCTGCCCCAAAGCGAGAACATTGTAACCTTCGCGGCGGGCGCAGCGATAAAGGACTCCCCGGCGCATGCGCGCACAAAAGCTGCAGTAAGAGGGACGCAACAGATGCTTTTTGGCCCGCTCGTAAATATCCTGCCGCTCCAGAAAATAAGGAATACCCAAGGATTCCATGTAAGGCAGCAGCACTTGCGGATCATAGTCGGGGCTCATGGGGTCAACGGTCGCCACCCCCAGCTCAAAGGGCACCGAAAATTGCCGCTGCATGGCACGGAGCATGTGCAGCAACGTGAGCGAATCCTTACCCCCCGAAAGCGCCAACAGTATGCGGTCACCGGGCTGGATCATGCGAAAGTCCGCCACCGCACGGCCAATGCGCCGCTGCAGCAACTTGGGTACAGGCAGACGTGGCACGACAGAAGAATCGGGGTCTTGCTTCATTCGCTACCCCGGGCAGCCAGTTCTTCGCAAGTGACGACGGCCGCACCCAATTTGCCGACCACAATGCCTGCCGCCCGATTAGCCAGCTCTACCGACTGATCCATGGGCCATCCGGCGGCCAAGGCCGTCGCCAGGGTGGCAATGACCGTATCCCCGGCACCGGTCACATCAAACACTTCACGCGCCCGGGCGGGATGATGATGAATGGCATTGGCGGTAAACAGGGTCATCCCCTCCTCGCCGCGTGTGACCAGGAGCGCTTCCAGCTGCAATTTCTGGCGCCATTCCCGGCCCAGTGCCAGAAATTGTTCTTCACTGGTCCAGGTCCCTGCCACTGCCTGAAATTCACTCAGGTTGGGCGTAATAATGGTGGCTCCGGCATAGGGACGATAATCCCGTCCTTTGGGATCAATCAACACCGGCAGGCCTGCCGCCCGCCCGGACGCAATCAGGGATTCGACCGCCTGCAATGCCCCTTTTCCATAGTCGGAAAGCAGCAAGGCACCCGCACCCGTCAATACTTCATGGGCCATGGCGCGCATCTTTTCCCCATGCTCGGGGCTGGGCTGTGATTCAAAATCCATACGCAGCAACTGCTGTTGATGGCCAATAACCCGTAATTTCACCGTGGTCGGATAGTTGGCATCTGCGATGAGCCGGGTTTTGACACCCGCCTGCTCAAGCAGACGGGTCAACTGAGCTCCCGCCGCATCCTCGCCGACTGGTGCCAGCAAATGCGCCTCGGCTCCCAGGGAAAGCACATTCAATGCCACGTTGGCAGCCCCGCCCGGACGCTCTTCTTCACGACGCACCTGCACCACAGGCACCGGCGCTTCCGGCGAAATTCGCTCGACCTTGCCAAACCAGTACCGATCCAGCATCACGTCGCCAATGATGGCGACCCGGGCCTGAGCAAGCCTTTCCAAGGAATACACCATATCAAGGCCGACCAATGGCAGAATAGATGAAGCCCTCCGCCCGCAGTACCGCCGGTTCATAAATATTGCGGCCGTCGACAATGACCGCCTGACGGAGAAGCCGACGCATTTCCGCAAAATCCGGACTGCGAAACTCCTGCCATTCCGTACAGATAACCAGGGCATCCGCGCCCTCGCAGGCCGCGTAAGGATCGGTGCAAAGAGTCAGTGCCGGCTCCCCGGCGTACACCCGCCGTACTTCATCCATGGCTACCGGATCATAGGCCTGCACCGTACCGCCTCTTTTCAGGATACCCGCGATCAGTGCCCGGCTGGGGGCTTCGCGCAAATCATCGGTATTGGGTTTGAAGGCCAGGCCCCATATGGCAATAATTTTGCCGGTCAGGTCCTCGCCGAGGACGGCTACCAGTTTTTTTTCCAGAATCTGTTTCTGGCGATTATTGACGGCTTCTACTGCCGCCAGCAGCGGGGCGTCAAAATCATGTTGCCTGGCGCTGTACTCCAGGGCGCGTACATCCTTGGGAAAACAGGACCCCCCATAACCACAGCCTGGATAAATAAACGAATAACCAATGCGGGGGTCCGCACCAATGCCCCGACGTACCTGTTCAATATCCGCACCCACACATTCGGCCAGCCCAGCCAGTTCGTTCATCAACGAAATTTTGGTGGCCAACATGACATTGGCAGCATATTTGGTCAGTTCGGCGGAAGGTGGATCCATGATGATGAGGCGGTCATGATTACGGTTGAAGGGTGCATAGAGCGCGCGCATTTTTTCGGCAGCAACGGGATCATCGGTACCCACCACAATCCGGTCTGGTTTCATGAAATCCGCTACCGCCGCACCTTCTTTCAAAAACTCCGGGTTGGAGACCACCACGAAAGGAATATCCACCCCGCGCTTCGTCAGGGCGGCCGCAATATGATCCTGTACCTTGCGCGCTGTTCCCACCGGGACCGTGGATTTGTTGATGACAATCACCGGATTCTGCAGATGCTGACCAATTTCATCGGCAACCGCCAGAACATGGCGCAGGTCCGCAGAGCCGTCTTCTTCGGGTGGAGTGCCTACCGCAATGAATACAAAATCACCATGCGCAACGCCCGCAGCAATATCCGTCGTGAACTGCAGCCTGCCACTTTTGACCCCATCCTGCACAATGCCCGGCAGATCGGGTTCGTATATGGGAACTTCAGCCTGACGCAAACGCGCCACCTTATCCGCATCGATATCCACGCAAAGCACCTGATTACCGACCTGAGCAAGGCAGGCTCCAGTGACCAGACCCACATATCCGGTTCCGACAACCGTTATTTTCATGCATTAAGCTCCCAATTCCAGAATGACCACCGCAGTGGCATAACGCCGTTCATCGCTGATGGAAAGCCAGGTACGCAGCTCCCTTCCCCATTGCGCCAGCAATTCTCCGGATTTCCCCTGCATCAGCAATTGCGGGCGGCCGACAGCGTCGTGGGTGACCTGTATGTCCGACCAGCGCATGCCTTCACCCAGACCGCTTCCCAGCGCCTTATAGGCCGCTTCCTTTGCGGCAAAACGACGTGCCAGAAAAGCCGCCGCAGCGGCCGCTTCATCAGGTAATTCAGTACGCTCCAGAGGACCCAGAATACGTTCATTCAGACGCTGGCCATAGCGGGCATGGAGACGGGCCATGCGTTCCACAGCCACAATATCGGTGCCCATTCCCACAATCATCCCCGGGCCTCACGCAGCAATCGCTTCATTTCTGTCACAGCAGTGCCAAGACCGCTAAATACCGCATAGGAAACAATGGCATGACCAATATTCAACTCACGAATCCCCGGAATAGCCGCAATCGCCTGAACATTATGGTAATCCAGGCCGTGCCCGGCATTCACCTGCAGCCCCAGGCTTTCTGCAAAATTGACCGCACTGCCAATCAAACCCAGTTCTTCAAGGCGTTTTGCCTTGTCTGGCGCATTCGCATAGCGGCCAGTATGCAGCTCCACCACGGGCGCACCCGCTTCCGCCGCTGCTTCCAGTTGGAAAGGATCCGGATCAACAAAGAGGGATACGCGCACACCGGCCTTGCCCAGACGCTGGCAGGCTTCCTTGATGCGTGGCATTTGCCCGGCTACATCCAGACCACCTTCGGTCGTCAGTTCGGCGCGGCGTTCCGGCACCAGGCAGCAATCACTGGGAGCCAGTCGCTCGGCAATGCGCAGGACGCCCTCGTCCACCGCCATTTCCAGATTGAGCCGGGTCTGCAGGGTTTGGCTGAGCATCTCGATGTCCCGGTCCTGAATATGGCGACGATCCTCGCGCAAATGGGCAGTGATAGCATCGGCACCAGCACGTTCGGCCACAAAGGCGGCTTCGACCGGATCGGGATAGCGGGTACCCCGCGCCTGGCGCAGGGTGGCCACGTGATCAATATTAACACCCAAGGCAATCATGGCTGATGCTCCTTTCATGGTTCAGGTTGATGCGCTGCGTTTATGGCGTCGCCAGTATGCCGCAAGGAGGCGGCGACTCTCCAGTGCCTTGCTGCCGAGATGGACCTGCAGTTCACGTTCCAGATAATTTCTCAAGTGCGCATTATAGCCGGAAGCTGGCGCGCTGTTCATCGGGCCAAGCAGCCATCGCAAGGCATCCGCCGGAATGGTCACAGCGCCGTGTTCCGGGGTATGGCGGGGACAAAATACGCCAGTTTGCGGCAGGTAGGACCATTGGCTGGCGGCTGTCAGAGTGTCGCCACATTGGCAGCATTGGCTCAGATCCGCCGCCCAGCCCAGGGCTTCGAGCAACAGTCGCTCATAACGGCGCAAATTCCAGGCGATTGCAGCGTCATCGTGCAAACCCTGAATGGTGATTTCATATCGGTCAAAAAAATCGGGAAAAGGATCGCCACGTTGGGTGAGGCGCAGCAAGAGTTCGTTCATGTAAAACAAGCTCAGGTTTTGCAAGGTATTCAGAGGAGCCACGGCAGCCAGTTCTTCGGCCTGGACCAGCAGGGGCAGATCTCCTTTCCCCTGCCAGCGGATCCACAGCGGTCGTCCCGCTTCAATTCTGGCAAATGGCGAGCGGGGACGACGTGCGCCCTTGGCCAGCAGCCCCAGACGACCTTGTTTCCGGCTGAAAAGCTCTACCACCAGGCTCGAGTCCCCATAAGCATAGCGGTGCAATACCCAGGCCCGATCACCGGACTCAGTCGTCATACCCCAGCTCGCGTAAAATATGAGGATCGTCCGGCCATTGCTCTTTTTGTTTGACCCAGAGGCCCAGCCAGACGCGTTCTTCGGTCAACTGCTGCAAGGCCTCCCGGGCACGACTGCCAATCACCCGCAAGCGGCTGCCACCCTCACCAAGAATGATGGCTTTTTGACCCGGGCGCCGACAGTAAATGGTCGCCTCGATACGCTGCTGTCCGTTTTCAACCTGATAACTATCAATGGCAACAGCCGTGTCGTAAGGTAATTCTGCGCCCAACTGCCGGAAAATCTGTTCACGAATGATTTCCGCTGCCATGAAACGCATATTCCGATCCGTGACCTGATCTTCAGGAAACGCCGCTTCCGAGAGGGGTAATAACGGAATCAACACATCGGCCAGTCGTTCCACATCCCCGGTTTTACGCGCTGACAGAGGAATGACTGCGGCGAAATCAGCGCGTTCGGACAAACTCTGCAAGTAAGGAAACAGACGCTCCTTGGTCTTTACTTTGTCTATTTTATTGACCACAGCCAGTATCGGAATGCCACTACGCTGCAACCAGCGCAGGGCTTCGCCGTCATCGGCAGTCCAGGCCAGGGCCTCCACCACCAATACACCCAGATCGGCCGACTCCAGGGCGCCACGTGTGGCTCTGAGCAAGTGCCTGTTCAGGCTACGGTAACCGCTATGGACACCCGGGGTATCCAAAAACAATGCCTGACCATCGGGTCGGGTTAAGATTCCCAGAATCTGATCGCGGGTAGTTTGCGGACGGGGGGCCGTAATACTGATTTTTTGCCCCACCAGATGATTGAGCAGGGTAGATTTCCCCACGTTGGGGCGGCCCAGCAGGGCTACATAGCCACTCCGGTAGCTTTCGACGCGGTCCTGATCGGTATTTTCAGCCACGCTGAGTGTTCTGCAGTTGCGCAAGCATCAATGTAGCCGCCTGCTGCTCGGCTTTGCGCCGACTACCATCCTCGGCTTCCGTGGGCTCAATACCAGGAACGCTACAGCGCGCCACAAAGCGCCTTTCGTGGGCCTGTCCTTTTTCTTCAATGAGCGTATAAATCGGCAGGGGTCGTCCTCGACCCTGCAAAAATTCCTGCAAACGGGTTTTGGGATCGCGCAATTCAGCGTCGCCCAACTGATCGGTAATACGCGGTTCCAGCAACTTGAGGACAATCCCTTCTGCGGCACTGAAGCCACCGTCCAGAAAGGCCGCACCAATGATGGCCTCCAGGGCGTCGGCGCGAATGGAATCGCGCCGCGCGCCACCACTGCGCACTTCGCCCGGACCCAAAATCAGATAATCCGCCAGGGCAATTTCACCGGCAATTTCCGCCAGAGTTTCTTCGCGCACCAGTCGCGCGCGCATACGCGACAAATCCCCTTCGCTCACCTTGGGAAAACGACCAAACAATCGGGCTGCCACCACAAAATTAAGGGCAGCATCTCCCAGAAATTCCAGTCGTTCATTATGTGCAGATCCGGCACTACGATGCGTCAATGCCTGGGTGAGCAAGCCCATGTCGGCAAAGCGGTATCCCAGTGTTTTTTGCAGTATATCCAGCGAACCCATAACCCCATTCTCAATTATTTTGAAACAAAAAATAACGCCATCATACACGGAAAGAACTGGTCGCGAATACTCCGAAA
>DYJM01000281.1 GCA_020723125.1 Acidithiobacillus ferrivorans
GTTACGGTAACTACTGCAGTGGCCCCCTCAGAAAGGATCGGTTGCGATAGAACCCGTCGGATTCGTTGTTTCACAAACCAAATGGCCATCTTCTGTTTTGTGCTTGCGGTAAATCTCCATGATGGCCTGTTCCAGTGCCTTTTGCGCACGTTCGACGGCGGTCCAGTCATCGCTGTCTGGAGAGGCGATTAATCGTGCATCCATATCCGCGATAGCGCGGTGATACGCCTGATGGAGTTTATCGAGGAGACCGTCCCCATCCACGCACAGACGTTGCATATCGCTATGAACAGGACAGGACGTCGCATCTACCACGGTCATATAGTCCACCAACCTTGGGTCCTGGCCAATGGCTTTTTTCAAGGCGTTATGATGAACAAGCTGTTTGGCATACAGCCCAAGCAGGCTGTTGGGATGCTGCCGATGAGATGAAATGTTCCCCAGAAAGGTTTGTAATTCTGCCAGCGGCATCGGCTTGGCAATAGCGTAGCCCTGCAGGAAGGACGCCCCCATGACGGTTACCGCATCCAATATGTCCTCGGTTTCCACCCCTTCCACCACCAGATCCACACCCAGACCGGCGGCGAGATCCTGTATGGCTCCCACGAAATGCAAATCCTGGGGGCGATCTCCCAGTGTGCGAATAAATCCCTGGTCGAGTTTGATCTCATCGATGGGCAGGTCCTTCAGGCGCAACAGGGAGCTGTAGGCACTACCAACGTCATCCAGGGCCAGGTGGATGCCCAAGGCTTTTATTTCCAGAAGGCTTTCCAGTGCCGTCCGCTGCTCCCCGAAGTTGCTGCCCTCCAGAATCTCCAGGGTGATGCGAGAGGGATCCACGGACCCCTGGGCGATCATTTCGCGCAGGCAAGCAATGCAGGCTGCCGAGACGGACACGGGATCCAGATTGACAGAGGCCCATAACCGCCAACCCTGGGCATCGAGGATTGGCAGATCGGTCAATGCCTGCGTCAAGACGGCTTTGCTCAGGTCGAAAAAATCCGCGCCTTGCAATTGCGGCAGGAACTTTGCCGGCGTCCAGAGGGTACCATCCGTATCCCTAAGCCGTGCCAGGGCTTCGACCCCGACCACCCTGCGGGTGCGACTATCCAGGATGGGTTGATACCAGACCTCCAGCCCCCCGGCATCCAGCAGTTGTTGCGCGGGGCTGCGC
>DYJM01000282.1 GCA_020723125.1 Acidithiobacillus ferrivorans
TTTTCCCGAAAGGACAAAACCGATGCCGAACTTGCCGTCCAGCGCTATCAGCCGCCTACTGGAACAGTTGTCAGTTTTAGAAGACCCACGCCAGCAAGCCAAAGTTCTCTACCCCCTACCTGAAATCCTATTGCTGGGTTTGGCAGGCAGCTTAGCAGGGGCAGACGATGTGGTGGAAATGGTGCGCTGGGCAAAGCTGAACGCGGATTTCCTGCGCCGCTATTATCCCTATGCACGGGGCTTTCCCAGCCATGACACGGTGAGTGACGTGTTCAACGCGCTGAATGCCAAGCTGTTTTCGGAACTGTTTATCCGTTGGACAAACAGCCTGTCCGCAGGGGAAGCTGACCTACTGAACATTGACGGCAAAACCTCACGGCGCAGTGGTGGCAACGGGCAGAACCCCCTGCACCTGGTGTCAGCGTGGGCAAACCAGCAAAATCTAGTGCTGGGGCAGGAAGCCACCGACCAGAAATCCAATGAAATCACTGCCATCCCCGCCTTGCTACGCAAGCTCGACATTGAAGGCTGCTTGATCACCATTGATGCGATGGGGACACAAAAGGCCATCGCCAAACAAATCGTGGAAGCAGGCGGTGATTACCTACTGGCAGTCAAAGATAATCAGAAAACGTTAGCAGAAAACATCGCCCTATTTTTCGAAAAGCCGCCTGCCGGTTATGTGCTGGATGAAGACACCCAGGTGGAAAAAGACCACGGGCGGCTCGAAACCCGCCGTTGCCGCATTTGCACCGATGTTGCTTGGTTGGAACAACGGCAGGAATGGGCAGAACTTGCCAGCATCATCTGTATCGAGTCCTGGGTCGAAAAAGCAGGAAAATCAACCTATTCCATCCGCCACTACATCTGTTCACTGGCGATGACCGCCAAGGCCGCACAATATGCCGTCCGCTCCCACTGGGCAATCGAAAACAAGTTGCATTGGGTGCTGGATGTCCTGATGCGGGAAGATTTGGCAAGAAACCGTAGCAACCATGGCGCACATAATCTCGCCATCCTGCGCCACATGGGTACTAACCTGCTGCGCAATGACAAAACCAACAAACATAGCCTCAAAGTCCGCCGTAAACAGGCAGGGTGGTCAACTGACTATCTGGCACAACTGCTGGAGCAAGTCATGTAAGGCGATTATTCAAGCGATTGCCCTG
>DYJM01000283.1 GCA_020723125.1 Acidithiobacillus ferrivorans
AAGTGGTACGGTCGGCCCCACCAGGCGGAGCCTGGCGGTACGATTGCCGGATAAGTTTTTCGTGTTCAACGTACCGCCGACCTGCGAAGTGCCACGAAGTGGTATGGTCGGCCCACCAGGCGGAGGCTGGCAGTACGGTTGCCGGATAAGATTTGCGTGGTAATACTATAAGGTGACTGTTCCAATATTGGTAACTTAGCGTCCATATCTGGCGGCATCAAAACGAGTTTGCCAGATTTGGAACAGTCACACCCAAACCTTGATTGTGATAAAATACTCCCATCGTGCCTTTGGCGATGAGGCTCGCCGCAACTGTCTTTACCGACTGATAGCCTCTACCGATTTTCCTTCCCCGGTAGAGGTTATTTGTTTTCCCGGGTATCGGGATGAGCTCAAACGACGAAATAGGAAATCCAATGACGGCCTTTTACAGCATCCTTTTTGACAAGGACAATATCCAGAAAGAAGCGGCAGAGCAGCCTGAATTCTTCCCCGACCTGAATTTGGATCAGGTGATGGAAGCCATTACCGCGCGCAGGCGGGAATACAATCTGAAGCCCTTCTTCTATAATCCTCTGCGTGATGCCGAGAGCATTTATTATCGTCATGAAGTGATGCGGGATTTGGAAGACGGGCAATTGATGGCGCATGTCAACGCCTTCGCCGAAAAGATGGCTATCGTTCGGCGGTATCTGGAGATGGCGGAAAAACTGGACTGTCACCACCACAAGCAGGGTTGGTTTTTGGAAGCGGCCTTGCTGTATTGTGATGCGGCGGTCAACTTCGCGCAGGCGTTGGAAGGGTCAAACGTGAAGTCGCGCGGCTTCCGCGCGTTTCGGAAGTATGCGGCCAACTATGTTAACTCCCGCCTGTTTCAGACCTTGCGGCAGGAAGCGCAAAAGGTCAAGCGCGAATTGTCAGAGGTGAAATACTGCGTCATCATCCAGGAGGGCGGCAGGTTCAGCGTGCGGAGATACGAGGGGGAAACGGATTACAGTGTGGAAGTGGAGCAAACCTTCAGAAAGTTCAAGCAGGGAGCGGCGAATAATTACCTTTCTGACCTGGACAAAGGTTCAGGCATGAACCACATCGAAGCCAAGATACTCGAATTCGTTGCCCTGTTATATCCGAAACCTTTCGCCGCCCTCGATCAGTTCTGTGT
>DYJM01000284.1 GCA_020723125.1 Acidithiobacillus ferrivorans
GCCCCCATCCAGGAACTCATCAAATTCCACACGAAATGACGAAGAGCCAAAAAATCTTGGCCATTCCTTGCCGCTTAAAGCTGGCACACGACCTATGGCGTCGATTGAGTTCGCATAAATTCGGCCTAAAACGGCAAAGATCGTTTGACTTCGTACGAATGGCCTATGTATATTAAGGAAGTTTTTATTCTGGGTGAGGTGCGTCCAGCACCCTCCCGTTTCGCCTCTGGCGGACGTGGCCGCAAACCAAACGCCCGTGGAGTTTTGAGCATGAACGAGATGGAAGACCGCTGGTTGTCGATAACCGAGATCTGCAAATACCTAGGGGTCAGCAATGACACCGTGTACAAGTGGATCGACAAGCATGGCATGCCCGCGCACCGCATGGGCCGCCTCTGGAAGTTCAAGAAAAGCCAAGTGGATGCCTGGGTTGAATCCGGCGGCGCAGCGGAGAGTGCAGAGTCGGTCAAGAATCGTGGTGGCCAAGATGAATCGTAATTTTGTGAACAAGCAGGGATGCAACACATGAGCACAGAAGCTGATGCCCGCATATTGATCGACAGGCTGCTTGAGCAGGCAGGTTGGTGCATCACTAACAAAGCCCAGGTCTCCACGGAGGAAGCTGCCGCCGACGGCCGCGCCGATTACCTCTTGAAGGATACCCGGAGCCGTCCGATTGCAGTTCTCGAGGCCAAGCGGTTTGCCGTCGATCCATACACTGCCAAGGAGCAGGCCAAGGCGTATGCCCTGACGCTGAAAGCGCCTTTTTTCATCCTGAGCAATGGTCAGGAACACTATTTCTAGGATTACACCGATGGCGATGCCCGGCCGGTGATGGGTTTCCCCGGCCAGGCCGATCTCGAACGGAGGGCCAATATCAAGGTCCACCGCAAGGGAGACATCCGGCAGAGCCTCTCACTGCAACCCCTGCCGCACCGTTTCGATTTCAAGGGTGAAGTGGTCGAGGCACGTACCTACCAGCTTGAATGTCTGCAAAAAGCGGATGACGCTCTCATCGCCGGTCGGCGACGCATGCTCTTTGAAATGGCTACCGGCACGGGCAAGACCCTGACTATCGCCATGCTGATGAAGCGCTGGCTGCAAGCAGCCATCATCACCAGATTCACCACGGAGTGGATCAGAGACCACGGTGGGCCCTCAC
>DYJM01000285.1 GCA_020723125.1 Acidithiobacillus ferrivorans
AATGTCGACAACATTTGCGCGTTCGATGCAAATGTTGCCCGGTAATACTATATTGAGAATTGCTGCGGCCAGGGTTTCAAGGTTGACGGGGGAAACGAGAGAGTCATTTGAAAAATAGTTCAACAGATTTATATTGAAATAATGAAGTCCGGCAAGACCGATTATCATTTGAAGAACATGACAGTAAGCGCAACCTGATTCCTTAGCACTACAAGCCAGAACCACCGTAGCTTAGACCTGAACCGGGCGGTACAGACCCGAAATTTCCTTGACTAATTTACAGTGGTGTGTTATTTAATTAGTTAGACTAACTAAACTGATGGAGACATCACCTTGATAGATGAAAATCCATTAACCGAAGAGAGATTTTTCGAACTCATGAAGATGGTTCGCAAGCTGGGACTGGATACCCACCCGCTTGAGAATGTACCCGTCTCGCCAGCCCAAATGGCTCTGCTGGATTTCGTCGCCGTTTATCCTGGCTGTGGCGTTCAGGACATCGCCAAGGGATTGGGGCTGACTCCCCCGACCGTCAGCGTGGGCGTGCGCAAACTGGAGGAGAGCGGCTTGGTAGAAAGGAAGCCTAACCCGATTGATGGGCGTTCGCTCCAATTCTTTCTGACCCGGCGCGGTCAGTTATTGCAGCGCCAGATCCAGGACTCTCACCGAAACAAAATCCGTCGTTTGTTGTCTGGCTTGACGCCACAGGAGCAGGAAATGTTGTTGGGGCTGCTGGAGAAAGCACTTAGTGCCGCCGGGTCTGAATTTTCAGCTCCCGCAGGCTGATTGACTGTCCAAAGCCGGGCTGAAAGATGTGACCGTTCATCTCTGCCCCGGCAAAGAGAATGGATTTATGCAATGAATGATCGCACGCAAATGACCCCACGCAAATTCACCCGCCGTATTTACCGCAACTTCGGAGAAGTCATCGACGACTTCCACTATATCTGGCAGCGCCGCCCGCTGATTCGCCGCGCCATGCGCGAGTTGATCTCCCCTGCCTTCCGCGAGCGGTTGATGATGGTGGTCACTGAGGTCAACGGCTGCCGCTATTGCAGTTACTACCACGCCCGCCTGTCGCTGCGCGCCGGCATCTCTGATTATGAACTGCGCCAACTGCTAACCGGTTCCATTCCGCCGGACGCACCACAGGACG
>DYJM01000286.1 GCA_020723125.1 Acidithiobacillus ferrivorans
AGCAGTGGCACAATAGGGGATAATTCCACCGGCATTACAGTGCTTCCACCACCACTGCCGTCCCATAAGCCGTGACCTCATTCATGGCTTGCCCCTGTCCGGCGTCAAACTCACCGGAATCGAAGCGCATCCCCAGTACGGCATTGGCCCCAAGGGAGCGGGCATGTTCCGCCAGTTGTTCCAGAGCATCATCGCGGGTCTGGGCAATCATTTTTAAGTAGCCACCCTGCTTTCCGCCGAAGACGGCACGAATACCGCCCAGAAGATTACCGACGATATTGCGGGACCGGACACTTGTTCCGTAAACCGGCCCAATGACTCGCACCACGCGCATACCGGGGCAGTCGTTGATGGTGAGTATCAGGATATTATTTTCCACCACCATCCCCTTCATCGTTCATCACAGGTCCAGCACCCTTAGTCATTACAAATCCCCGCCACGACAAGGCGGTCCCGGACTGCATCAATGACACGCCGGCGATCCGGCATGGCCAGACAGCCTATGCGTTCCGCCATGTCCATCTTTACAGTGGCGATTTTTGCTGTGCGCACCACCGACGCCACCGGCAGGCCGACATCTGCGAGATCGGCAATCTCAACATCTCCGGGCCACCCCCTGTTTTCCGCGCTGGTGATCATGAGCACCCACAGCAGACGTGGAGACCCTGTACCGTTGTTGATTGCAAGGACCAGAGCGGGGCGGTACTGATGAACAGGTCGGTTGGTATAGGGGAACGGTAGCCTTACAACATCCCAAACTTCACAACTGCCCATAGGCCCGTCGATCTGCTTCACTGTCCCATTCGGAAAATAGCACGAAGGGGTCTTCCTCAGCTTCTTGAGTCGCTTTACTCAGAATGACCCGGCCATCCTCAATGCGGTAGGCGATCGCATCCCCCTCACGAAGACGCAATGCAACCCGCACCGGCTGCGGAATGGTAGTTTGGGCTTTGCTGGTCAATTTGCTGGTAATCATGGCGCTCATGCCTGCGGGTTCCGAGACGAATTATGGTAAGGATATTCCTTGCTATCTGCAAACCCCGATAAAAACTAAGACGCAGAAAATCACTTAGCAAACATCGCTAAGTGTTTGTATTATATGGGGTGGCCGACGGGGTTCGAACCCGCGACAACCGGAATCACAAT
>DYJM01000094.1 GCA_020723125.1 Acidithiobacillus ferrivorans
ATGGTCACGGTCAACAGTAAAGGGCTGGGCTCTGGCCCCGTCATTGATCATGCTGGCCATACGGGCTCGGCCGCCAGGATCGTTGCCATTCTGATCCTTATGTCCGCCCCAGGTGCTAACGAATTTTCTTCTCTCGTCCCAGTACCTCCCATAAAGAACTGGATCTTTGGTGACATCAGAAGAGGACGCGAGGACCTCGGCACCAGGGGCGTTGAGCTGTACCACCTGCTTGACGGTCTGGTACACCGCGCCCTTAGGGGTGGAGACGCCCAGGGCGAGATTAAAGGCCTGCTGGGCACCGGAGTAGGCGGCGTCCATGGTGTTGGCAACCCCTATGAAGGGATATGTGTAGGCCACACCGCTGCCATATACGAGCAATGAGGTGGCTTTGATAACGTTTCCCGCGGTAGCAATGGCCTGCCCCACATAAGGGACCCCTCGCACTTTACTCGTCAGGTCTTCGATATTCTCCCCGGCCCTTTTGGCATAGCGCGACCAGGAGAGAATCGCTACGGCCTGACCGATGGCAACCTCGTTGGCGAGCATGGCACGGTTGAGATAGGCGTCGAGATTCATCTGCCGGGCCTGCAATTCCATGGCGCTGAAGGCCGCAGCGTCAGCGGCGTTTTGTACCCGCAACTTGTTGGCGGTAAGCTGCCCCGTATTGAATACCAAGAGCATTGCAGCAATGGCTGCGGGAATGAGGAGCAAGGCAAAAATGGCTGCCTGACCAGATTCCTGTCGAGGCGCGACAGCAGCATCATTTTTTTGTCTGCATCTCCGAAATCCTGCGATTATCATTGCGCTCCCTCTGGTTTCCTGTCCCCGCCGGCCCAGATTTACCATTTTTTTGTAACCCATTGACCTTTTTCAGAGAAAGCCAACAATCAACTTTCTCTGGAAAAGGTAGCCGCCGATGGCGACCACCCACTGGCGGATTACTTACTGGAATTCAGCTCTTTGTACGAGCTGTAGTCTCCCATGGTTTTCTTTTTGGTTCCCAGGGAATCGGCATTGCCTGCTGCTGTAGCGGCGTTGCTGACTGAAGTAGAAGAATCCTTACCAGCCAATTCCTGGGCAATACCGGCCACCTGATTACGCATGGTCTGGCCAAAGAACGAGAACACCACGATGGCCGAAATGGCAATCAAGGCGACCACAATCAAATATTCCGTCATGCCCTGACCCTGTTGACGACGAATTTTCTTGGATACCAACTTTTGCATAGCTCACCTCCATCGAGAAAAAAAACAACCCATCTTGCCTGCGCAAGCCTTAATAAACATCAATGATTATTACCGTACACTTTTTGCAGATAAACTGTAGACTTATAGTCATCCATCTTTTTGGAATATTTGCCATTACTTCGCGCAAAATCTGCCTTTTTTTTGGCTTCCTTGATGCTCGGCTTGGAATTGTTTCCGGCCAATTCCTGGGATACTCCAGATGCCTGATACCGCATCACCTGACCAAACATTGAAAACACCACGATGGCACCCACGGCAATCAAAGCCCCGACAACCAGATACTCCGTCATCCCCTGGCCTTTTTGCCTCTCTTGATTCGCTACTGTCTGAAAGAACATTCCACTCCCTCTCCCATATCATTCCCGGCAAAATGTAGCCCTATTGAAAAAGCCCCCCAACCAGATTGCTTACCCCCCGATAAATTTGGTAATGGATTTCGGAACGGGCGGCGTCGGTAGCCGTCTGAGCGGCGTCCTTGACCGGTGCAGGCAGATCGGCATTTTGCGCCTGCTGGATCCGGGAGCCGCCCTGCTGCCCATTGTCGCCCATGGACGTAACAGCAGGGGTCGGGCTGGTCATGGCGGGCACCGCACCGTCACCCTGCATAGGGAGCACAACCTGCGGGGCGGAGGCGAGGGTGGGGACGAAGCCCGGAGTGAGGTTCACCACCTCCACCCGCCGGTTCTGGGCCATGCCTTCTTTAGTGGTATTACTGGCAACGGGCTGGGTGGCCCCCAGACCACGAGTTGCCAGCTGGGTTGCTGGAACGCCCAGGCGCACCAAGGCAGTCTTGACGGCGGCGGCACGCTCCTCCGAAAGCTTTTGATTGAATGCCGCGCTGCCAACGGCATCCGTGTGTCCATCGAGGCCAATCTGCCAATTCGGATGGCTTTGCAGCGCTTGTGCCAGTTGACGAATTTGCGCCATGGCATCGGGACGCAGGGTCGCCCGGTTGTAATCAAAGGGCAGGTGCATGGCAAAGCGTCCCTGCTGGTCCAGGGCCTGGCCCATGGCGGCGGCGGTGAGGAGCTCACTGCTGCCCTGCACCAAACCGGTCTGCATGGGTTTGGTCTGTACGGCATAGACCCTTGTTTCACCGCCGTCTGAGTTACTGGGACCGCCTACCCAAAGATAGACCCAGGTTTGGACACCATTGCCAGAATCGAGCCGGGCAGTCAGCATCCGGCCATCATTGTTGTAAAAATAGGTTCCGAAAGAACGGTCACTCACTGGCCAGACTGGATCTCTGTCCACGCTCGGCTTGGTATCCCCAGCTACGACACATTGCTTGGAGACACACTGCCAAAGCACATGGAATCCCTCTTTCTGAAGGGTTTCCCGATAATTGCTCATAATCTCGAAAGGCGAGCGATCCTTGGGGGTCTCGTAGCGAATGTAAACCGCCTGACCGGCAACCATTTGCGATTTTACGGGCCATTGCTGCATCTGACTTTGATCGGTTTTGAACGGACCCAGGGGCATGCGAAGCTCGTCATATTGGCGGGTGACATAGCCCTCCATCGTGGAGCCCGGATAGGGCTGCAGGAAGGGCAGGTTCGTTCCGGGCATGGCAGCCTGGGCGATGGCCGATGACCCCAAAAACAGGACCATCAGCGGAAGCTGAATCCAGATCTTTTGCATACTTACCTCTTTAAATTCATAGAAATTTTTTGCGTTGGTGAGCCTGCCACAGGCAATCCATTAGCTCGGCATAGGACTGGACGCCGAAGAGCCGGCACAGGCGCGCCATACGGGAACGGATTTTGCTTGCGGGCCATTGGAGCAGATGGGAGAGCTGGGCGCTCCGCCTGCCCTGCAAAAGCAGACGGGCCAGTTGGCGATCCTCTGCTTCCAGGGGCGGAATGAAAGGCACCAACTCAATGACCCGGGTAAGCAATGAACGAATTTCGGGCCAGGGCAGCTCCGCCACGGCAGATGGCTGTAATTCCATTTCAGCCATAAGACGCCGATTGTGACGCAGCGGACGGGCATAGAAGAGACGTGTTCCATCCAGAAGATGGAACTCCTGATGCAGACCCGCCTGGGAACGCGCCAAGGCGCGCAGTTGAGGCGAAACGCTCCCCCATCGGGCCTGGGGATACCGCCACCAGGGCTGTAGCTCGGATTTACTGCCCAGGGACCGACAGCGATAGATTCTGGCCACGCGTAGCCAAGGATAGCGGCCCGCAGAGACCGGCACGTAGGTAAATTTACCCTCGGGCACCCTGATGGACGTCACGGTCGCCAGGGCTGATTCCGTCACAGCTTCGGTGTTTCTACCAAATAATCGTAACAAGGCACCATTCATGCCCTTCGCTCCCTCTCTGTGGGGGTGACCCCCTGTTTTGATGCAGAGGCTAGCAAAGAATTGTTACAGTTTTATGAACCTCGGAGTGCTTTATTTATTATTTATGATCATATTACTACGAAATATTCCCGTGAAACCACAGAGATTCGAATACAATCAGCACCTGAACGCAGGGGTGCTTCTGGCACCATTGCCGCAGTTTGCAGGCCCATTACCGTCAGGAAGATGCTGTCGAAGCTGCGGCAAACACCTGCACCGCCAACTGCAAATCCTCCCAGGCCTTGCGTTTTTCCAGCGGGCTGCGGAGTAAATAGGCTGGGTGGTAGGTAACAATCAATGGAATGTTCTGGTACTGATGGGTTTGTCCGCGTAACTGGCCGATGGGTGTGGTGACCTGCAGCAGACTCTGGGCAGCAAAACGCCCCAGGGCAACAATGATTCGAGGCTGGAGCAGGGCAATCTGACGCTGCAAAAAAGGCAGGCAGGACTGCACCTCTGGACCCAGAGGATCACGATTGTTGGGCGGACGGCATTTGAGCACATTGGCAATATAGACATCCTGCTGGCGGGTCAGGCCCATGGCTTTCAGCATGTTATCCAGCAACTGCCCGCCGCGACCGACAAAAGCTTCGCCGCGCCGGTCTTCTTCGGCGCCCGGTGCTTCTCCTACAAAAAGCCAGGAACCTCTGGGGTTACCAGCTCCGAAAACCGCATGCTGGCGGGTTTCGCCCAACGAACAAGCCCGACAGTTATGCACCATGATTTGCAGATCACGCCAATCACTCGCGCTGATCTGCTGCAGTCGTTGCGGTTCGGCAGATTCGCCGGGTGCAGGCAGATCAGGCAACGACGACGCTTCCGGTTCAGCCGGGATTTCTGGCTGCGGTTCCGGGGCTACTGGCTGCGCTACGCCCGCTGCTTTGGGTGGGGCACTGAGAACCCCTGCGGCTGCGCGCAAGGCACGAATACCCTCCGGGGCCTTCAGAGAGCTTGCTATGGATTTCGGGATTTCTGCTTTGGTCTCTGCCCGCGCCGGGGCAGATGCTGCCTGATTCTTTGCCAGGGGCAGAACAGGGCTCTCCCCAGGTACCGCCAAACCCAGGAGTTTCAGAAACCGCCGCTGCTCTGCATTAAAAATGTCTGACATGACCTTATGCTAAGGGTCGGACGCGGTGCTGGCAAATACAGTGGCTGGCCCATATCATGCGAGCATATTCCACTTCATGATGATTATCAGTATGATGATAGGACCAGCGGCATAAAATCATCCTCTAATCGCTGGACCACTCATTTTGCAAGGGAGCGTTATTATGGAAACAGGCAGTCTGGTAACCAGCAGCAACAAGGAAGATCGCAACATCATGGCATTGATCCAGGCCGGAGGCATTTTATTCGGTTTTTTACCGGCGCTGATCATGTATCTGATCAAGAAGGATGGCGACAATCAATGGCTCATCACCGAGAGCAAGGAAGCCCTGAATTTTCAGATCACCATTCTCCTCGCTTACATTGTCGCCAGCGTGCTCAGCGCCTTAATCATCGGACTTTTTATTTTTCCCCTGGTTTTTCTCTTCAATCTGGTTTTTTGCATCATCGCCGCGCTGAAATCGAGTAGCGGTGAAGCCTACCGTTATCCTCTGACCCTGCGTCTGCTGGGCTAGACCAAGACCCTTCCACAATGACGGCTTGCGCCGCCAGAGCCCGCCCCGTACCCTATCTCCCTTCTGAAGGAAAACACATGGGAGATTGGGGCGATGTCTATTCTGCGGCTGGAAGCGGGGCAGGTGGAGTGGGGAGGCCGCGCCTTACTGGACCATGCGGATCTGAATCTTGAAGCCGGTGAGCGCGTTGGTCTGATTGGTCGCAATGGCGAAGGTAAATCGACCCTGCTGCAAGCGCTTGCCGGTCTTTACCCGCTGGATGCCGGGAATCTTTGGGTGGCACCGGGACTCAGCCGTAGCTACCTGGCCCAGGAACCCGAACTGGCCGCCGATCACGATCTGCTCACCGCTATCAAATCCGGACACCCCGCCTGGCGGCAACTGCAAAATGCCGAGGCGGGGGATGCACAGGCCCATGCCCTGGCGGACCATCATGATGCCTGGCAAATCGACTATAAAGCGGAAGCCCTGCGCGATAGCCTGGGCCTGCCAGCGGAAGGCGTGGTTTCTGCTTTGTCCGGCGGGCAGCGCAAGCGCGTAGCCATTGCTGCTGCACTGGTTTCCGAACCGGATATTCTGTTTTTTGACGAGCCCACCAACCACCTGGATTTACCGGCCATTCTTGCCCTGGAACAGTCCCTGCTGCGCTATCGCGGCACCCTGGTATTCATCACCCATGACCGGCGCTTTCTGGACCGCCTGGCTACCCGTATTGTCGAACTGGATCGCGGCATTTTACGCAGTTTTCCGGGCAGCTTTGCCGAATATCAGGCACGCAAGGCGGAAGTGCTGGCGGCCGAGGCTGCAGCAGATAATCGCCTGGAAGGACAACTTGCCGAGGAAGAAGCCTGGTTGCGTCAGGGGGTAAAGGCACGGGCCAAACGCAACCAGGGCCGTTTGCGTCGCCTGGAAAGCCTGCGCGAGGAGCGCGCCAGCCGTCGCCAGCAGCAGGGTCAGGCGAGCCTGCAGATCAGCACGGCAGAGCGCTCCGGGGCCTTGATCGCGGAACTGGAACAGGTGTCCTTCCATTATGAAGAGCGTCCCATCATCCGTAATTTTTCAACGCGCATTGAGCGCGGCGACCGGGTCGGTATTATCGGCCCCAACGGAGCCGGCAAAACCACTTTGCTGCGCCTGATTCTCGGCGAACTGGAAGCCCAGCAAGGCCAGATCCGGCGCGGCACCAAACAGGAAGTCGCCTATTTTGATCAGATGCGGGCGACGCTTGATCCGGAAAGCCGGGTGGTGGATGCCATTGCAGATGGTAATGATTTCATTGAGATCAATGGGGAGCGGCGCCACGTTCTGGGATATTTGCAGGACTTCCTGTTCCCTCCCAGTCGCGCCCGGGGGTTGATCAAGGCGCTGTCGGGCGGCGAACGGGCGCGCCTGCTACTGGCCCGCTTGTTTGCCCGCCCCGCCAATATTCTGGTGCTCGACGAGCCGACCAATGACCTGGATCTGGAAACCCTTGAAGTGCTGGAAGAGCGTCTCCAGAATTATACGGGCACCCTGTTTCTGGTTTCTCATGACCGGGACTTTCTTGACAACGTCGTCACCCAGGTCATTGCTTTCGGAGAAAATGGCCAGCTTACCCAGAATGCTGGCGGCTATGAGGACTGGTTACGCTGGCAGACAGAAATACAGCGTGCTGCCAGCAAGAATGCCGAAAGCTCTATGGGCAAAACATCCGGCAAGCGCGAAAACAACAAAAAAACCACGCTCAGTTACAAGGAAAGTCAGGAGTTGCTTGCTTTGCCTGCCCAAATAGAGGCTATGGAGCAGGAACAGGAAAACGTGGCAGCGACTCTGGCTTTACCGGAAACCTACCAGAACCCCGAAAAACTGAAAGCGCTCCAACTGCAGTCAGAGCAACTCGCCAAAAAGTTGCAGCAAACTTATTCACGTTGGGAGCTGCTGGAAGCCAAAGCGGCTGCCAGCAACAACGCTTAACCCTAAAAACGGCAGTTGCCGTGGGTGCTTT
>DYJM01000287.1 GCA_020723125.1 Acidithiobacillus ferrivorans
TTACCTTACGTTCTTCGTCTTCTTCTTGCTTTCGTGCCTATTCAACTGTTAATGTACTGAGGATGCAAACATCCTCTTCCAGGTCAACCCCTGGCGGCTGAAGCGCACAACAACGTCGCGCACCAGCCGCCAACTGTTTACCCAATCGCTTAAAGAGCAATAAAAAACCGACCTGGCACACAGGTCGGTTTTACACCACCCGGATACCAGCAAAACTAGCCGTCAAAACGCACCACAAAAATGGTCAAAAGCACCTCGCGCAGTCCAAAAAAAACAGGTGGAGATGAGGGGACTCGAACCCCTGGCCTCCTCCGTGCAAGGGAGGCGCTCTCCCACCTGAGCTACATCCCCGCACCAACGCTGTGGGCCTGCGTGGATTCGAACCACGGACCCCACCCTTATCAGAGGTGTGCTCTAACCGACTGAGCTACAGGCCCTTAAGGATACCCTTAACAACTGAAGAGTGACAGGAAAGGGGAAGAGGAGGTGATGAGAGAACAACCCGCGTTGCTCTCTACTTCCCGTTAGAAAGGAGGTGATCCAGCCGCACCTTCCGGTACCGCTACCTTGTTACGACTTCGTCCCAGTCGCCAGCCCCGCCTTCGACAGCGCCTTCGCTTGCGCGTTAGGCTACCGGCTTCAGGCGTTACCGACTCCCATGACGTGACGGGCGGTGTGTACAAGCCCCGGGAACGTATTCACCGCACTATCGCTGACGCGCGGTTACTAGCAACTCCAGCTTCAAGCAGGCGGGTTGCAGCCTGCTATCCGTACTACGGACGGCTTTGCCGGGATTCGCTCCACCTCACGGCTTCGCTGCCCTTTGTACCGTCCATTGTAGCGTGTGTGTAGCCCTGGATATAAGGGCCATGCTGACTTGACGTCATCCCCACCTTCCTCCGGCTTCCCGCCGGCAGTCCCCCTAGACACTTGTAACTAAGGGCAAGGGTTGCGCTCGTTACGGGACTTAACCCGACACCTCACGGCACGAGCTGACGACAGCCATGCAGCACCTGTGAAGGCTCTCCGAAGAGTCGGTCTGCTTTCGCTTCCCTACCACCTCCATGTCAATCCCAGGTAAGGTTCTTCGTGTAACATCGAATTAAACCACACGCTCCGCTGCTTGTGCGG
>DYJM01000288.1 GCA_020723125.1 Acidithiobacillus ferrivorans
CGCCCCCGGCGTGCCGGGCTGGAAGCAGGTGAACATCAACGGGTTCGGGGAGCGGCGTAACCCGTGGATCAGCAGCCTGGTGAGTTTTAAGGGACATCTCTATGCTTCAGGCTATCAAGCCTACGTCTGGCGGTTAGAACCCGACGGTACCTGGAGCGCCGTCAACACGCTGGGTTTCGGCGACTCAACGAACGTCGAGATTGATGCCATGGCGGTGTTCAGCAACTCCCTCTATGCGGCCACCTTCACCTTCATCTGCGATGATCCAGACTGCAATACCTGGCACACCAACGGACCGCAGTTCTGGCGCACGGCTGATGGAACCAACTGGGAGAATGTCACTCCACCAGGTAGCATCGGCAGCAATTATCGATGGGTCCCGACAATGATGGCATCGGGGGGCTACTTGTACGCTGCGTTAAATAGGGATAATCAAAATGTGCTGGGGGCTGAGATCTGGCGCACAGCGGATGGTCAGAACTGGGAGCGGATCGCCTCAGGCGGATTCGATGATCCCTACAACACTGGCGTGCTGTCCCTGGTAGAGTACAATGGCTATCTATACGCCGGCACCCGACACGGGGACTGGCAAGACGACGCCCATCCCAATGGGCCTCTTGGCGGTGAGGTCTGGCGCTATGACGGGTCCAACTGGGTGCAGGTCAACGATCCCGGCTTTGGTGATGTGGAGGCCCATCGGGTGGAGAGATTGATCGTATTCAACAATGCCCTGTACGCCTACATCTCCCGCGTGGGCGGCACGTCGAAAGGGGCCGAGGTCTGGCGTTGTGTGGCGACTGTTTGCAACAGCCAGAGTGATTGGGTCAAGGTGGTCGATAACGGTTTCGGCAACCCTGCCAATCAATATATCCTCAGTGGTATCACCTTCGGCAATTACCTATACGCAGCAGTCGCTAACTGGAGTCTTGGCCTGCAGCTCTGGCGGACTGGCAACGGTACCGATTGGGAGCCGGTAGCAGAGGCCGGTTTGGGTGATAGCAATAACGGATATGTATGCCTGGGTGCGATGGCCGTCCATAACAACCGCCTCTACATCGGCACCACCAACGGGGCCAACGGCGGGGAGGTGTGGAAAAAGACGGTCACCGCCGACTTTACCGCTGC